>JBMDYE010000301.1:0-13005 GCA_048595135.1 Planktothrix sp. | reverse complement strand
GGCAAAACCAGCTTTGCCGTTGGTTTAGGACATAATATTGCTAAGGGTCAAAAGTTACCCATTGCCATTTTTAGTTTAGAAATGTCTAAGGAACAGTTAGTGCAAAGACTGTTATCTAGTGAAGCAAAAATTGAAAGTAATCGCATTCGCTCAGGACGCATTAGTCAGTCGGAATGGGAACCGTTAACAATGGCAATTAGTTCTTTAGCAGAGTTACCCATTTTTATTGATGATACCCCGAATATTACCGTTACAGAAATGCGATCTAAAGCGCGACGATTGCAAGCGGAAAATGGGGGCGCGTTGGGGTTAGTTTTAATCGATTATTTGCAATTAATGGAGGGAAGTAGTAGTGATAACCGAGTCCAGGAATTATCGAGAATTACGCGATCGCTTAAAGGATTAGCAAGAGAATTAAGTGTCCCTGTGATTGCTTTATCCCAGTTAAGCCGGAGTGTGGAATCGCGTACAAATAAACGCCCAATGTTATCGGATTTAAGGGAATCTGGTTGTTTAGCTGGAGATAGTTTAGTTACACTCGCTGATAGTGGGTTACAAGTTTCGATTCAAGAATTAGTGGGCAAATCAGGCTTTTCTATATGGGCTGTTAATGAAGCAACCCTGAAACTAGAAAAAGCGATCGTCAGCCATGTATTTTCTACAGGAACTAAGCAAACTTATAGATTAAAAACTGGTTTAGGACGTAGCATTTGTGCCACCGGAAATCATAAGTTTTTAACAATTAATGGTTGGAAACGTTTAGAGGAGTTAAATTTAGACTGTTATATTGCTTTACCTAGATCTGTTCTAGCCAATAGCGATGTTTATTGGGATGAAATTGTTTCAATTGAACTTGATCGAGAAACAGAAGTTTATGATTTAACAGTTCCTGGTCTACATAATTTCGTAGCAAATAACATTATCGTTCACAATTCAATTGAACAAGATGCCGATTTAGTAATTATGATTTATCGAGATGATTACTATAATCCTGACACACCTGATCGCGGCATTACAGAAATTATTATTGCAAAACATCGAAACGGCCCGACGGGAACCGTTAAATTATTATTTGATCCGCAGTTTACAAAATTTAGAAATTTAGCAAATCCTCGGTCTAGCTAACTCTATCTAAAGTGATAAGTCTTGAATTTTCCGTCTTGAAGTGGGGAGCAAACTTATTTCAAGGGGTAGAGGCGAAATGACGTGAATTTTTTTACTGTAAAAGAACATAAAAATATAATTTTGGGAGAAAAATATGGGCTGGTTAAGTCGATTATTTGGTCGCAAAGAAGAAGAAAAAGCAAAGAATGCTCAGAATGTTGAAGCGGTGAGAAATCAACAAGCTTCTGCTCCGGCTTCAACAGCAACCGCTACAATTCCCCCTGAACGGATGGGTTTAGATGGTCAATATGATCAAAGCGGTTTAGCAAAACGAGTGGCTTACGCGTTTGATCAAGATCCTCAATTGGATGACATTGAAACCCTATGGGTTGCTCAATCAAATAGCACCGTTGTGTTAAAAGGAAAAGTCCCTGATCAAACTATTTTAAATCGAATTGTAACCGTTGCTAAAGGTGTTAATGGTGCATCTTCCGTTGATACCAGTCAAGTCACGATTGGTTAGAACATTTTAAAAGCTTTCAATAACACTGTTGAGGTGATTCCTTGACAGTGTTGTTTTATTTATCAAGTTTATTTTATCACTTTAGAAGGATTTTTTAATGAATAGTCTGCTGATAAGGTGGACTTGTTGTGAGGAATTTATTATTTAATTTTGCCTGTGATTAATCCAATTTTGTCCCAGGGTGTAAAAGTTTCTAGAAAAAGACGATTTCATCATTATTACAATTTCAAAAAATATCTATTAATTAGAAAACAAGCATCCCATTTTATTGGGTTGGGGCTACTTCAGATTTTAGCAATATTTGAACTGCTGATATTTCTAAGTTTTCATAACCGCCAACCTGTTGCTTTAGAAACCCTCCCTGTAACTGTTCAACCAACCGTTCAAAAAACAACTGTATTCCCCCTAGAAGTCCCTGTTAAAATTCCTCAGTTTAAAGGAGCTAAATTATTTGCCAACTCTGAATCGTTAGGTGCGATCGCGTTAGGAATGGCGGAGGGAACACGAACTCTAGAGGGAGGATTTACCTCGAAATATTTTGGACATCAGGATTATGGAAATGGCAAACAGAATTTAGGAACCTTTGCTTATCAACATGGTGCTTCCTCTCCCGAAGAAGCGGACTTAAAACAGTTAAAAAATCTACGATCTTGGGCAGATCAAATACAGCAAGAAGCTAAGAACAACCAGGTGAAATGGGGATTATTTGAGATATTAGCAGGGGTGGATTTATTCAACCAAGCTCCAGCCGCGGGAAAGTATTATGTTCGACATCTCAAGGAATGCCAAGAACAAAATAAATTAGAACAAGATGCCGTCTTGTGTGCGCGATTAAAATCTTATCATAACCCAAGAACAGGTGAACTTGAGGCAGGCGGATTTAATAATGATTTAGAGCATTTAAAATGGGATCAACAACGTCGCCTCCGAGCAATTTTAACCTTGATTTCTCAAGATCAATTTAGAGCTAACAATTCTCAAGAGTAGGTAATTTGCAAGGGGAACCGATAGGGGTATGATAGAGGCAATCCTAATAACCTTGAAATGCTAAGAAAATATGACTGAGCCAAAAAGTGAGAAGTTAACCCGTGCTTTGAACCAACTAATTGAAGAACATGGAATTAGAATGGTTGTCAAGTCTTTGGCTGATCATTGTTTTAAAGAAGCAGAATTTCTGCGAAGTGATCGGAGTACAGACTTAGCTCAAAATTGGCAAGAGATTGCTGAAGGGCTGCAATTAATTATTGACAAGCAAAACTTTTAATCTTGACATGGAGAAGTCGGAATATCCATAAAATTCCGGCTTCCCATTATCAGCATTTATAAAGGATTCCATCGCACGTCCTAGATAGAAAAACGGTTTATTAATTTCCAAGATTAAACCAAAATTTAGGTTTTAAGCTAGAGTAAAACTTTTTGAAGAAAGAAAGCGATCGCGATTCTTTTTGGATTAATTGTGATGTATATTCAATTTGCTCATTATAACTTTCAATCGTCCCAATTTTATCTGTAATCATTCGCGCCATTGAGTCAGCATCGCTGAACCAAAACCTTTCCTCAAAGTCTAAACCGGAGTCATCCATTTTCACCTCTATCGAGAATAACCAGTGATTTATACCTAATGTTTCTATGGTTAAAACTGTTACCAGGATATTTCTTAAACCTTAAGAGCATTCTTAACTAAATTTCCCTTTGAATGCAGGAAGTTTATCATCTATATTAAATTTTTATTGATGTGGAATATTCGGAATAAATCCAATTAATATGTGTTTTTTGTTACTTAGTATGCTTAAGTATTCGCGACTAAAAAACCCGGTTTCTGCGAGAAACCGGATTTTTGGCTTGTACCTCATAGCAGAATCAACTCTAAAAAAGCGATCGCAAAGTTTGAAAGAGGATTGATCAGTACGCTTTACCTGTGCTAAGACTCAGAACTGGGAAATTTAAAGATGAAACTGAAGAACGGGTGAAGAATCAGAAGTAAAGATTAGGTTAATCATAAAATGATTTGCTGTACCTAATCTCATCCTGTTCTTCTTAAGGATTTCGTAAATATGACCAGTTCCCAAGTTAATTTTTCTGATATTTCCCAACATTGGGCGCGTCCTTTTATTCAACGCTTGCAAACTCAAGGTATTATTAATGGTTTTCAAGATAGTACCTTTCGCCCTGATAAAGATTTAACCCGTGCGGAATTTGCCACAATTTTAGTCGCTGCTTTCCCAACTCCAATTAAACGAAACTATATCCCTTTTAAAGATGTTCAGCCGAATTTCTGGGCAGCAAAATCCATTCAAAAAGCTTATGAAGCGGGGTTTATTTCTGGGTTTCCTGATGGGCGGTTTTTACCTCAAAGTCCTGTGACCCGACTACAAGTTTTATTAGCCTTAGTTGCAGGATTAGAGTTACCAAAAGGAGAAAGTCTTAACTTAACTGAAATTTATGTTGATGGGAATGATATTCCCAACTATGCAACTCAAGCAATCAGCACAGCAACCCGATCTAAATTAGTGGTTAATTATCCCCATACAGTTGCTTTAAATCCAAATTTAACCGCAACCAGAGGAGAAGTTGCTGCGATTATTTTTCAAGCCTTAGTGTTGTTGCAAAAAGTTAATCCAATTATTTCTCAATATCTTGTTGAGTTATCTTCCCCTGGAATGATCCGCACGGGAACTCATCTTTCAGTGAATGGGAGAAAATGGCGGTTAGCTTGGAGTCAATGGAGTTCCGGTGTGGCAACGTTTACCGGAATTAGTGATAAGGGAATTCAGCAAGTTTTAGGCATTAATCTTTTAAATACAACGGATACCACGGTTCAACCCGTGACTTGGTTTTCTTCTGCCTCAAATCCGGCTCAACTTCCGACTCAAGTTGATTCAGAATGTCGGTATTTAAATATTAACCAATTTGCTGAACTTGCCAATTGGGATTTAGAGATTTCTGACAAAACCCTTAACGTAATTTCCCCGATGGGAAGAATCCAAAATTTAAGCTTTGAAGAACGTTCTGAACAGTCAAACCTGTTGGTAACACTGAATAAACCCACACCTTGGGAACTGTATCAACAAGCATCTCAATGGGAAGTGGTGATTGATGGGTTAACGCCGGATTCCCTAATTAAAACGTTTGAAACTCCCCCTCCAACCGTTACCCCAACGCCCAATTCTGATCAACAAAATGAAGGAGAAACAGGCGGAAGTTCTCAAAAACCTGCCCGTCCAATTATTAAAGTGAATAATAATCAAACGGTGATTCAAGGAACGTTACCGGATGGCTATGGGGTGAAGGTTTCAACGTTAAGTAATCCCAGCCGAATTTTAATTGAACTGCGACGGGATGCTTTAATTGAGCGAGATATTGCTTGGGAGAAAGGGTTACGGTGGCGACAACAATATATCACGTTAAATAATAGTCGGTTTCCGGTGGTTTGGTTAACGATTCATCCTAGCTCTGGCTTAAAGTTTCGTCCGATCTGGACAACTAAAACGGCTATGAAAGGGATTGATGCTTTAGAAAAAACGGTAAGAAATTGGCAATGTTTAGCTGCGATTAATGGCGGTTATTTTAATCGCAATAATTTATTACCGTTGGGAGCAATTCGGCAAGATAATCAATGGTTTTCGGGGCCAATTTTAAATCGGGGGGCGATCGCTTGGAATGATGCGGGACAAGTTAGAGTGGGTCGATTAAGTTTAAAAGAAACCTTAATTATCCCATCAGGACAACGGTTAGATTGTGACTTATTAAATACCGGATATGTGAAGGCGGGAATCGCACGTTATACAAGAGATTGGGGCGAAAGTTATACCCCATTAACGGCTAATGAACTTGTGATTTTGGTAGAAAATAATCAGGTGACACGAATATTGGAACAAACGGATGATAAAACGCCAATTTTGATTCCCCCAAATGGTTATTTATTGACATTGCGATCGTTTCGTAGTGCTTTAAGTAGCTTTCCTGTGGGAACTGTGATAAAAATTGAAGCGCAAACAACCCCCTTGGACTTTAATTCATTTCCTCATATTTTAGGAGGGGGGCCGTTGTTGTTACAAGGAGGACAAATTGTGGTTGATGCGATCGCAGAAGGGTTTAATACTTGGTTTGCAGATCAAGCCGCAATTCGCAGTGGTGTAGGGATAACCGCCAAGGGAGAATGGTTAATTGTTACCGTTCACAACCGCGTCGGAGGAACAGGCGCCAAATTAACAGAAATGGCTCAAATTATGCAACAATTAGGAGCTATAGATGCCTTGAATTTAGACGGAGGAAGTTCAACGAGTTTAGTCTTAGGAGGTCAACTGTTGAACCGTGTTCCTGACACCGCCGCACCCGTTCACAACGCTTTAGGGGTGTTTCGTTAGGTGGTAGGTCGTCAAGGGCTAGAGGAGTATGTTAAGCTAGAACGCTAATACAGTTCGAGTTGTCATTTCCCCTAATTCGAGAACAGAAACGGAAGTAAAAATTAAGAATTAGGAAGATTTCCTGCCATAATTCTTAATTCAGATCCTTACGTGCTACGCACAGGCTCCGCCTACGCTCCGCGACTGACGCTGCGCGATTCAGATCCTTAAGTGCTACGCACAGGCTCCGCCAACGTTCCACTCAGGACGCTGCTTGAGTCTCTTAATTCTTAATTCTGGATTTTGCCTATGATCACTCCAGGTGAGTTGAATTATTACTATAAAGTCCTCGACCTTAAGCCTGGTGCATCTTTAGAGATGGTGGATCAAGCTTATAAAGACTTGGCATTTATTTGGCATCCTGATCGCATTCCTGAAGAAAATCAACGGCTCAGAAAAATCGCAGAAGAAAAGCTGAAAGAAATTAACCAAGCACGGGATAAATTGCGGTCTTTATTGCGGGGTCAAGCTTCGGCAAAATCCACCCAACGCTCATCAACATCTTCTCATCATCGAGGAGAATCTTATCAACGTTCGAGTGCTAATGGAAGTGGGAATTATTCTTCCCATTCCTCTGGACATTCTAACTCGAATGGGCATGGAAATTATTCCTCTCAATCCTCTGGACATTCTAACTCGAATGGGCATGGAAATTATTCCTCTCAATCCTCTGGGCATTCTAACTCGAATGGGCATGGGAATTATGCGTCCCATTCCTATGCGCGTCAACCGTTTTACTCTCCCTATCAATCCTATCAACGCAGTTCTCAAACAACTGAAAATGCGACTGCTGGAAAGGCGACAAATTCCCATTATTCAACAACATCTCAACCGTCTAAACCGTCTGAAGTTTCTCAAACACCAACCTACCAACCCCCTTCTCAAAGACCTGATTTAAGTGGGAAAGATTTTAAAGGGGCAGATTTAAAAGAAAAAGACTTTTCTAACCGTAATTTAAGCGGGGCTGACTTAACCGATGCCAACTTAAGTGATGCGTTTTTACATAAAGTTAACTTAAGTGGGGCTTGTTTATTAAGGGCGAATTTATTTAGGGCTAATTTTTTACAAGCAAATTTAAGTTATGCCAATTTACAGGAAGCGAATTTAATTGGGGCAGATTTAAGCGGGGCGGATTTAAGGGGGGCTAATTTAACCGGGGCAAAAGTGGGATCGGGTGATCGGATTATGGTAAAGTTAACGGGAGCTAATTTAGCAGGGGCAATTCTTCCTGATGGGAGTGTTCATCCTGATTAAGAGTTAGTTAATCAACCGTATCCTCGCGAATTAATAAAAACAATCATTAATTAATTGATGGGCATAGCCCGTCCTACATTGAGAGTATAATTTTTTAAAATTTCTAACGCCGCGCGATCGCATACTCCCTCTTCGCCTAACGCTTGCTTCATGTCTTGATAATCTTCTAACATTTTTTGTCGGCGTTGGGGATTATTTAATAATTCCATTGCTTCATTAAAAATTGCGTCTGGGGTGGCTTGTTCTTGCAGTAATTCTGGGACAATACGCTTCATTTGCACTAAATTAGTGGGTGACATAAACGGAATGGAAAACTTGAGCAGATGACGCGCCACCCAAGCGGTTAACTGACTGACTCGATAAATCACCACTTGCGGAACGTTTAATAGCGCAATTTCCAAATTCACTGTTCCTGATTTTGTAATCGCTAAATCGGCGGCTGCTAATACATCTAACGTTTGATAATTTTCGTCTGTTGTTTGAACTAATACCCCATTTAAACCATACTCTTTAATTGCCGTTTCAATGGCTTCTTGATATTCAATTAAAGATAAGGGAATCCAAAATTTAGCCTGGGGTAATTGTGCTTGGATTTTTTGAGCCGCTGCAAATAAGATCGGCATTAAATATTTAATTTCTTGCCAACGAGAAGCGGGAAGCAGTGCGATCGCGATTTCATCCGATTTAATTCCTAATTTCTGCCTTGCTTCCTCCCGACTCGGTGCTGTTTTCATCCGATCTAATAAGGGATGACCCACCCAAGTAACCTTCGCACCTTTTTTGCTAAAATAACGCGCTTCCTCTGGAAAAATTGCTAACAATTGTTGGGTAAATTTAACAATTTGTGCCGTCCCTTTTGCACCCAACGACCAAACCCATTCTTGCGGTGCGATATAATAAATAATAGGAACATTCGGAAAGGTTTGTTGAATAAAATTTCCGATCCCGATATTAGGCCCCATGTAATCAATTAAAACCACAAGATCAGGGGGATTGTTTTTTAAATATTGTTGAGTGCGTTGCTGCATTAAAAAAGTCGGCAAAATATAAGGTAAAGATTCCAAAATTCCGACGGAACCGATCCCCATTGTATTTCCTAATATAGTCGCTCCCGCTTTCGCCATTCGTCCCCCCCCTAATGCCAAAATTTCTAGGGAGATTCCTAACAGTTTCGCTTGTCGAAATAACGCTTCAACTAACATTGCACCTTGTAAATCGCCAGAAACTTCTCCTGTACTAATAAAAATCCGCATGGAACCGTTAAGCTGAGACATGATAAAATTAAAATATAAAAATTAACAGTTAAAATTCGCCTTAAACGGATTGGTAGGTGTTAGGCTACGATTGTTAACACTAAGCGGGGTAAAGCCAGTGGATATTTGACAACCCATTTGTCTATAATTTTTACGCTCTCCTCTCTGACGCCTGATCCCTGAATTAAAATTTGGCATTGATCAGGAACGTTTATTTTGTTTTTTTGTCATAGTCACCAGACCAACTTCTCATCAATAGTTTAATATAAGAATGGCTCCTTTATTCATAAATCCTGTATCTATTTTAGCAAAACTATCCTTTGGCGTTCTTATTTTTAATAGTTTAACCTTAACGTTTGACGGAAAACCTACTATTGCACAACTTGTTAACCCCAAATTATCATCCTTACACATGGCTCAACTTCCTTCTATTCAACCGGAAAAAAAATTAGGGGGATTATATGTCCAATCGGAGACAGAAACCCAAGTTTTCCCCCTCAAACAAACTCAAGTTAATGCTCAAGTTTCAGGGAATCTTTCACGGGTAGAAGTGACCCAAATTTTTGAAAATCCCTTTGAAGAGACGTTAGAAGCGGTTTATGTGTTTCCCCTTCCTGATCAAGCCGCCGTTGATGAAATGGAAATAAAAATCGGCGATCGCATCATTAAATCCCGAATTGAAACGCGAGAAGATGCAAATATCCGATATCAACAAGCGAAACAACAAGGTCGCACCGCCGCCTTATTAGAACAAGAAAGAGATAATATTTTTACTCAATCTTTAGCGAATATTAAACCCGGAGAACAAATTTCCGTGACGATTCGCTATGTTGATCAATTAAAATTTGAAGGGGGAGATTATGAATTTGTCTTTCCGATGGTCGTTGGCCCCCGTTATATTCCGGGTCAATTAATTCCGAATACTCCCAACACTGATCAAGTTCCCGATGCGGGTCGCATCACGCCGCCAGTCGTTGGAAAAAATACGAATTCTGATCATAGAATCCAAGTTAATGTTGAAATTAACGCCGGATTTCCCATTGAAAATGTTCGTTCAACGTCTCATAAAATTATTACTGAAAATCGAGGTAATACGGTTTTTGTTCGTTTAGATGAATCCGATCAAATTGCCAATAAAGATTTAATCCTTCGGTATCAAATAGCTGGAGAAAATACAAGAGCAACGGTATTAACCCAAGCGGATCGCCTCGGGGGACATTTTGCCGTTTATTTATTACCTGCGATTCGATATAATCCTAATCAAATTATTCCCAAAGATGTGATCTTTTTAATGGATACATCCGGTTCACAACAAGGGGAACCTTTGCAACAATCGAAAGCGTTAATGAAGCGGTTTATTGAAGGTTTAAATCCTCAAGACACCTTTAATATTATTGATTTTGCTAATACTACGAATGCACTGTCAGAAACTCCCTTAGCAAACACCCCAGAAAATCGAGAAAAAGCCCTTAATTATATTAACCAATTAACAGCAGATGGCGGAACAGAATTACTCAATGGGATTAAAACTGTTCTCAGACTTCCTCCTCCTTCCTCGGAACGATTACGCAGTATTGTATTATTAACCGATGGCTATATTGGCAATGAAAATGAAGTCATCGCGGAAGTTCAAAATCAACTCAAACCCGGAAATCGATTTTATAGTTTTGGGGTAGGAAGTTCTGTGAATCGATTTTTACTCAATCGGTTAGCGGAAATGGGACGAGGAACCGCTCAAATTGTTCGCCAAGATGAAGCGACAGAACCCGCCGTTGAACGATTTTTTAGACAAATTAATAATCCCATTTTAACCGATATTGAAATCAGTTGGCAAGGGGAAGGATTAGAACCGGAAATTTATCCCATTGACCCTATTGATTTATTTGATAATCAACCGTTAGTATTATTTGGGCGAAAAGTTGATCGTCGCAATGGTCAAATTAAAATTACTGCTAAAACCGCCAGAGGCGATCGCTTTGAACAAACTTTACCTGTTAATTTTAATACGGGTAGTTCTGGAGAAATGGGAAATGTTGCGATCGCCAAACTTTGGGGACGTTCTAAAATTAAATCTTTAATGAATGAAATGTTTAGTGGCGAAACAAAATCCGGCGTTGAAGCCGTAACTCGCACCGCTTTATCCTATCGGTTACTATCTCAATATACTGCCTTTGTTGCCATTAGTGAAGAAGTTAGAGTTGATCCGAATGGTGAAACTCGCACCGTTGAAGTTCCTATCGAATTACCCGAAGGCGTCAGTTATGACGGAATTTTTGGAAATGCAGAACAACGGGAAAGATCCGCCGCACCTACTAATACCTATGCTAGAGGAATTTCTGCCGTTTCAGGATTCAATTATCGCGGACAACGGAGTCCAGAAATGGCGCCTGTTCCTCAAGCTTTCCCCGCACCAATTCCCCCCCAACCTGATATTAATAGCTTGAGATTACCCTCCTCTCGCTTACAAGTTATTCAGGTAAACGGATTAAATAATGAAAACACAATTTCTGAATTAAACCGTTATTTACAAGGGGTGAATTTACCTGAAAAAGTCGGCGGAAATATTATTTTTGAAGTTGTTGTCAATGAAGGGAATGTGAAACGAATTATCTTTGATGATTTAAGCTCAACCGTTTCTGTAACGAAAGGCGGAGATGAAGCAATTATAATTGACCGAATTCGGCGATCGCTTCAATCTTGGCAACCTCCCAGCGATTTGACAGGAACTCTCAAAATTACCTTACAATTAAAACCAGAAGAATAAACACTCGAAATCATCGTTCATTTCCCATGAATTCTGTCAACATTATTCCGTTAACAAAAGTAGGTAATCCCTTAAGTATTGCGCCGATGATGGATCGCACTGATCGCCATTATCGTTATTTTATGCGACAAATCACAAGGCGAACCCTACTTTATACGGAAATGGTGACAACGGCGGCAATTTTACATGGAGATCAGGAAAAACTATTAGGATTTTCTCCTGAAGAAAAACCCTTAGTTTTGCAGTTAGGAGGAGATAACCCCAAAGACTTAGCAACCTGTGCAAAAATAGCTGAAGATTGGGGATATGATGAAGTCAATTTAAACGTGGGATGTCCGAGTAGTCGGGTTCAAGATGGCAATTTTGGCGCTTGTTTAATGGCGCAACCGGAATTAGTTGCAAACGCCGTGGAAGCAATGCAAAAAGTCGTTAATATTCCGGTAACAGTTAAGCATCGAATTGGGATTGATGAACAGGATAAATATGAAGATATGGCGCATTTTGTCAGAATTGTTTCTGACGCCGGATGTCAACGGTTTACAGTTCATGCGCGGAAAGCGTGGTTACAAGGGTTAAGTCCGAAAGAAAACCGGACTATTCCGCCGTTACGGTATGAAGAAGTGCATCGATTAAAACAAGAATTTCCCCAGTTATTTATTGAAATTAATGGGGGGTTTAAAACCTTAGCAGAAGTGAAACAACAATTGCAAGTTGTTGATGCGGTAATGATCGGACGGGCGGCTTATGATAACCCTTATTTATTCGCAGTGGCTGATCAAGAAATCTATGGAGAAAATACCCCTATCCTTACCCGCCATCAAATTGTTGAAGCCATGTATCCTTATGTTGATTATTGGGTGAAAAAAGGCGTTAGACTCAATAGCATTACTCGCCATTTATTAGAATTATTTGCAGGACAACCGGGTACAAAAGCTTGGAAACGTCATATTAGTGAAAACGCCCATCTTCCCAATGCAGGGGTTGAAGTTCTTCAGCAAGCCGTTAATCAAATTCCCTAAGTCCTTGCGGTAGGTTAGTCTGGGAGAAAGAACCCCGTCCCTACAGACAAGACTGTAAAAAACGAATGGGAATGTTAATTTTATCTCCCCAATGAAGGTGTAAATAAGACGCATGAAGGTTAGGGAGATTTCCCCAGCCTTCTAAAATAGGGGTGTTATTTTCCACTGAGAAAACACGCTGCATTTCATATAAAGGTTGATGAGAATTTTGAAGAAGTTCAGAACGATGAAACTCATGTCCGGTAATCATTTTACCTTCAGATAATAAGGGCGTATGTCTTAATACTTTGGCTTGATAATACCCTAATTTTAACCGTTTTCCCATCACAGCCGTTGTCGGTAATACTCCTACCATTGACCAAGAGTTATTTTCAAAATCAATAATATTTTCGCATAAATACATCAACCCGCCACATTCTGCATACGTTGATATTCCTGATAAAATAGCTTCTCGAACTGCTTTTAGAATACTCTGATTTTGGCTTAATTTTTCTGCAAAGACTTCTGGAAAACCACCCCCAAAATAAAATCCTTGAATTCCGTCCGGTAACTGCTGATCATTTAACGGACTCCAAAACACTAATTCTGCTCCTAGCTGTTGTAAAATCTCTAAATTATCAGCATAATAAAAGTTAAATGCTGCATCTTTAGCAACGGCTATTTTAATCGGTTTATCTTGATT
>JBMDYE010000300.1:0-3375 GCA_048595135.1 Planktothrix sp. | reverse complement strand
CCATTTAACAATGGCAGGTTTGGGCAATATTAGTGAAATTTTTGATGGGAATGCTCCCATGCACCCGCACGGATGTATTGCTCAAGCTTGGTCAGTGGGAGAAATTCTCAGAGCTTGGATCGCAACGGAACGATAATCAGTAATCAGTAATCAGTAATCAGTAATCAGTTATCAGTGAAATACAGTTATTAGTTGATTAGTTGTGAAATCAATTTCCGGCGTAGGGGCGAGGTTCCCTCGCCCTTATAGACAGAAATCGCTAAGGTTTTTTCGAGATTTAGTCATCAGTAATCAGTTTTTAGGGGTCTTTTATTTATGAATAAAAATACAATTTTTGAACAATTTCTTGCGCCGATTTTTGGCAATTTTTTAATTGATTGGGAGCAAGTAAAAGACGCTTATCGAGATGTAAATTGGGAACAGGAAAGCGATCGCTTAACTAATCCTCAACTCGTTTATCCTGAGTATTACAAAAGTCAAAATTTTCATGGCATTAAAAACGGATATCTGAATCGCGATGCAGCGATGTCCTATGATCCGATTACTCAATATGTTGTGCTTCCGAATGAAACTTGGGTGCGACAGGGTTTAGTCGATAGAATTCAAGGTCAACCGCAGCGTATTTTAGATTTAGGCTGTGGAACTGGATCAACAACCTTACTGTTAAAACAAAAATTTACCACCGCCCAAGTCATCGGATTAGATTTATCACCGTATATGTTAGTGACGGCTGCTAAAAAAGCGAAAAACGCTAACTTAACGATAGAATGGCGACAGGGAAAAGCAGAACAAACCGGATTTCCTGATGCTTTTTTTGATGTAGTAACGGCTTCTCTCCTCTTCCATGAAACCCCTCCAGACATTACCCAAGCTATTTTACAAGAAGGGTTTCGTTTATTAAAACCAGGAGGACAAATGATTATTTTTGATGGGAATCAAAAAACCTTATTTGACACCCAATGGTTAACAGAAATTTTTGAAGAACCTTATATTAAAACCTATGCAGGGGGAAATTTGAATGCCATGTTAGAAAAAGCAGGGTTTGGCGCAGTGGGAACGGAGGATTGGTGGTGGATACACCAAATTAGTCAAGGGGTAAAACCTTTAACTGCTTCTAAGACATCTTGGACTGTGGAAGCATCAGAATTAAATCAAGATCTAGGATATGCTTCCCCCGCTTAAAGTTTTTTTCCGACTGGGTTAAAAACAAGTTAATCTATTCTTAGGAGTATCGTTTTGAATGGAATGATACTCCCAGCCATTCTTTTTTGCTCTATTCCCTGTTTCCTATTATCAAATGAGTTTAAAAGCGGTTCTGTTTGATTTTAATGGAATTATTATTAATGATGAGCCGATTCATGAGCAACTGCTTGAGGAATTGTTGCTAGCGGAAAATTTGCGGTCTTCTCCCCAAGAATTTCGGCGCTTTTGTTTAGGAAGGAGCGATCGCGGCTGTTTAAAAGATTTACTCGCTTATCGGGGTCGGTCGGTTAATGATGATTATCTAGATCAATTAATTCAACGAAAATCCCTCGCCTATCGATCTCGGTTAGAACAGTTGGAAGAATTACCCCTGTATGGGGGACTGTGCGAGTTAATTGAACAATTCAGAACCCTTGATTTAAAATTAGCTGTTGTTACAGGAGCAATTCGGGCGGAAGTGGAATTGGTATTAAGTCGGGCGGGACTGATTAACGATTTTCCGGTTATTGTTGCAGGAGATGATATCACCGCCAGCAAACCGGAACCCGATGGGTATTTACTAGGAATGCAGCGCCTTAACGACGTTTACTCTACCTTGAATTTACAGCCCTCGGAATGTTTGGCGATTGAAGATACCTTTGCGGGAATTGCAGCGGCGCAACAGGCGGGAATGCAGGTGGTGGGTGTGGCCCATACTTATCCATTACATCTGTTACAACGTTGGGCGAATTGGGGAGTTGACCGCTTCTCAGATCTGGAACTGGATCGAATTCAAGAAAATTTTTCCCAACCCTCTTTACAAGTTGGGGTGAGTTCGTGCTAAGATAAAAAGTCGGAGTTAAACTTCATTCCTCACCGTTTGAGGGTTTAACTCGTCTGGGGAATTAGCTCAGTTGGTAGAGCGCTGCGATCGCACCGCAGAGGTCAGGGATTCGAGTTCCCTATTCTCCATTTGTTATTTGTCGTTGTATTTTTATCAGTTTATAAGCAAGAGCATAGATTACCTAGTATTCAAGAAGTCCCAGAACATTAATTAAAGAAGAAGAGTTCAATAAATAATGAATTTTGTTGACCGACTTCAAGGTGTTGAGTTTGAATGGGATACAAATAAAGCTGAGAGCAATTTTGTTAAGATGATCACACTTCTGTTTCTATTTGAATTGCTATTCTAGACTTAGGAAAATTGAGGTAATTTGATGACTCAAACCGTATCCCAGTTAATGAGTTTTGATGAGTTTCTGGACTGGAAACCGGAAAACGGACGTTATGAACTACATCGAGGAGTTGTTGTCGAAATACAGCCGACAGGAAAACATGAAGAAATCATAGAATTTTTACAAACAGAATTAATTTTAGAAACTCGTCGCCTACAACTTCCTTATCGGTTTCCTAAAAATGCTTTAGTAAAATCTCCTTATGAACAAACAGGCTATTTACCGGACGTTTTAGCGGTTAACCGTGATGCTTTAGCAACAGAACCTTTATGGGAAAAAGCATCAACTCTGACCCAAGGATCATCGATTCCTTTAATTATTGAAGTGGTTAGTACCAACTGGCGAGATGATTATGCTCATAAAATGATTGATTATGAAGCATTGGGAATTTTTGAATATTGGATTGTTGATTATTTAGGTTTAGGTGGGAGTCGTTATATTGGTTCGCCTAAACAACCAACTTTATCAATTTATCAGTTAGTTGATGGGGAATATCAAATTAAATTATTTCGAGGAGATGAACAAATTGAATCGTTAGTGTTTCCAGAGTTAAATTTAACAGCGCAGAAAATTTTTAATGGGGGGTAGGTAGATGCAATATTCCTGATTTTGTGAATAACTGATTTCAAGGTAAATTCTATGAAAACGCCTGAAACTTAACTTGAGGAATCTATTATTACAACCAAGTTAAAGACTGAAGAATTTTTTCAATGTCTAAAGGGGTAAGGCTTTGATTTTTAATACATCCTTCTCGCCTTTCCTCAGTTGCAACTCCATAATTAACAGCATTTTTAGTTGAGAAACTCCAGATTTCAGATTGAGGTGAGTTTAACAATTCTGGGGAAGGAGATTGATTAATCGGTTCCTCAAAAACAGCACCTATATTAATCGAAGTTTCTCCAAATAGGGGAGTAGTAACCGGATAAAGATATTCTGCTTCTGGCCCACCAATTCCCGC
>JBMDYE010000299.1:0-3371 GCA_048595135.1 Planktothrix sp. | reverse complement strand
TTTAAAAATTCTTGAACAATAGTATTGAGTCGAGCAATTTCTTCCCCTCTTCCATACAGTTTTGCAGGAAGAACAAAACGATTACTAATATCCTGAGTGGCTAAGGTAAACTTCGGAATTTCTCCCAAATTTTGCCATTGTTCTAAACAGTATTCTAAATCGGATCGCAGCCCCATTGGGGTTTGATAACGTTCCTCTGGATTTTTTGCCATCAACTTTAAGATAATTTGATTTATCATTAAAGGTAGATTCTGCTCAATTTCCACCGGAGGAACTGGAGCTTTTGCTAAATGAGAATGAACTAACTCTAAGGGATCAGAAGATTGAAAGGGAAGTCGGCGCGTAAATAATTCATAAAGCGTTACTCCAAGGGAATATAAATCGGTGCGATAATCAATCCCTCGGTCTGTTCGTCCCGTTTGTTCAGGGGACATATAAGCTAAGGTTCCTTCTAAGCGCTGATGATTGATTAATTCTTGCGCTGAAGCGTTTAAAAGGGAGGAAATACTAAAATCAATCAGTTGAACTGATAAGGTTTCTGGATGAATTAACAGATTAGGGATTTTAACATCTTTATGAATGACTCGGTGTTGATACAGCCGTTCTAAAACCTGTGTAATTTCAATCGCAATTTGCAGAGATTCTCGTACCGTTAATTCTCGATTGACTAAATAATCAGCTAGAGGAATATAGCCATTATCCTCCATGACTAATGCAAACCCATTATGATAGGGTTCTAAACTGAGAACCGGAACAATTCCAGGGACATTTAGGTATTTAGCAATAGTATATTGATTCCGAAATTCTACTAATTCAGGTAACGTAGGATATTCGCTGCGGAGGAGTTTAATCACCACAGGAAGATTATCCAACAAACGAATTCCACGATAAACCAGTGTTCTAGAACCGTTGTAAATGGGGTTAAGAATCTGATAGCCAGGAAGGGTGATCATAACAGTTTTTTCTGCATTTTAGATTAACAATTAACGGTTAACCGCTAACAGTTAACGGATTGTAAAATCCTGTTGATCCATTTAAAGTTATAAAGGATACAGGGGGAATTGAATGTAGGGAAAGTTAACTTTTGAGAGGGTAGAAAGGGCTCAACCTTATTAAGATAATAGGCTTTACGGAGAAAGGCAGAGAATAAATCAGCGAATCCCAAAACAGGTTTATAATTTTATGATAATTGATCGCCTCACGGTCTAGTTTTGACAAAATGATTCACTCCGGCGTGGTGGCTTGTGCGAGAATAGTGTCTTGGAGTATAGCACCCTGAAGATTCGCCTGATCTAGATTCGCTTGCTCCAGATTGGCTCCACTCAAGTTAGCATCGTTTAACTGAGTACCGATCAGTTGGGCTTGGTTTAAATCGGCATCACTCAGTTCTGCTCGTCTTAAATCACAATGATTTAACTGAGCCTGTTTTAGACTGGCTCCCACTAATTTAGCTCGCTGTAAACTGGCTCCATTAATCTGAGCTTGATTCAAGTTCGCTACTACTAATTTAGCTTGATTTAAGTTCGCTTGGGTGAGATTTGTATAGCTCAGGTTAGCACCGATTAAATTCGCACCGCTTAAATTAATTCCAGATAGATCCCATCCTGATAAATTGACCCCTTGGAAATTGCGATCGCCTTGTGCATATCTTCTTAATAATTCTCCGGCATCGGTAATACTAATATCCCGTTGGAGTTTCCCTTTCCTGTTCAATGGAAACTGATCTCCGCTTGTGATCACTTGCCCGATTTCTTCATAGAAAGGATAGGAATTAATTCCTGTTAATCTTACCCAACCCCGTGAACGAGTTAATGCTACAAATAATTGATTCCGAATCGTCAGATCATCTGCTTGGGGCGCAATTTGATCGAGTCCGACTAAATAAACCAGATCCGCTTCATGTCCTTTCGCGCGATGAATCCGAGAAATCGTAATTCCACCTTCACACCAAAATTGATTAGCCTGATCAGGACTGGGTTTAAGAATATTACAATCAACGGTTCCAGGGATAAAAATATCTAACCCTTGTTGGATTAAAAAATGCGCCACTTGGGTTTCTAATTGGATCGCCTCCCATCCGGTTCCTAAGATAATAATTAAAATTTCTCGACTCGGACGCAAGCCATCTATTTTTAAATTATAAAAAATGCGATCGGCTAAACCCTTTAATTCCTCCTCACGCGATCGATAAACCTCAAATTCAATCACCGAATCTTTCCATAACTGAGGAATCGGGTTGAAGGAGGCAGGAGGCAGGAGGCAGGAGGCAGAGGGAGCAGAGGAGGCAGAGGAGGCGGGGGGAGCAGAGGGAGTAGAGGGAGAAGGGGAAAAGGGATGATAATTTATAACTGGTGACTGGTGACTGGGTACGGGCGAAGCATTCGGTCGGTAAGTTATCGGTTTTTGCCCTAAATTTTGGCCCGAATGCTTCGCCCCTACTGGCTGGTGACTGTATCCTAACGTTTCCCAGTCGGCGGCAAAGGTCATTCCGGTGAGTAAACCTTCTGGACGGAAAAAACCCATTGCGATCGCATGAGCGGCACTTAAAATGGGTCTAGGAATTCGATAGGATTGGGAGAGAATTTCGGTTTTATTAATGTTATTTTCATATTCTCCAGTGACAATATGCCCTAATTCATCACCGAATAATTCACTAGCGGTTGGAATTTTTAAACTCTCTAAACTTTGTAATTCATCGTAAGCCCAAATTAATCGTCTTGGCGCGTCTAATCCGGTTTCTTTCTGAGTTTGAACCGGACGCAAAGCTTGATATGCCATCCAATAAAACGGCTGTTTTCCTTCAAATTTTAAATCATCTTCTACTAATAAATCTTGACCTTCATCAATTAAAATCGCATCGAAAATTGCAGGAATCTTAGCGGTTTGTAATAAATGACAACAAGCTTCTGCTAAGGCTTCGTTGGGTTTAATTCGAGTGGTGCGGTGAATACTTCTACTCCAAACTCCTGCTGCTTCACAAACAATACTATAAAATCCAGGTTGATTTTTTGCACCCCAAGCGTGGAGAAGTTTTAACTTAGAATCATGGGGATCATAGCCAATTTGATTACAACTAAACCGCCTTAACCATTGATCAACTTGTTGAATAAACGGTTCATATAAACTGCGACTAAAAAAGACTAAGGCAATATCCCAATCGGGATGTTTGAGGTGCATTTGTGCCGCTTTTTGACAGAGTAATACGGTTTTTCCTGAACCCGCCACCCCTCGAATTCGTTGGGGGCCTGGAGGAATACTTTTCGCAATGCGTTCTTGTTGTAAATCTAACTCAGAAATTCGTTGTCGAACCTCCGCTAAAATGGCACTTCTGGGCGTAAAATTAGATTGATCAGCAGACTTTCCAAAAAAAA
>JBMDYE010000298.1:0-18294 GCA_048595135.1 Planktothrix sp. | reverse complement strand
AATACAAGGTTCTAAGGTTCCCCATAACCGTCGTTGACAAGTATAGGTTAAAAATAACTGTTCTTGGGCGCGAGTAATTCCCACATAACATAAACGTCGTTCTTCTTCAATGGCTAACGGATCATTTAAACTGCGGAAATTCGGGAAAAGTCCCTGTTCTAAACCGACTAAAAATACAATCGGAAATTCTAACCCCTTGGCGGAATGTAAGGTTAACAGAGAAACGGCTTTTTGTCCTTCTTGTAAATTATCTAAATCAGACGCTAACGACGCACTGGATAAGAAACCGCTTAAGGTATTGTCTTCATATTCCTCTTGGAACTGAGACACCGCATTACTCAATTCTTTAATATTTTCTAAACGGTTTTCGGCTTCATCAGTTCCTTCGTTTTTCAACTCTTGAATATAACCCGCATCCGCTAAAATCCCTTCTAAAATATTCAATGCTGATTCTGTTTCTACCCGTTCTTGCCAAGTTTTAATCATTTGAGCAAATTGATTAACGGATTTCGCAGAACGTCCCGCAATGGTATTCACTGAGTCTTCATCACTGATAATTTCCCAAAGCGGAATTCCTAACTGTTGCGCTGCATTACTTAACCCTTCTAAGGTTGTTTTTCCAATTCCTCGCCGGGGAACATTAATAATCCGTTGTAAACTCACACTATCCGCCGGATTTGCAATTACTTTTAAATAGGAGATAGCATCTTTAATTTCTTTGCGATCATAAAATCTTAATCCCCCGACCACCGTATAGGGAATATTATGTCTTAATAAGACATCTTCAATGGCGCGAGATTGGGCGTTAGTTCGGTATAATACGGCAAAATGACCATAATCTAATTCAGGACTTTGATCAATACTATTTTTGATTTGATTATAAATAAAGTTCGCTTCATCAACTTCATCATCGGCTTTATAGCAAAAAATCGGTTGTCCTTCCCCTCTCGTCGGACGCAATACTTTATCAATCCGTTCTGTATTTTTTTCGATTAAATGATTCGCAACTTGCAGAATATTTTCCCGTGACCGATAATTTTCTTCTAATTTAATCATCGTGCGGGTATCGTCATCGGGTAAACCATCTCCAAAATCTTCTTGAAATTCTAATAAGATTTTATAGTCTGCCATGCGGAAGGAATAAATCGATTGATCCACATCTCCCACGGCAAAAATTGAGCGATTTTGCCAATTTTTAAAGGTTCTGGGGTTTTCTCCATTGGTGGTTAACAGGCGAATTAATTCATATTGGGTGCGGTTGGTATCTTGATATTCATCCACTAAAATATGACAGAATTTTTGATGCCAATACGCTAATACCTGTTCATTCTGACGTAGTAAATCAACGGTAACGCGAATTAAATCATCAAAATCTAAAGCGTTATTACTGGCTAAATGGGATTGATATAAACTATAGACTTCCGAGACAACTCGCCCATAATAATCAGGATTTTCTCTAGAATAGTCTTGGGGCGATAAGCCTAAGTTTTTCGCATTGCTGATGCTATATCTCACTTTTTTCGGCTCAAACTTCTTATCATCTAAGTTCATTTGTTTGAGAACAATCTGTTTGACCACGCTTTGGGCATCAGATTCATCAAAAATCGAAAAATTACGCTCCCATTTTCTCCCACTTTCATCTTGATATTTATTAATATCAAATCTTAATATTTTTGCACACAAACTATGGAAGGTTCCCATCCATAACGGTTTGGTGAGTGTCCGATAAACACGGGATTTTAGCCGCGTTTGTTCATCTAAGGCTAAGGCTGAAAAGGGTTTTTTATATTCTAGTTCGGCTTGTTGTTGAGCAAAAATTCCTTCAATTCTTTCTTTAATTTCTTTAGCGGCTTTATTGGTAAATGTGACGGCTAAAATATTTTCAGGATGAACTCGGTGAGTTCTAATCAGGTTCGCCACTCGATAGGTTAACGCCCTGGTTTTACCCGAACCTGCGCCCGCAACAACTAACATGGGGCCACAATAATGTTCGACCGCTTGGCGTTGAGAAGCGTTCAGGTGGCTAAGGAAATCAATGGTTTGAGTCATGGCTACAGAAAACCCAGGGGTTAAATCATCTTTATAGCAGAAGGCAGAAGGCAGCGAGCGCTGTAGGAGGGAGGAAAATCTTTGATAATTTAGCCTCACAGCCTTTATCAATGTCCTCATCTATGCTTCGACTGCTTTATTTATTTTATAGTAAGGCTTGAAGTCCAACAACAAGCGTTATTTAATTTGTATTGAATTCAAGATGATGGAAGAATTAACGGATTTAAAAAATAGTATCTGAGCGGGATGTTATCAAGATGCTTTGACGATTATTGATGAATTAAAAGAAATTAGTCAATAATAAATTTAAGCGCGATTGAAAGTTATTTAATTCGATGTTTTTGACAGTTGAATTAAGGTAGTGATGGGCAAAGCCCATCCTACGGTTTTAACCTTTGAATGAACGGTTACGCCATTTAGACAGTTGAGATTCTCCAATGGAGGCTAACCCTTGCAATTCTGTTACCTGTTTTTGCAGGGTAGAAATCATATTTTCTTGTTGTTCGAGGTATTGTTTGAGGGCATCATAACCCACTGTTGTCGTCGTGCCGTTGTGATGTTCAGCTTGAGTAGGAACTAGATCATTTAATCTCTGCTGAAGTTGAGCCAGTTGTAGTTTTTGAGTCGTTGCTTGAGTTTGCAAAGCATGATAGTTTTCGGGAGAAATACTATGGGCAACTTGGGCTTCTAACTCAGCAATTCTCGCTTGTTGATTATGCAGTTGCGCTAAGGCTTGATTTTGTTCCTCTAACTGCTGCTGCAAGGCAGAAATGGTGGATTTTTGCTGATTTAATTCCTGTTGTAAAGCGTTATACGTTTCTGGCGCAATGGTTTGTGTTACGCTTTCTTCAAGTTGGCTTAAACGCGCGATTTGGTTTTCCAGATCCGTAATCGTTTGTTGTTGCTGTTGAGATTGTTGTTTTAAGGTTTCGTAGGTTTCTGCGGGAACGGTTTGAGCGAGTTGAGATTCTAACTCACCCAGTCGAGCCAGTTGCTGTTGCAAGGCTTGAATTTGATGGGTTTGTTCTTCTAACTGCTGCTGTAATTGTGGATCTTCTGCTGGCGGTTGAACGGCAACTTCTGTAGGGGTAGGAAGTTGTAAGTTAACGGTTTCTTCTGTTCCAGGGTGGATGGCGATCGCAGTTTCTTGCCCTTCTGCGGCAACCACTAATTCTCCCTTAGAAATCCGTTCAAACAATTCGGATTTCGACAACCCTAACTGTTTGGTAATTTGCTCTAGCTGTTGCGCCGCTTCAGCCGTGAGAGAAACCGTCACTTTAACTTTCGTATCAATGGCAGAACGAGAGCTTGTCGAAGTTGTGGTACGTCTTTTTTTATTGGTGGTTTTATTCGTGGGCATGAGAATATATTCCTACAAACTTTGGCTCTAGATCAGTAGACGTTCAACGCGCTTAGGACAGATGTTGATTGGGTCGTCAGCATAAATCTGCGATTAACCCAACCCACTCAAACTCGATCAACTGTTCCTAGACATTGGGGTTGGGTTATGGGGTATGGAGGCAGGACGCAACGGTATCCGATCGCCTTTTCGTTCAAAACGTCAAAATTTTGAATAACCTTAAACACCATCCTTAGCTAGCCTACATCTAGCAGTATATGGTGGTCAAGAAACAAAAAAGTGTAAATTTTGTAAAGAACTTAACAATTGCAGTAGAGACGCGCCTTTGTAGAGACGCGCCATGGCGCGTCTCTACCCAGTCACCTGTTAGGAATTCCGCCTAGGAAACACCCGAACTGCATTAGCGGCAACAGAAATATTAACCCGTATCCCAACAGGTAAGGCGGTTGTGGCGCTGGTGCGGGCGATTAATTCTCGTCCCGAGGGAACCCGCAAACTGTAATGGTTTTCTCGACCGAGAAATTGGCGATCGCGAATCACAACAGCAGCATTATCATCAGGTTTAAGAATAAAATCCTCTTGTCTAACCATCAGTTCCACCTGATCCCAATGGGGAACCGCTTGCTCAATTAAATGGGGTTCGATGGCAAAACAACCGACTTCTGTTTCCCAAACATTTCCCCGACGTTCTGCGGGAATAAAATTCGCTTGGGTGACAAATTCCGCCACAAACCGAGAGGCGGGTTGCTGATAAATTTCTTCAGGGGTTCCCAATTGTTCTAAATGTCCGTCTCGCATCACCGCCACCCGGTCGGAAATCGATAACGCTTCTTCTTGATCATGGGTCACAAAAATAGCCGTGGTTCCCGCCGATTTAATAATATCCCGTAATTCTTGTCGCAATCTTAAGCGAACTTGAACATCTAAATTACTTAACGGTTCATCTAATAACACAATCGCCGGATCAGGCGCTAACGCACGGGCTAAAGCGACCCGTTGTTGTTGTCCGCCAGACATTTCATGGGGATAACGTTTTTCATAACCGGATAACCCCACTAATTCTAAGACTTCAGCCACCCGTTTATTGATAGTTTGGGGGAATTTCCGCTTACTATTAGTTAAACCAAAAGCAATATTTTTGGCAACGGTTAAATGGGGAAATAAGGCATAATCTTGAAAGACCATTCCCACGTCCCGTTGTTCTGGGGGTATCCAACCGTCAATTCCGGCGACTTTTCGCCCCGCGAGGGTAATGGTTCCCGTGTTAGGCTGTTCAAACCCTGCAATCATTCGCAATAACGTGGTTTTGCCACATCCAGAGGGGCCTAACAGTCCTAAAATATCCCCTTGATGTAACATAAAATTAACGGCTTGAACGGCGGGTGTCTGGCTACGGGCAAACTGTTTACCAACGTCCTCTAAATGCAGAATTACGGATTGAGCCATCTCTGAATTGAACAACTCCCCTCTAATGTTAATCAATTATTGAAACTGATCATCAGCAAGTTTATTATAATCCTACCCAGTTTTTAAGAGATATTCTCAGTTAGACTGGAGCAACTTTTTGTCTTAGGAGTGCCACAACGTGCCGTTATCTTTCATTCCTTCAGGAGCAAAAGCCTTGCGGGGATTGCGTTTAGACGCTTGGACTATTTTTGTCATGGCGATCGCTTTATTGATTGCAACGCCTGTTTTATTCGTATTAAGTAGTATTTTCACCAATTCTGCCGCCGTTTGGAATCATTTAGCCGCAACGGTGTTACCGGGCTATATCCTCAACTCCTTATTGCTAATGATTGGCGTTGGTATCGGTGTATTGTTAATGGGGGTCAGTACCGCTTGGTTGGTGACGATGTGTCGTTTTCCAGGGAGTCAGATTTTTGAATGGGCGTTATTGTTGCCCTTAGCCGCCCCTGCTTATATTCTGGCTTATGTTTACACCGAATGGTTAGAATTTTATGGCCCGGTTCAAACCCTACTCCGCGATTTATTTGGATGGAGTAGTGTTTCTGATTATTGGTTTCCTGGGATTCGCTCAATTGGGGGGGCAATTTTTCTCCTCTCTTTAACCCTTTATCCCTATGTTTATTTATTAACAAGAGTGGCGTTTTTAGAACAATCCACCTGTACGTTAGAAGCGAGTCGTTCTTTAGGATGTAACCCTTGGCGAAGTTTTTTTACTGTTGCCATTCCCCTGGCTCGTCCCTCCATTATCGCAGGATTAGCATTAGCTTTGATGGAAACATTGAATGATTTTGGAACCGTTCAATATTTTGGCGTTGATACCTTTACAACGGGCATTTATCGCACTTGGTTAGGAATGGGTGAGCGGGTGGCAGCCTCCCAATTAGCAGCCGTTTTAATGTTATTTGTTTTAGGATTAATTTTAGTTGAATTGTGGTCTCGTCGTCAAGCCCAATATTATCAAACGGGCAGCCGCTTTCAATCGTTAAATACATTTAAGTTAAAAGGCATTCGAGCCTATTTAGCGATCGCCACTTGTTTGATTCCCATTGGGTTAGGGTTTATTTTACCCAGTGTAATTTTATTAAAAATGACCTTAGAAAATTTAGGAACAATTTTAGATAGTCAATTTTGGGAATATGCGTTTCATAGTTTAACCTTAGCAACCATTAGCGCTATTTTAGCGGTGATTATTGCGGTGATTATTGCCTATGGGGTGCGCTTAAATTCGAGTTCAGGAATGCGATTATCTGCCCGAATTGCGGCCATGGGATATGCGGTTCCGGGTTCAGTGATTGCGGTGGGAATTTTAATTCCGATTGGTCGATTAGATAACGGAATTGATGCCGTAATGCGGTCTACCTTTGGCATTTCCACAGGGTTGTTATTCAGTGGAACGATCGCCGCCTTAATTTATGCTTATTTAGTGCGATTTTTAGCGGTTTCTTTTGGAACCGTTGAGTCAAGTTTAAGCAAAATTAAACCGAGTTTAGATGAAGCATCCCGGAGTTTAGGGTCGGGAACAACCCGCACCTTAATTAAAGTTCATGCCCCGATGATTTGGGGGGGATTACTAACAGCCGGAATGTTAACCTTTGTGGATGTGATGAAAGAGTTACCCGCCACGTTAGTGATTCGTCCGTTTAATTTTGATACCTTAGCGGTGCGGGTTTATAATTTAGCTTCCGATGAACGCTTAAATGAAGCCGCTGGCCCTGCGTTAGCCATTGTTGCGGTTGGGATTATTCCCGTTATTTTTCTGAGTTTGAAAATGACAGAAAGAAGAATTAAGAATTAAGAATTAAGAATTGTAGGACGATGCTCTGCCCATCATCAATTCATGAATATTCTGAATTAATATAGGAAAATCGACTCATAAATAACGGTTGGGAAAAACATCTAGCTAGGGGACAATCAATCCTAATATAATCGTAGACTGAATAATTAGTTGATGATGGGCAGAGCATCGTCCTACAATTGCACTTTAAATTTTAAGTTTTGAATATTAAAGGAAGAACTGAGTTGAGAGTAAATTAATAATTCTTCGGCTTGTTCACAGGTGAGGGGTCTCGAAAAGTAATATCCTTGCCCATATTGGCAGTGCAGTAGCTTTAATTGACTCAGTTGATCGGAAGATTCAATGCCTTCTGCGATCGCTTGCATTCCTAAACTATGGGCTAAGGCAACAATCACTTTTACCAGTTCTCGCTTATTTTCTTCTAAAGACATTTGGCTGACAAAAGATCGATCAATTTTTAAAATATCCACCGGGAATTTATGTAAATAACCGAGGGAACAATATCCGGTTCCAAAATCATCAATACACAGTTTAATTTCTCGTTGTTTCAGTTCATTTAAAGTCGCGATCGCCAGTTGAGGATCTGCCATAATCGCGGTTTCGGTAATTTCTAATTTTAATTCGGCTCCTCGGACGTTAGTTTCTCTTAAAATTCTATCAATTTTTTGACTTAAATCCAGGGTAAATTGTTGACTGGATAAATTAACACTCATCATTAACGGAATATCAGGATTAAAGCGTTGTTTCCATCGGTCTAACTGACGGCAAGCTTCGCATAACACCCATTCCCCAATGCCAACAATTAATCCGGCTTCTTCTGCCACTGGAATAAATTCGGCTGGGGAAATAAATCCTTCTAGGGGATGTTCCCACCGTAACAGCGCTTCAAACCCGGCAATTTCCCCGGTATCTAATTCAATAATCGGTTGATAGCGCAGTTGAAATTCATTGCGTTCTAAAGCCCAACGTAAATCGGTTTGTAACTGTAACCGTCTTAAAGCATCGGTTCGCATCGTGGCATCAAACACCACATAACAGCCTTTTCCTTGTTGTTTTGCCCGATACATCGCCGTGTCTGCATCCCGTAACACTTCCGAGGGCAATTGATATTCAGCGGAACTGTGAACAATGCCAATACTGGCGCCAATAAAGACTTGATTTCCTTCTAAATTGAAGGGACGTTTTAAGGAGCGTTGAACCCGTTCTGCAATCTCTTTCACTTCTTCGGTATACGCTACATTTTCTAATAAAATTGTGAATTCATCTCCCCCCAAACGGGCTAAAATGTCTCCCTCTCTTAAACAAGTTCTTAAGCGTTTTGCAATCCCAATTAATAATTCATCTCCAATGCCATGTCCTAAACTATCATTAATAAACTTAAATCCATCTAAATCTAAAAATAAGACTGAAAAACGATAGTGATGATGTTGATGGCAGTTGTTCAGGGCTTTGCCCAAACGATCAACAAAAAAGGCTCGATTTAATAAATTAGTTAGAGAATCATGGGAGGCACTATAACGGAGTTTGGCTTCAGTTTCTTTTAAACTGGTAATATCAATAATTGATCCTTCATAATATAAAATATATTGTTGTTTGGCATCAAAAATTGCTCGGGCATTGGCTAAAATCCAAATTAAACTTTGATCATGACGATACAGTTGAGCTTCAAAGTTAGAAATCGAGTGATTGTTATCGAGAAGCTGAATCATTGTATAAAATTGTTGGGGATTGGCAAAAATTTCTCGAATAGCGATTTCACTTTCCATTAACACCTCTGGAGAGGAAAACCCTAAGATTTTGGCAAAAGCAGGATTAACGCGAATATAATGTCCATCCGGGCTAATTTGAAAGATTCCTTCAACGGCATTTTCAAAAATGCTGCGATATTTTGCTTCGGCTTGTTTCCGTTGAAAGACTGAACCTAATTGAGTCGCAATCGAAGAAATTAAATTGACCAACCGTTGATCTTCAGCTTTAGCTGCTGTTATAAAAAATAGTAAGACGGATAACACTCGATGCTCGACAATAATCGGCACACCAAACCCCGTTTTAATTCCAAACTGACTGATAGCAGATGAACAAATAAACTGTTGTTTGGAAGCAGAGTTAATATCAACAACCCACTCAGGTTTTCGGGAAGACCAGACTCGTCCTGCTAATCCTTGATTCGGTTGAACTGCCTGTTGAACTTGATCCTGATTATTGAGTGTGTTAAACTTATCTAAATTCTGATCAGGATTATATTGAACGGCACAACATTCTAAGTATTTTTCTTGGGGATGAGGAACCCAAGCTTCCCCAAATTCCCATCCAATTGTTTCACAAACTAATCGTAAGGCAACTTCTAAGGCGGCATTAAAATCAGCGGCAACACTAACTTCTTGAGTAATGCGTTGCAGCAGCAGTAATTCTTCTTCTGAGCGTTTTCGTTCTGTAATATCTAAACCAGCCCCAACAAAATATTCATATTCATCGGTTTCTTCATTAAAAATTGCGCGACCATGCCATTCAACAATCAATTCTTGATTATCTTTCGTTAAAATTCGTTCTTCTGTGCGAATGGGTAAACGTCGCTGAATCATGAGTTCTAAGACCCAAGGTAAAGAATCTCCATTCCGACGAGGAACAAAGGTAGCGGCATAATCCGTTCCTTTGACTTCTTCTAGGGTATACCCTAGTGTTGTTAACATAATATCGTTCATGAGTTGAACTTTTCCGTCGGCATCTAAGACGATGAAAAAAGCCGGATTTGCATTTAATAAAGTTTGAGTAAAGTCTTTTTCTTTTCTTAAGGCTGTTTCGGCTTTTTGACGTTCTAAGATTTCCGCCTGCATTTGGCTAATAAACGGACGAGTTTTGACTAATAAACAGCTTGTGCCAATTCCCATAAACCCTAAAGCAGCACCCGCAATTAGCAATAATTTGAAGCGACCTATATCATTAATTCCCAATTCACTGATTTCCTGGGTAATCAGCTTTTTTTCAGGGGTCAAAATGAGGGTCTCTTCTTTCTGCTTTTTCTCGGAATAAGAGACGGGAAAAATGCTAGCTAGGGAGAGGATTAAACTAATTGAAAAACACCCGATCGCTGTTCCGACTAAAATAGCTGTTTTAAGTTGTTGTGTTTTGACTTTCATTGTATATTAATTTTAATTTTTATTAATGTTTTTTATTAAGGCTTGGCTACTAATGAATTAATAATATAAATAATTTTTCTGAGATCCGCCCAGTTAAACCAGGCATTTTTGCCAATAATGTTATAATTTCTTTTACTTTAAGCTAAAAGAACTAGAGTTGCTCTAAAGATGCTGCAAAATTTAACCGATGTCAGTGATCTATCTCACATATAATTTTAACGTAGATCATTGTTTTTAGCTTCTGTGGGTTAGTCCGACTTCAGCAAAAAACCTGGCTTTTCTGAAAAACCAGGTCTTGGAAAGCTCAGTATTTGACTTTGATGTCAAAAGTTAGTTTTTAGGATTAATTTTTGTTTTCATTAACGATTTGGGTTGAGGTTTCCCCCCTAAACGATAGAATTTGAATTTATTCAAGGCTAAACTCGCCGCTTGTGTGACAGCGCTGTTGCTATCGTGTAAAGCTTGTTGTAAGACGGGAATCACTTGTGGGGATTTAATATTACCTAAAGTGATCACAGCTTGCTGACGAACAGTCGCATCTCGATCCCGGCTCATCCGAGTTAGGATCGGAATCATTTGTTGCACTTCTCGACTTAAGCGATAGGAGGAAGTCAGTTGTCCTAAACTGGAAACGATCGCATGACGAACTTGAGGATTGGGATGGTGAATATATCCGATTAAGGAATGAACTCCAGCTAAGTTTCCTGTTTTTCCAACGCTCAGAATTTGTTCAATTAAACGTTGTTCTCCCGTGGAAGGCGTTAGGGATATTGACGTTTCTGGTGTTCCCAAAAGGCTAGGAGCAGAAATTGTTCCTCCCTCTACAATTTCCCCGCTACTGATTACAGGTTCCGTAATTATTTCTGATGCTGTTGGTGTTTCAGGAATAATTAATTCCCCCGTATTGGGTTCCGTAATTATTTCTGAGGCTGTTGGTGTTTCAGCAACTTCTTCTACCGTTGGTGTGTCCAGACTCACCAGTTCTCCCGGCGGTTCAGGGGTTACTTCTGCTAACGCTGAGGGTTCGGGAATAATTAGTTCCCCCGCGGGTTCAGTGCTTAATTCTGTTAAAGTTGGGGTTTCTGTTTCAGCAACAGGTAATTCTAAATCCAGTTCACTGACACTGGCGGTTGGTTCAATGATTGAGGTTTCTTCTAATGGAATAGAGGGTTGGTTTTCTGCTTCTAGCCAAGACTGACTCAGTTGTTGAACCTGTGCTTGAGTTGCTTCTAACTCTTCCGTAACTTGCTGAAGTATCGTTTGATATTGAATCAAAGATTGATTCATTTCTTCAACTCTATCTTCCCTTTGTTGTAACTGTTCGGTGAGTTGTTGAGATTGAACTTCAGATGCAGTTAAAGATTGACTCAGTTGTTGAACTTCAGCCTCCCGTTCTTGGAGGTTTGCTCTCATTTGTTCAAGTTGAGTTTCGTAGTGCTGAACTTGATTTTGATGTTCCTGTTGTAAAGATTGAACGGTTTCTTGAATCCGAATTTGATGGGATTTTTCCAGTTCTTCCCGTTGCTGACGGATTTTCTCATCCACACTTTGCTGATGTTGGGAACTTCGTTTTTCAAACAGCAGATAGGAAAATCCCACCCCAGCCAAACCCCCAAGCACTAACATAATCACTAAATTAAACCAATCCATAAGCTGACTCCAAATTTGTATAGATCATATAATCTCTCAAGATATGTATATGTTGCTTATTTCCATCCGTCAATGCAAAATTCATCTCAAGGGACGATTATTCGCGCTCATGTATTAATCTCAGGACGAGTTCAAGGGGTTGGTTATCGCTATTTTACACAGCAAGAAGCCATTCGGCGACACCTTCAAGGTTGGGTTAGAAATTTACCAGATGGTCGGGTAGAAGCGGTTTTTGAAGGTAATGAAAGCCCAGTGAAACAAATCATTTCCTGGTGTCATCAAGGCCCAAAATCAGCCGAACCGACTGATGTTATTGTCACGTATCAAGAACCCGAAGGGCTTCAAGGCTTTAATATTCTTCGATGAATTAAAACAAAATAATCAGGACTCCCCCTCCAGCCTCTCTCTAAGGGGAAGGGGGGTTGGGTTCAAATTAAATTCGAGAACTGGTAAACTCTGCTAATCGTTGCATTCCTTGTTCAATCGTGGCTAAATCGGTAGCGTAGGATAACCGAATGTGATCATCCGTTCCAAACGCTTGACCTGGAACGGCTGCTAATTGTTTTTCTTCTAACAGGACATTACAAAACTCAACGGAGTTTAACCCGGTTTTACTAATATTAATGTACATATAAAATGCGCCGTCGGGTTTGAGACAACTAATCCCTGGAATGGCATTAATTAATTCAAACATGACTTCCCGACGTTTCGCAAACGCTAACCGCATTTCTTCTACACAATCTAACGAGTTTTCTAAGGCTGCGATCGCCCCATATTGAGCAAATGTACAGACATTAGAGGTACTATGGCTTTGAACACGGGTTGTGGCTTTAATAATCTCAAGATCTCCGGCTAAATATCCAATTCGCCATCCGGTCATTGCAAAAGATTTCGCAAACCCGCTACTGATTAAGGTGTATTGATCACTGTCAGGATGAGCCGCCGCAATACTTAAATGTTTGGCATCATCATAAACAATTTTAGAATAAATTTCATCCGAAACTACTAAAATTTGAGCTTCAACAATCACTTCGGCTAAGGCTCGAATTTCATCCGGGGTATACACCATTCCCGTTGGATTAGATGGTGAATTTAAAACAAATAATTTCGTTTTGGGTGTGATATTTTTTCGCAACAGTTCCGGCGTAATTTTATATCCGGTACTCGCATCAGTCGGAACAATAACAGGCACACCTTCGGCTAATTTAACCATTTCTGGATAACTTAACCAATAGGGAGACGGAATAATCACTTCATCCCCCGGATCAATCACCGCTACCATCAAATTATAGAGCGAATGTTTTCCCCCATTTGTAACAATAATATTGTCTGATTTATAAGTTAATCCTGTCTCCTGACTTAAAGTTTGAGCAATTAACTCCCGCAGTTTGGGTTCCCCTGCTGCTGGGCCATAACGGGTTTTCCCCTCATCTAGGGCCTTTTTCGCGGCATCAACAATATGTTTGGGGGTGTTAAAGTCCGGCTCCCCCACGCTAAAATTTAAGACATCAATCCCCTCAGCTTTCATGGCTTTTGCCTTCGCTGAGATTGCCAATGTTACAGAGGGTGGAACCTGTTCTATCCGTGAAGCTAGCTTCATATTATATAATCTCTAATTTATGTTTCAAACTTTAGATCTTAGGAGGGGGATTGCCGGGTGGCAACCCTATTGTCATCGGATGATAACATTGTATTAGAATTGGATACAATTGCAACTCTTTCGATCCCATCCGGCTACAAAACTTGAAATTGCCAGAGGTTTAATTGGGGTATTAGATACGGAAACAATTCGTCAAATTACGGGATTAACTTTAGAAGAAATTCAACAGTTAAACCCTAACAGTTGATGATGGACAAGTCTCTGATCGAATCCCTAATCGCTAGGAAGCGGGGTAAAATCCATCTCCTACTGGTAAAAATAGCGTATTCATGAAGAAAGGACAGACTTTTCCACCCTTACTGCGGACTGCTATAATAGAACAATCCTCATCAGTATTAAACTGATACCCATCATGTTCTAGGTTGATTATCTTTAGATGTTGAATTTATTTTTTGATAGCGAATCAAACTCCCCAAAATCCTTTGAGTTACCCGGCGCTCGTCCCCATTATAACCCCGATCGTCCCGGTCAAGTCCAACATATTTTCCTTGATTTAGTTCTTGATCTTCCCAACAAAAGTTTTAAAGGGACTTGCATTATTAGTTTAAATCCCGTTAGAAGTGGAATCGAAACCTTAAGTTTAGATGCAGTTAATCTGGAAATTGAATCGGTTGAAATTGAAAAAAACCAGCAATCTTTTGATTATGACGGAGAACAGTTACAGATTCACCTTGACCAACCAACCCAAGCCAATCAATTAATTAAAATTGCGATCGCCTACGCTGCAACTTATCCCCAACGAGGCATTTATTTTATTAGTCCTGATCAAAATTATCCTAACAAACCGATTCAAGTTTGGACACAAGGGGAAGATGAAGATTCTCGGTTTTGGTTCCCTTGTTTTGACTACCCCGGACAACTCGCCACTTCAGAAATTCGCGTTCAAGTTCCTCAACAATATTTAGCCATTTCCAATGGAGAATTAATCTCCACCGAAACCCAAGGGGAAAATAAAATTTACCATTGGTTACAAAAACAAGTTCATCCCAGCTATTTAATGACCTTAGCCGTGGGAGACTTTGCTGAAATTAAAGATGAATGGAACGGAATTCCCGTTTTATATTACGTTGAGAAAAATCGTCAAGACGACGCACTGAGAACCCTGGGAAAAACCCCAAAAATGATGGAATTTTTCTCGCAATATTTCGGCTATTCCTATCCGTTTCCTAAATATGCTCAAGTCTGCGTGGATGACTTTATTTTTGGAGGCATGGAAAACACCTCCACAACCTTATTAACCGATCGCTGTTTACTTGATGAACGTGCTGCTTTAGATAATCGTAACACAGAAAGTTTAGTTGCTCATGAATTAGCCCATCAATGGTTTGGGGATTTAGTGGTCATTAAACATTGGTCACACGCCTGGATCAAAGAAGGAATGGCAACCTATACCGAAGTGTTATGGACAGATGCCGAATATGGCAAAGAAGAAGCGGCGTATTACCGTTTAAATGAAACCCGAAATTATTTATCAGAAGATAGTTCTCGCTATCGTCGCCCCATTGTTACCCATATTTATCGAGAAGCCATTGAACTGTATGATCGCCATTTATATGAAAAAGGCGCTTGTGTTTATCACATGATTAGGACAGAATTAGGGGATGAATTATTCCAAAAAGCAATTCAAACTTTTGTTCAGGATCATGCTCATAAAACTGTAGAAACCATTGATTTATTACGGTCAATTGAAAAAGCCACCGGACGTAATTTGATGCCTTTATTTGATCAATATGTCTATCGAGGCGGACATCCTGATTATAAAGTGTCTTATTCCTGGGATCATAACAGCCACCTTGCTAAAATTACGATCAAACAAACCCAAGCGAAAGACAGTGATAAAGTCAGCGAAACCAATTTATTTGACCTGAATATTCCGATTGGATTTGGCTATAAACCGGATGCAAAAGCGGAAAATAAATCCCCTCGATTCAAAAATTTTACGGTTCGGGTTCATGAAAAAGAGCAAACCTTCTATTTCCCCCTAGAAGAAAAGCCCGCTTTTATTAGCTTTGATGTTAACAATAATCTTCTCAAAACCGTTTCTCTGGACTATGCGCTTGCTGAATTAAAAGCGCAACTCCTTTATGATCCTGATCCGATTTCTCGGATTTTTGCCGCCAAAGCTTTAGCCAAAAAAGGCGGACTAGAAGCGGTGAAAGTTTTAGCCAAAGCTTTAAAAACGGATCGATTTTGGGGGGTGCGGGTTGAAGTTGCAAAACAGTTGGTCAGAATTAAATTAGATCAAGTGTTTGACGGGTTAGTTGTTGGATTAAAAGATCATGATGCTCGGGTGCGGCGAGCGGTGATTAATAGTTTAGCAAAACTAAAAACGCCACACAGTTATCACACGATTAAACCGTTTGTGGAGAAAGGAGATCCGAGTTATTTAGTTGAAGCAGCAGCCACGGTGGCGTTAGGTGAAATTGTGGCGGCGCAACTTGAGGATCAAACCTTAATAGAAGAAGGAATTCAGTTGTTAAAATCCGTGTTAGAACAGCGATCGGGATGGAATGAAGTGGTGCGTTCTGGGGCGATTTCTGGACTGAGTAAATTGAAAACTTCAGAAGATGCCCTGAACTTAATTTTACAATATACTGCTCCCGGTGTTCCGCAACCCTTAAGGTTAGCATCGATTCGGGCGTTAGGGAGTATTTCTACAGGTCAAACCCCAACGAATTTAGAACGAATTTTGCAACGGTTTGAAGAACTCGCCAATGAAACTTTTTTCTTAACTCAAGTGGCCATTGTATCGGGGTTAGAACAGATGGAAACGCCGAAAGCAATGGATGTTTTACAATCTTTAGCCGAACAAACCCTAGACGGACGGGTTCGCCGCCGTGCTGAAGAAGCCGTTCACTCGGTTCAAGGAAAAATTGGTTCCGAACCGGCCCTTAAAAAACTAAGGGAAGAACTCGACAAAATTAAAAAAGAAAACCAAGACCTGAGAAGTCGCTTAGAAACCTTAGAAGCAAAAGCAAAATGAAGAATTAAGAATTAAGAATTAAGAATTAGGGAACAGGGAACAGGGAATAGGGAATAGGGGACTATTTTTCTCCTCCTGCCTCCTGCCTCCTGCCTCCTGCCTCCTGCCTCCTTCTAACTGTCTTCCTGAGATCGACGTCAAAAACTTAATGTGATTTAACGTTTGATCAAGTCCCAATCGAGAAGATTTAAGTTAACTTACAGTAAAGAACACTAGAAAACCCTGGGGTTGTTAGCAAGAAGATGCAGAGTGATTCACTCAGTCTGATATACTCGCTAATGCCCAAACCAACAAATTGAATTGAATACTCTCTTTCATTCAAAAAAGGGTTATGCTCCCAAGGAGCAGATTGTTGCAGTTCCGCTCAGGATAACTGACAAGTAACTCCAACACAAATTAAGTCAATCACGATTCTCTATGCTTCAACTGAGACAACAATTTTTGCCGGGGTGCATCAAGGCAAGTTGCCTTCATTCGCACTCCCTTCAATTTCCATTAATTCGGTTACACTGAATCTTATGAGAGAAAATTGATTCGGTTTTTTTGAAGAGTTCGCTAAAATTTTAGTGAATGACAACAACTTTCTCCTCTGCCAAATTCCCTGGAGAAAAGGCATCACACTGGTGTGAGCAGTTAGAGGAGAGGAGATCAACGGGTAGTTTGACGAATACCCCAAGTTTATTAATCCCCAATCGGTGAATTTTAGTTATCGAAAATCCTTTTTGACAAACCGTGCATTTTTTGTCAGAAAGGCTACAATCGGAAAGGCCTTGGCACAACCCAATGATCACCTTTGAATCTTTGTCTTGTTATGTTAGGACTGAAGTGAGTGATTATCATTCACTCAGGAACAGCGCAGGCAAAGGTGTAAACCGGAAACAGTGTACAACTTATCCAACAGTCTAAACTTTAGACATCTCTCTGTGATTAATTTCATTACCTTGAGGAGCATGAGGAACGCGGCATGAGCCAGATTACCAACGGACTCGAAACCACCATCATTCAACCTGAGACAGCAACGCAATTACCCTTTAATTCTTCGTCCGATATATCCTTAGATCTCGATGATTTTGACTTTGATGAAGATTTAGATCTTGATGAAGACAGTTTAGGAGAGGCTTCAGCCGAAGAGGATGATGAGACTAAAGCCGGAAAAGGTGCTAAATCTCGCCGTCGCACTCAGGCTAAGAAGAAACACTATACAGAAGATTCTATTCGTCTTTATCTCCAAGAAATCGGTCGGATTCGCTTATTAAGAGCCGATGAAGAAATTGAATTGGCTCGGAAAATTGCGGACTTGCTTGAACTCGAACGGATTCGCGAAAAATTAATGGAACATTACCATCGCGAACCCAATGAGCAAGAATGGGCAACGGCCGTTGATATGAAGTTACCGGAATTTCGCCGTCGTCTTTATCTCGGCAGACGGGCGAAAGATAAGATGGTACAGTCTAACTTGCGACTGGTGGTTTCCATTGCCAAAAAATACATGAATCGGGGTCTGTCTTTCCAAGACTTGATTCAAGAAGGCAGTCTGGGGTTAATCCGTGCTGCGGAAAAATTTGATCACGAGAAAGGGTATAAATTCTCAACTTACGCGACTTGGTGGATTCGTCAAGCCATTACACGGGCGATCGCGGATCAATCTCGTACCATTCGCCTTCCCGTTCACCTCTATGAAACCATTTCTCGAATTAAAAAGACCACTAAATTATTGTCTCAAGAAATGGGTCGCAAACCAACGGAAGAAGAAATCGCAACTCGCATGGAAATGACCATCGAAAAGCTGCGGTTTATTGCCAAGTCGGCTCAACTTCCGATTTCTTTAGAAACCCCCATTGGGAAAGAAGAAGATTCTCGCTTAGGCGACTTTATTGAATCCGATGGGGAAACCCCAGAAGATCAAGTCTCTAAGAATCTATTGCGAGAAGATTTAGAAAATGTCTTAGATACTCTCAGCCCTCGTGAACGGGATGTATTACGGTTGCGTTATGGCTTAGATGATGGTCGGATGAAGACCTTAGAAGAAATTGGTCAAATCTTCAATGTCACCCGTGAACGCATCCGTCAAATCGAAGCGAAAGCTCTTAGAAAGCTGCGTCACCCCAATCGCAACAGCATTGTGAAAGAGTACATACGGTAGGAAGGAGGCAGCTATGCAGGAGGCAGGAGGCAGAGGGCAGGAGGCAGAAG
>JBMDYE010000297.1:0-2285 GCA_048595135.1 Planktothrix sp. | reverse complement strand
ACAAATGTCATGCTGACCGGCGCGCTGCGGATTGAAGCATCTCTGGGGTTTAGGTTGAAATGCGATCGCCTACGCCATAAAAACTATTCAACAATCTTCAACTCAAGAGATTCTTCACTCCGCTTAGGCTCCGTTCAGAATGACAAACTGGAGATTTTAACTCATCAAAAAAACTTAAAAGGCGATCACTCGTATTTTCCCTCCTGTCATGCTGAACGTAGCGCAGCGTAGTGAAGCATCTCTGGGGTTTAGGTTGAAATGCGATCGCCTACGCCATAAAAAAACTATTCAACAATCTTCAACTCTAGAGATTCTTCACCCCGCTTAGGCTCCGTTCAGAATCACAAACTGAAAATTTTAACTCATCAAAAAACTCAAAAGGCGATCAATCCTTTTCTCCCTCCTGTCATGCTGAACGTAGCGCAGCGGAGTGAAGCATCTCTGTTTAGGCTCGGTATCAAGCCATTAAGTAATTAATTTTCGAGCAAAACGCCCCCCTAACTCTACGGTTGAAGGCTCACCTCGGATAATATCTTACAACCTCTCTTTAACAAAAGAATTAAAATCAATAGCTTTGCTCATATAGCAGTTCTCAATAATCTGATTAGAATTGTAACAGAAAAGGTGGGCATAGCCCACCCTACAGAAGGATGTTAGTATAAAACTAAGCTCCGACGGCTTCTTTGGCGGCGTACATCACTTCTAACGAAATTTCGTTTAAACCGCGTTCACGGGCAAATTTTTCGGTGTTGCGTTTCACTTTACCCCGAACAAACCCAGGAACTTTGTTTAATTCTGTTTGCGCTTCTTTTGTCCAATTCAAATCAGAACCCGCAGAAATTCCCTTGGTAATCACTTCTTTGGTATCGTGTCCGCCAAAGATTTCTAATAGATGATCTTCCATTCCCAAGGTAAAGGAATTATAGATCAAATCGGTAATTTGATTCGTTCCTTCATACCCTAAAAATGGTTTATAACCGATGGGGAAATTCTGAATATGAATCGGGGACGCAATCACACCGCAGGGAATATCTAACCGTTTCCCAACGTGGCGTTCCATTTGAGTTCCAAAAATAGCAGAAGGTTCAATCCGCGCAATCATATCACCAATGGCTGCGTTATCATCACTAATCAGAATTTCATCGCAATATTCACTAACTTGTTCACGGAACCAATCGGCATCATATTTACAATAGGTTCCCGCACAAACCACATGAATTCCCATTTCCCGTGCCAGAATTTTTGTTAATGCAGCCGCATGGGTATTATCCCCAAATACAACGGCTTTTTTTCCGGTTAAATTCTGACAGTCAATTGAACGGGAGAACCAAGCGGCTTGGGAAACATACAAAGTTTGATTATCAATATATTCGCTATAATCAACAGCAGCCCCTTGAGCGTTAATCACCTGTTGAATTTTACGAATACAACGGGCAGTTTCCACCACACCCATCGGCGTAATATCCACATAAGGCATTCCAAATTCTGTTTCTAAATATTGGGCGGTCATTAACCCTAATTCCCGATAAGGAACCAAGTTAAACCAAGCGCGAGGTAGGGTTTTTAAGTTGTGAACAGACGCACCCTCTGGAATCACTTCATTAACTTCGATTCCCAAATCTGCCATTAACCGTTTTAACTCGGTGCAGTCGTGATGGTTATGGAAACCGAGGGTAGAAATCCCAATAATATTAACAGAAGGTTTTTCGGTTTTCCCTTCGGGAAGTTCGTTTTTCTTTCTGGCTTTTTCAATATAAAATTGTACGATTTGTTGCAGAGTTCGGTCAGCCGCTTGGAGTTCATTGACGCGATAATGGTTGACATCGGCTAACATTACATCGCCTTTGGTATCCAGTTGAGCGCGTTCCACAAAATTGTGTAAATCTTCTTGTAAAATACTAGAGGTGCAAGTGGGAGTTAAAACAATTAAATCGGGATGTTCTTCCTGATCTTTTCTAACAATATTATCAACGACTTTTTCTTGAGAACCCCGTGCTAAAACATTACGGTCTACAACACTAGCGGTTACAGGGGTGTAGTTTCGTTCCCGCTCTAACATTGAACGCATCACATTAAAATAATCATCCCCTAATGGAGCGTGCATAATCGCATGAACATTTTTAAAAGAACTAGCAATCCGCAGGGTTCCAATATGGGCGGGGCCAGCATACATCCAATACGCTAATTTCATAAAAAAATCTCCTATACAGTAATACAGTCATCAGTCGTAGGGGCGAAGCATTCGGGCGAAAATCTCGACTCAAAACCGATAACTTACCTACCGA
>JBMDYE010000296.1:0-3963 GCA_048595135.1 Planktothrix sp. | reverse complement strand
TAGCTTATGAAGACTTAAATATTAAAGGCATGGTGAAAAACCGTCGTTTAGCTAAGTCGATAACCGACGCAGGATGGTCTACTTTTAGGCAATGGCTAGAGTATTTTGGGGATAAATATAGCAAAATAACTGTTGCTGTTCCTCCCCATAATACCAGTCAAGATTGCTCTAATTGTGGAGAAAAAGTACCCAAGTCTTTATCAACTCGAACCCATGTTTGTCCCCATTGTGGACATACGGATTGTCGGGATAGAAATGCTGCTTTAAACATTTTGCAGAAAGGATTAAGTAGGTTGGGGCGCAGCCAAACTCACGCTTCAGGAGAGATTCCCTCTGGGTTGGTTGGAGAAATCCTGCTAGCTAACGGAGACTCGTTGAATGAAGAATCCCCTCGCCTTTAGGCAGGGGCGAACGTCAACACCTATAGCAGTAACCAGTATGATGACAAGGGGTTACTACTAACTTATTATTCACTATATTAACTAATTACTGATTACTGATTACTGATAATGGTTGCAGAAAAAGCCGAACAAATTTTAAAAGGTGCAATGCCAGAGTTTTTACAACATGGTTATGCCTGTACAAGTATGGATAAAGTAGCTAAAGCATCGGGTGTGTCTAAACAAACCCTCTACAGCCATTTTTCTGACAAAGATGGGTTATTTACTGCTTTAGTTGAACGAATTGCTACAGAAAAATTTAATTTAGTTTGGTCACATCCTTTACAAGGTCAACCTGAACAAGTTTTGCGTGATTTAGCCAAGCGAATTCTCAAAGAAAATATTAATGATAATGAATATTTGTGTTTTGTGCGGTTAATTGTTTCTGAATCAGGAAAACGCCCGGATTTAGCCCAACTTTTTTTAAAAACAGTTTGCCAACCTTCGGTGGTAATTCTCACCCAATATTTAGAAGATCAGCCTCAATTAAATATTGTTGATCCCGAAGCAACAGCCCGAATTTTTGTCGGTTCTTTAATCCATTTTATTATGGTTCAAGAAGTGTTATCCGGGCAAACAGTTATGCCGATGGATGAAGACCGGATGATTGATAGTTTAGTACATTTAATTGTACATTAAAATTGTCTTGACCAGTCGGATAACCATCGTTCTACTACGACTTTTGTTTGGGTAAAAAATTCAATGGCGTGCTGTCCCTGTCCATGTAAATCGCCAAAAAAGCTATCTTTCCAGCCACTAAAGGGGAAAAATGCCATGGGTGCCGCGACCCCAATATTTATTCCAATATTTCCCGCTTGCGCTTCATATCGAAACTTTCTCGCCGCCGCGCCGCTACTGGTAAATAAACAAGCCATATTTCCATAATTACTTTGATTAATTAAGGCGATCGCGTCTTCAATGGTTTCTAAATGAATTAAACTTAAGACCGGGCCGAATATTTCCGTTTTTGCAATTTCTCCTGTAGGATTAATATCTTGTAAAATAGTTGGGCGGACAAAATACCCCTGTTCATACCCAGAAATTTTCGGATTTCTGCCATCTATTAAAATTTTTCCCCCCTCGGTTTTTCCTTGTTCAATTAATCCTTCAATTCGAGTTTTACTCGGTGCAGAAATAACGGTTCCCATTTGTACATTTTGCTCTAATCCATAGCCAACAATTCGGGTTTCTGCGGCGGAGGCGATCGCCTCCGTAAAACTATGTTTAGCGTTTCCTACGGTAATGGCAATTGAGGTGGCTAAACAGCGTTGACCCGCACAACCAAACGCACTATCCGCAACAATTTTAGTCGTCATTTCTAAATCGGCATCGGGTAAAACAATCACCGCATTTTTTGCCCCGCCTTGACATTGCGCTCGTTTTCCATGACTAGCAGCACGGCTATAAACATATTTTGCCACTGGCGTTGAACCCACAAAACTAATCGCTTTAATCTGAGGATGATCTAAAATCGCATCAACGGTTTCTTTCGCACCATGTACTAAATTAATCACCCCAGGAGGCAACCCGATTTTATCGATTAAATTAAACACTTTCTGCATGGTTAAAGGAACTTTTTCCGAGGGTTTAATAATACAGGTGTTCCCACAGGCGATCGCATAGGGAAAAAACCAAAAGGGAATCATCCCAGGAAAGTTAAAGGGGGCAATAATTGCCACCACTCCTAACGGTTGACGAATCATAAATTCATCAATTCCTCTGGCAATATCTTCGGAATTATAACCTTGCATTAAAGCCGGAACCCCGCAAGCGACTTCCACATTTTCAATTGCTCGTTGCAATTCTCCTCTCGATTCTGCTAACGTTTTTCCACATTCACGGGTAATTGTTTCTGCTAACTCTTGTTGATTTTCTTCTAATAATTCTCGGAGTTTAAATAAATAGCGAATTCGTTCTGTAACGGGAGTACGTCGCCATCCGTCAAAGGCATTTTGGGCAATTTCAGCCGCAAAATTCAGTTCCGTTGCGGGAGAAAGGGGAACTTTCGCTAAAACTTCTAACGTTGCTGGGTTCAGGACATCCTGGATGGCATCTGTCTGGGACATACACCACTGACCGTTAATATAGTTCGGTAAAATTGCTGCTGTTGTCATGGTTAGGAAAGGGGGGTTAAGGTTGAACAGTTTTCTATTGAGTTCTACAGAGAAAATTCATAGACGAATCTCTATGCCCAATGTTAAACTAGAGATTGGTTTGGCTTAAGGTGTGGCGTACCTAATCTAGTCTCGTTTCTTGATTCTACGGGATTAAGGGATCACTCGCATTGACTGTGAACTCTTTCTTTCCACGCAGAATTGAGAAGCGAGAATTTTTATTAGGAGGCAGGAGGAAGGAGGCAGAAGGAAGGAAAAATAGTTTCCTAATTTTTAATTCTTAATTCTTAATTCTTCTCTTATTTGGTTCCAAACAAGCGATCGCCTGCATCTCCTAAACCGGGTAAAATATAGCCATGTTCGTCGAGTTTTTCATCAATGGCGGCAGTATAAATCGGAACGTCAGGGTGATATTGATGAAACAGATCAATTCCTTGGGATGATGCAATTAAACAAAGGAATTTTAACGATAATGGGTGAGTTTGTTTCAATCGTTCTATGGCAGCGACTGCGGTATTTCCGGTGGCAATCATCGGGTCAACCACTAATATTTCTCGTTCTTCTATATCATCAGGAAGTTTAAAATAATATTCAACGGGAATAAAGGTGCGGGGGTCACGATATAAGCCAATATGTCCGACTCTTGCTGAGGGAATTAATTCTAAAATTCCATCTAATATTCCTTGACCTGCCCTCATAATTGAAACAATTACCATTTTTTTCTCTGCGGCTAAAATGGGGGCTTCCATTTCCATTAACGGGGTTTTAATTAATTCTTTTTTTAAGGGTAAATCTCTCGTAATTTCATATGCCAATAACATACTAATCTCTCGCAACAGTTGGCGAAATTTAGCGGTACTGGTTTGTTCCCTCCGCATTAAGGTTAGTTTATGTTGAACTAAAGGATGGTTAATAACGGTAACGTTTGGATACATGGATGGGAGAATCAAGAATTAAGAATGAAGAATGAAGAATTAAGAAATAGGTGTACGGTTTACGGTCGTTGGGTTTGTGCTTTCCCCTGCCAAAAAAACACAAGGAAGGAGGATCAAGCTTTTTGTTGTATAATCTTGCCAGATTCACAGTGTCAAGCTTAAGATCGATGTACTGCTCCCTTAAGACTAGGCTTTATTATCTTACCAGTTTATCGAAATTGTAAAAAAAGGAAAGGGATACAAACAGAGCGGAGGAAAAAGGGGGAGTGTGGGACAAGGGGACTCCGGGATCAGGAGAAATTTCTTGTTCTTAATTGTTAATAGACGGCAGGAGGCAGAGGGCAGCTTTACTGTATAAGGGCGGAAGAAGGAAGAAGGAAGAAGGAAGAAGAAAGGAAAAATATTCCCCTATTCCCCCCAACTGTCTTAATTCTGATCCTTAAGTGCTACGCACAGGCTCCGCCAACGTTCCAC
>JBMDYE010000295.1:0-4127 GCA_048595135.1 Planktothrix sp. | reverse complement strand
ACATCCCATCCAGCAACAACTTCTAAGGAAATTTGAATCACATCCCGCACTCCGTCATCATCATCAATCACTAAAATTCGCTTCGTTTCCATAATCAGTAATCAGTAATCAGTAATCAGTAATCAGTAATCAGTAATCAGTTTTGAGTTGAGAGTTAATCATCAAATCGTTTGGCTGGTTTCTCGGTTTAACCTGGAGACCTGTTGTTCAAAGTATAACCTTCTTAATTAATCATCATAGGGGGTAGAACCTGCAATAACATATTGCTTGCTTGAACAAACACAACGAAAATGATGACTAATAACTAAGAACCCCTTACCCTTACTGATTACTGATTACTGATTACTGATTACTGAACGGAGTTGGCGACGTTCTAGGCGATTAAATACACGCGCAATTAATTCAGGTTCTACAATCGGTTTTTGAATATAGTCATCGGCTCCAGCCATAAACACCTGCTGTATAATTTCCGAATCCCGTTGAGAGGATAAAATTAAAACAGGTAACTCATTCCATTTTGGATCATTACGAACCACTTGACAGAGTTCTATTCCACTCACCCCTGGTAAATTAATTCCTAAAATCAGTAAGTCAGGATGGGTTTGTTCTAAGGTACTCCAAAATTGCTGGGGATTGTCGAGTAAAATCAGTTGTAATCCCCAAGGTTCTAGCCGACTTCTCAACCAATCTAAAATTTCTAAATTGTCATCAACAATTAATAATTTGGCTAAATCCGATTGAGATCTTTGTAAAACTTGGCTAACCGTTTCAAATACTTGGTCGGGTGAAATCGGTTTCTGTAAAAATCCCCGTCCTCCCAAACGAGCAACGGTTACGCGGTCAGCAAAACTTTCTTTAGCTGTAAAGACAATCACAGGAACTGGAGGAGTTTGATGAGCTAATTCTGCTAATAATTCAAATCCCGCTTCGTTGGATTCAGGAAAGCTTAAATCTAATAGTACCACATCGGGTAATTGCTGTTGAATTTTCGACCGAGCTTCATCGAGGCTATAAGCAGTATAAGCCACCATTCCCCAAGCGATCGCTTCTTGAACTAATAGTTCTGCTAACCCAATATCATCATCCACAATTAATAACCGAGCCGATTTTAAATGGGGAAAAAGAACCGAGGAAAATTTGGAGACAAGGGGAGCTTCAGCAACCGGAAAATTTAGCTGCTGTTTTAAGGCAAAAACTAAGGTTGATAGTTGACTTAATTGTAGGGAATAACTGTCTTGATTAATCTGTAATAAACTTTCGATTTGACGAGACGTTTCCGACGCATCTTGAAACCCAAAACTACCGAGGGAACCTGCTAAGGTATGGGCTTCCCGTAAGGCTTTCTGTTGAAGCTCAACATCAAAATTTCCCACTTTTAAAGCAAGAACGGCTTGTTCTAGCACAGAAATTCGTTCCTGATATTTATGTTTTTGCTTTTGCCAAATGATCTCTAAATTCAGGGTGGGGGATTGTTTAGGGTCTACCAGTTTTTTAGAAGTTTGGTCTTTCAGTCGGTATCCTAATCCATAAATGGTTTCAATGACTTCATCGGCTCCGACTTTTTTTAATTTTTGTCTTAAACTTTTAATATGGGTTCTCACCGCATTTTCTGAGGGCGATTCATCAAATGACCAAAGATGATCTAAAAGGGAAGCTTGATTAAAAATTCGGTGAGGATGTCTTAAAAAAAGTTCTAAAAGGGAATATTCTTTAGCGGTTAATTTTAATAGTTTTCCTTCATAATTCACTTGACAATTATTAGAATCTAGCTTTAAGGCTCCCCATTCGATAATCGGAGTTAAGGCATCATGTCCCCGTCTCAGTAATGCTCTGACTCGTGCTAAAAGTTCATCGAGATCAAATGGTTTTACTAAATAATCATCTGCACCCGCATCTAAACCTGCAACTTTGGTGGTACTTGTTTCTTCAGCCGTCATTAATAAAATGGGAGTATAGTCACCGTTTTGACGTCGTTTTTTACAAAAATTCAGACCATCGAGTTTGGGGAGAATGAGATCTAATAAAATTAAATCATAGCTAAACGATTCGGCCATGTCACATCCGATTGCACCATCTTTTACCCAATCTACGAGATAATATTGATTGTTGAGTGTTTCTTGAATCAGCGCTGCAAAGCTTTCATCATCTTCTATCAGTAAAATTCTCATTGTTGCCATTATCATCAAACTGAATACAGCTAGAGGCTGGATCAGATAGATTTTCGCTTCTAACCGATTGATTGCTATTAATTTTATTGTCTATCCTCTACAAACCACAAGAAAGACAGCCAAGAGGGACAAATCGTTATAACTGTCCACGCTTAACAGTCTCTTAGTTGCCATCTGTAGTTAACATAAGTTAATTAAACACAATCAGACTGTTGTTTTGGAGGAACGTTGTTCTGTGAACGCTGCTGAACAAGCTAATAACCTGGAAATTGCCAGCAAAATTGCAACGGTGGTTAATTTATTCAAGATACAGTTTCCTGATGTTCGGGTCGATCTCAAACCCTGGACAAATGACCCCGAAACCCGTGAACTTGTTGATCCTGACTCGATTGATATTGGGTTTCATTTTCCAGGTCGCAGTCGGTTGTTACAAAGTCGCTGTATTTTAATTGAAATTCGCTTTTATCAAGACCCCATCGACAAAACACGACGGGTAATTGGCGTTGAAGCCGCTGGATATGACCATCAGGGACAACAATGGAAAGTTTCAACGATTGAAAATTGGAACTTCGTTGGCAAAACTGAACCGGAGCCGGAATCGGCTAACAAATTAAAACTCTTTTGTCGTCAAATCTTTGAATTATTTAATCAAAATAGTTAGCCCTAATTCTATTAAGACTCAGAATGACGTTTGTGCGATGGCGTAGCCGTCGCCTGTCGGCTACGCATCTTTTCAAACTCAGATTTAAAGAGCGATCGCGTTTTAATCAGTTAATTATATCATTCTAAAAATTTAAATTTTGATTGAATTGTTATTAGAATAAGCAAAAGTACAAACCTCATCGTTTGCTTATTGATTATTTTGCTATGTATTCTGGCTTTTTTATGATGGGCAAAGCCCATCCTACCAATAAATCTGTTTTTTATACACTAAATCACAGCGTTTTGTTTCAATACCTGTTGTCGGTTGATAGCCGTTTTTTTCATACAGTTGAACGGCTTCTTTTAAAACACTGGCGGTTTCTATCCAAATTTCTTGAAATCCTTTTTCTTGAATTTTTGCTTCTAATTCCTTTAATAAAAATTTCCCTAATCCCTGTCCTCGCACTTCGGGTAATAAATACATTTTTCTAATTTCAACGGCTTGATTTCCCCGTTTAATCGGGTAAAATCCAGCAGTTCCCACAATTTTTTCCTCTTGTTCAACAACCCAAAATTCGCCTCCTGTTTGTTGATAAAATTGCTCGACTTGTTCCACATCCTGATCGGCGCCACAGGGTTCACACCCTAACCCATATTCGGTTAAAACGGATTGAATTAAATTAACTGCGGCGGTGCGATCGCTCTTGTGCCAATCTCTAATTAAAAAGGTTTTATATTGCTTATTCATTTTTAACTATGAATTCTCGGTTCAGGGTGTAAGGTGGATAACAATTCACTTTCAACGGTTGCTAATTCGTCTAACCGTTTACTCACAATTTCTTGATCAAAATAATGAGTAGCTAACACCCAATAAGTCCCATAATGTCTCGCTTCCGATGCCATTAACCCGCGATAAAATTTGGCTAATTCAGGGTTAGGACAATGGAGGGATAATAACCCTAACCGTTCATGGCTTCTCGCTTCAATTAACCCGGAAACTAATAATAAATCTAACATTCGTTCCGGTTCATCCCGTCGCACCTGTTTATTTAAGCCTGCGCCATAGGGGGGTGCAGACAACGGTGCAAAGGGAATTCCTAACTTTTCTAACCAGCTATTGACTTGTTCAAAATGTTCTAATTCTTCTTTAGCAATAGCGGTTAATTGTTTCACTAATTTGACGCTGGAAGGATAGCGAAACATTAAGTTAATGGCAACCCCTGCTGCTTTGCGTTCGCAGTGGGAATGATCGAGTAAAATTGTGTCAAAATGAGCGATCGCTTGTTCAACCCAAGCATCAGAAGTGGGTTGTTTGAG
>JBMDYE010000294.1:0-2468 GCA_048595135.1 Planktothrix sp. | reverse complement strand
ATTCGATGAATTTTAGTCGCCTGACCGCCAAGGGTTGGTCTTTTTAAAGGCTCTATCACCATCTTTCTCCGTATGTCTTTGATCTACGATACAACAGAACGATAAAGACCTTCTCATTTTTTATAATCAAAAAATTTCCCCCGAAAATACAAGGGTTTCAGCTTCTCCTCAAAAATAGAGATGGAAATCCCTCTAAAAAATGCACCAGAGAGATTTACCTGGCTCAACAATTCGGCTTTATTTATCCCCCTTATTTTCCTTTTCCCATTCCTTCATGGCTGATTCGACAATGAAACTGATTAAGCTGGACATGGTGCGGCCCTCCTGCTGACATCTTTCCTCAAGTTTCTTGAATACAGAGTCAGGGACATAAGCGGTGATCCGTTTGCTCACGACATTAATCATCACAATCCTACCCCTATAGAGTCACAGATTAGGTACTCCGAGTCAATCTTAGCACCTAATTAGAGTAGTACCGTGATAGTAGTGTGATATCCTTAGAACTAATCAATTGAAAACCGCAGCCAGACGCCGTTAACAACTCGCTGCGGTTAACCTACGATGAGGTTACTTTCATGATCAAGCTGGACGTTACCCCATTAACTCCTGATGAGTTTCGGGTCAGACATCCTAAACTCAGCCGGAAAGAAATTGTCAAGTTGACCGGAATTAAGTTAGAAACCCTAAAAAATTATTTATCCCCTACCGACTCTAAACGTCATATCGAACCCCCTGAACCTATTAAAATCTTATTCGGTTTTTTAGATCGAGAATTAAATAATTTGGGTTAATTTAACACCTGTGGGTTACTTTAACACTTTTGGGTTAATCTAACACTTCCCACCTAAAACTAGGTGGGTTTATTGTTGTTAATAACAAAAAAATTACAACCAATAAACAAGATGAATGCAACCACTAGATGAGATTCCCACAAAACGGATACAGGTTTATAACACCCTGGGATTAAACCGTTTTGAAGGCTCTGAACTTTCTAAATTTCTGGGATTTGAAAAACGCCAACCTCTGAACAGGAACGATATAGAGGCACTGGCTCGGCTTGTAAATTCTTACAAGCAATGGCAACAAAAAGGACATTCAATTCACACATTTTGTAAACATTACCGGAGCCATTAACCATGAATGTTAATGAATTAAAAGCTGTCAGTGAACAATTAAAAAGTAAAGGCGTTGAAATCTCACCCGCCGTTTTAGAATCTTGCCAAACGTTATTAGTTCAGCAAGAAATTGATCTGAATCCAACGGTTAATGATGTAGTGCGGTTGTCTTTGTTAAAAATACAGAATTCCCAATTAAACGATTACCAAATTATTGAATTGTTTTTGAAATTAAAACAAGAATCTTTAACGAATCAGTCGGGTTATGGGGATGCGATCGCCACTAACATCGAAAATGAAATTTGGAACGCTTTAGAAGCTTCTGGTGTTTTCGAGACAATCGCGCAAAACTTACAAGCGCGGTCAATTGATGCTGTTTTACATAATCTCTCCGGTGGCTTTAATTCAGAACGATTTAACGCTCGATTAAATGCCTTGTCTCAAGCGAATCAACGATTCAACAGTCGTTCTTTAAAAGCCGACGAAAATATTATTGACGCTGACTTCTCTGAATCATTAGATGATGTCATCTCTCAATGTTTACCTCCCGCAACTGAAACGCCAAAACTTTTAAGTGGTTCGGAGATGTTTCACAATTCTAATATTGAGGTTAACGGGACAAAAAAGCCAATTCTCAACGGAACTGGAAGGGGAAGTTAGCCGCATTAATTTCATCAGAAGTTTCTCAAAAATCATCCGAAATCACCCCTTACAGTGGCTTAATTTAAGATGAACCCGCAAGAATTAGACCGTTTAATCGAAAAGCAGCGCAGCCGTTTACTGGAGCAGTTGAGTCAGATTCATGACCAACAATTAAAACAGTTAGATTTGACGATTTTGAAACTTCAGTTAGCTGTGGTCAAGCTCAAACAACTCTAACCCAAGTCGAGATTAGCCGATGAAAAACTATCGATTTTGCGGGGAAAACAAACCATGAAGAAAACAGAACCGAAAGGAATTCTATCTTGGTGTTTTCCTTGGTTAAACCCTTTATTAATCGGTTTAGCCTTGGGGTATTTATTAGCCCAATTCAATTTGAATGATCACTTCCAATCTATTGAGGTCAAAAATGTTAGCACAGTTCTTGAAAGGTGATGATTTAAACGGTGGGGCGATCGCCCCCGTTGAAGGACAGCACTCCGGCATTGGTAAAGATAACGTGTTTAAGAAGTCGGCGGCTAACGCGATCACCCCCGATAAACCACCGGAGACTATTTTCGGGGTGCATCGGTCAATGCCTGTTTTTGATCGCCCCCGTGAATTCACTTCAGAAGAAGCGGAAGGCATGGCGGAACTGGCCAAAGAAAAACGACAAAATGCCAAAGCCACTAAAAAGGCGGCGGATGCCCATGA
>JBMDYE010000293.1:0-2632 GCA_048595135.1 Planktothrix sp. | reverse complement strand
CGTTATTGCTGCTGAATATGATTCAAAAGTGCAAGGATTTATGGCAGAAATTGGTCAAGCACAATCTTCTATTCCGTTTAATTGTTTTGAAGCGGATCAGATTTTATCGTTAATTGAAACTCGCTTAGAAAATCCCCTAACAACTCATCAACAAGTAGTAGCAGGCGTACAACAGTATCGTCAACGGATGTTAGGAATAGAAGCAGAACTACAGAAAGAATTAAGAATTAAGTAGGATGGGCGCAGCCCATCAATCCCCTATATTTAGGACTAAATCTACAATTTTCAATTCAACTCATAACTGGTGACTGGTGACTGATGACTGGTGACTGATGACTGATCCCTCCTTTAGATAGAAAATTTTTAGAGCAGATTGTGTTAACTTTTTTGAGAAGAAAGCTTAATTAAAATCAGGACTTATCCAGGAGATTCAAGAAACTGGGTTTTTGGATAGGTTGTTAAATTATTAGTAAAATATTTTAGGAATTAATAGAAAATATGCCGCAATACTTCGGACAACTTCACACCACCCAACCTGCTTGGAGAACCCTCGGCGCCGTCGAATCCATCGAACGTCAGGATCAGCAAATTTTGTTCCACTGTGGGATACCTTGTCTGAGTATTAGCATATTAGCGGATAATTTAATTCGAGTTCGAGTTACCCCAACGGGCGAATTTTCTCCGCGACGTTCTTGGGCGGTGACTCAACCGGATGAACAATGGGCAAACGTTCCTTTTACTGTTCAAGAAAAACCCGACTGTGTGGAAATTGAAACCCAACAAATGCGGGTTGTGGTGTCTCTTAATCCTTGTTCAATCAAATGTTTTGATTCTTCAGGACAACCCTTTGCTGAAGATGGAGAATTTGCAGTGGCTTGGCGAGAAGGTGCCATTGCTGGATGGAAAAAAATAGAAGCCGATGAACATTTTTATGGCTTTGGAGAACGCACGGGTTTACTTGATCAAGAATCAAAAGTTAGAACCAACTGGACGCATGATTCCCTTGATTATGATGTTCTAACGGATAATATGTATCAAGCCATTCCCTTTTTTATGGCGCTGCGTCCTGGGGTGGGTTATGGATTATTTTTAAATACAACCTTTTGGAGTCAATTTGATCTCGGCGCCCAAGAACCGGGCGTTTGGAAAATGGAAACTCAGGGGCCAGAACTTGATTACTATCTTATTTATAGTCCCGAACCTGCGACTATTCTGAAAACCTATACCGAGTTAACGGGACGAATGCCTTTACCGCCCCGTTGGGCGTTAGGATACCATCAATGTCGCTGGAGTTATGAGTCGGCGGAAATTGTGGAAAAATTAGCATCAGAATTTCGCAACCGTCGCATTCCTTGTGATGTGATTCATCTTGATATTGACTATATGAATGGGTATCGAGTCTTTACTTGGAGTTCTAAACGTTTCAAGGAACCCCGACAATTACTCGATCACCTCAAACAACAAGGGTTTAAAGTGGTAACTATTGTTGATCCGGGGGTGAAATATGAACCAGAAGCAGATTATGCGGTATTTGATGAAGGGCTAGAAAAGGATTATTTTGTTCGACATCCCAATGGTCAGTTATTTCATGGGTATGTTTGGCCGGATAAAGCGGTTTTCCCTGATTTTCTGCGTCCTGAAGTGCGCGACTGGTGGGGCGACTGTCATAAAGCCTTAACCAATGTTGGGGTGGCGGGAATTTGGAATGATATGAACGAACCCGCCCTCGATGACCGTCCTTTTGGTGATCCTGGAGAAAAAATCACGTTCCCGTTGGATGCGGCTCAGGGGCCAAAAGAAGAACAAGCCACCCATCGGGAAGTGCATAACCTGTATGGGTTATCGATGGCGAAGGCATCCTATCAAGCGTTAGAAAAGTTACGACCTACCGAACGCAGTTTTGTTTTAACTCGGTCAGGGTATGCGGGTATTCAACGCTGGTCGGCGGTTTGGACAGGGGATAATCAATCGTTATGGGAACATTTAGAAATGTCCCTCCCGATGTTATCGAATTTAGGGTTATCCGGTGTGGCGTTTGTCGGGAGTGATATTGGCGGGTTTGCGGGGAATGCGACCGCAGAACTATTTGCCCGTTGGATACAAGTCGGGATGCTTTATCCGTTAATGCGGGGACATTCTGCCTTGAGTACGGCTCAACATGAACCTTGGGTCTTTGGGGAACGGGTGGAAAAGATTTGCCGAGAGTATATAGAATTGCGATATCGGTTAATTCCCTATCTTTATACGTTGTTCTGGGAAGCCGCAACGTCTGGTGCGCCGATTTTACGTCCTCTGTTGTATCATTTCCCCGAAGATCTCAAAACGTATCACATCGCGGATCAAGTGTTGTTGGGTTCTTCGTTAATGGCGGCGCCTGTTTATCGTCCAGGGGTGGAACACAGGGCGGTTTATTTACCGTCGGGTCGCTGGTATGACTGGTGGAGTGGAGAAGCCTTTGAGGGGCCAACGCATATTTTGGCAGAAGCGCCGTTAGAACGAATGCCGTTATATGTGCGGGCGGGTGCAATTATTCCGATGGCTCCGGTAATGCAATCAATTGATGAGCAGCCTGTTGATCCGTTAACCATTCGGGTATGGAAAGGAACGGGGGAATTTACCCTGTATGAAGATG
>JBMDYE010000292.1:0-2962 GCA_048595135.1 Planktothrix sp. | reverse complement strand
AGTTGCCATTGTACACCATCCCATTTCTGACATTGATTTAAATAGTTATATTTTTCTTCTTTCCGCCAAAACTCATCAACCCTTGCATAATAAATTTGCCCAGGTTGCGATCGCTTATCTTTTTTTCTAATTAGTAAATTAACACTAACTCCAACTTGAATTCCAAAAACATTATGCGTTGTTCCTGAAAGTTTAGGATTTTTTCTAACATTCCCACCTAAATCTAAAATATAGATTACATCAAAATCTTTTTGTAAATTATATCGCATTCCATCAAAAGCAATTTCATTAATAAAACTATTATTTGTAACTAAAGCAATAATTCCCTCATCTCCAATTCTATCAGAAGCCCAACGAAATGCTTTAACATAAGGATCAGAAAGCGCATTTTTATTCGTTGCTTTTGAATCTTTAGAATAAGTTGCTGCAACTCGATCATCAATTCCCGTTTTATCTTTATTGGTATATTTACGATTTTTATTATTATCATTTTCATTCACTTGAGACGCATTATAAGGAGGATTACCAATAATCACAAAAATCGGTGAATTTCTTTGACGTTGAACCCTGGCGGTATTTTCTGGCGTAAATAAAGATAACTGTTGAACCTGTTGATCAGAAAACGTATCAACTAAACAAATACCCTCAAAAGCTTTATAAGTTCCCGTTGCTTCAAAATATTGATGTTCAATATTCATCGAAGCAATATAATAAGGTAATAACATCACCTCATTGCAGTGTAATTCATGTTCATATTTATGGGGAAGGGCTGTTTTTTTAATTTCCTGCATCACCCGTAAAATAAAATTACCCGTCCCCACAAACGGATCAAGAATATGCACGCCTTTATCATTTAACGACTTCCCAAACTCTTTTTGTAAAATATCCTCAACACTTTTCACCATAAAATTAACAATGGGTTGCGGCGTGTAAACAATTCCATGGGTATTCGCAACTTTAACCGCAAACCCTTGAAAGAACTTCTCATAAACCGTATTCAGAAAATGCTGTTTATCGCTATAATCATTAATCGTTTGGGCAGCATCTTCTAACGCGCGATAAAAATAATCAACTTCTCCTAAAAAATGATCTCGACTAAAAGATTTAGACGTTAAGGCTTGAATCACCTTTTCAATTTCTACCGCAATAATATTGCGACGGGTGAAATCAGCATTATCAAAAATTCGTCTAAAAATTCTTTCTGTGAGGAGATGCTGAATTAACATTTCTTCCACCGCCGCATCAGAAAGATTCGGGTTAATGGCTTGACGGCAAATTTCGGTTAACTCACTAAACGCTTGAATAAATTTCGGGTTTGTTTTCCGTTGGGTGTCAATTAAATTAATCAGCTTACCCGATAATTCTTTAACTCGTCCGCCAAATTCAGAAGCCGCCGTTTCCCATTGTGCGATCGCCGGAGTTCGATATTCAAAAAATAACTTTAAGGTATCCACTAAAATTTGCGGTTTAGTGATATCCTCATCACAAATTTGTTTTCCCCCTTGCCATAAAATCACCCGTCCAGGAGATTGAAAAATAATGTTATCTTTAGGATAACCAACGGCAAATTTTTGTTTAACTTCTCGGTCTAATTTATCTTGACTATCTTTTGCTTCCCAAATCCCATATTGTAGCGTTTCATCTCTCACTAACGCCCCATCAACCCGAATACTTTTACCATTGGGTAATTTAATTGATTTTTCGGGAATTAACGTTAAATCAAACTGTTGACAACAAGCTTTTAATAAATCTGCAAAGGCATCCTTAACCGCTAATTCATGGGAAACCCCCAATTTTGCAAACTGTTGTAAAGCATCATAATAAGCTTTAACAGGTTTATGAGTGGGTTTCAAGTTTAGCGTCGCCATAGGACATCATCCCTCAGACTGTCTCTGTTAATTGTCTCATAAATCCCTGAAAAAGAATATTAAATTAATTTTAATTAATTCTCTCGTTTCTAGGCTCTACCTCGAAATGCCTTCTCAATGGATGATTTGCTGTTGTTGGGTTTGAATGCGATCGCCAATATTAACTTAAAATTCGTACTCAATAATAGTTACAATTGCGACTGTAATTTTAGATCAGAATTTTCTTGATAGTGAGCCTGCATCATCTCGGCTTGATGTTCTAAAATTCGTCTACGTTCAGATAAAGGTAACTTTAAAAAATTTTGACGTTGCTCTAAGGTAATAATTTGTTCTTCAGCAGAAGCATCAGAACTCGTTGCTTCTGAAATCAAAATCACGATTTCAACCGTTTGTCCGACGGAAAGCTCAGGAGTTTGGATCTCAATCCGATTCCCTGGTAACACTTTTGTTGTTTTGTAGAACGTTGACTTCATCAGGAATATTTAACTATTTTGCGCTTATTAATTAATAGCTAAAGAACCTACAGTTAAGGGTTTTGGTAACAAGCGTCCTTGTACTTGGTATTCCTCAATTAAAAGTTCTAACACATCTTCTCCGTTTTTTAAGGCTTCAGCATAACTATCTCCATGGGTATGAGCATAGGGGCCAAACTCCGGTAAGCTAGCAATATATTTTTTGTCTTCATCTGACCATTGAATCAGGATACTGTATCGATGATTCATGCTTAATTTTCCTCCTGATCTAAATTTTCTAATTCCCTCAGTGCATTTCTAACATCACGTTCTTGATAGCGATCTGCATCTGCGCTTTCTTTTCCCGATAAAACTAAACTATAAGGTAAACGGGGATGGCTCCAAACCGTATGACTACCTTTACCAGAACGATAACTAAAACCTGCTTTTAAAAGCATTTTCTTCAGTTCTCGAATTTTTTTCGGCACTGGTGAAATCCTTTCTCCTTCATTATGCTTATATATTTCTCTCGTTTCTAGGCTCTGCCTAGAAATGCCTCTAAAACAGGCTCCGCCTGATGTTTCTCGAAGACAGAGCCTTCAAATTAATATTCCCAGGCTAGAACCTGGGAACAAGGGAAAA
>JBMDYE010000291.1:0-7104 GCA_048595135.1 Planktothrix sp. | reverse complement strand
GATCTAATTGTTAACGATAAACAAGCCTATCGAGATACCTTAAAAAAACTGAATCAGTTACATAAAAATAATCCTAATCTTAAAATTATTCCTTCCCACTGTTCAGAAATCCTCAGTTCCCTTGGGAATCCTTCTTAGGGATGATTAGAATTAAATGGCTAATCGCTAAAATTAATCTATCAATTCGGTTAAGTTTGGCTAAACGCTTTACCGTTGAGAAAAAAAAGCAGCCAAAGGCTGCTATTAATCCATATAAAACCGTTGTTTGTTCCACTGGGAAAAACACCTAAACATAGCTCATCAATACCCCAATTTGACCCATTTAAACCAAGAAATAGAACATGATGCGGACTGTTCTATTGTTTGATTAAACTTAGTCTTAGTCGGATCGTGACAGCACTCGTTTTATGGGTGTTGCTCCTTGGTGATTACAATTCAAATTATCTGTTACTTTTTTTCAACCTTCAGTGACGTTAATCCGAATCTAATATGAACGTTATCGCTACAATGAGTGAGGCTTATCATCATTATTTGTGATTTCTATCGGTCAATCGAGGTGAGACGAGTCACAAGCGATCGCACCAGGTATAAGCCAAAACCCCAGTTTCTCTGAGAAACCGGGGTTTTTAGTCCCGATTGTTCAGCTAGGACAGATGAAAAAATCCCCACCCCGTTGTATGGAGGGAGGGGATCAGGTGTTTTCAGAATAATCTTACGATTTGCTATTTAAAAACGTATTCACTTGTCTGAGTGCAGCAGCACCGATATTGAATAACGCCCAACCGCCAGCAACCAAAATTGGTAACAGCACGACAACTACACGGAAATCGAAATCCATTGGTCTCCTCCTAAAGTTTTTTTAAACATCTCTCATCTTTCTATTTTTATCTTATTTTTGGCATCCTGGATCAGCCAAGTTGAAAACAATCACAGCACTACCGCACAAGGGAGGAGGGAAAAGGGAAAGCGGGGAAACAGAGGGAACAGATAGCTGATCTGATTTTATTTCCAGTTGGTTGGGTGGAGATTGAGAGATAATTAAGTCTGGAAAAAGAAAATTAACTTTTGTAAATTCCTCTTATTTTTCACTTTGTTACCCTTGATCGAGCGTTTACCCCAGTTGATGAAAAGAAAGGTTATTCTGGATCAAGTGAAGAGATTCCCGGTCAATCACCCGAATATTTTATTTAAAATGGGAGGGGCTTAAACATGATGAAAGTTAATTATTCTTTTTCTCACCCCGTTATTGCCACTCAGACCACTGCAACCGTTGATTTAATTTTAAACTTTAATGCCGATCAGAAAACACAGCCATCGTCTCGTCGTCCGTTGAACTTAAGTTTAGTGATTGATCGGTCGGGTTCAATGGCAGGTCAACCCTTACGTTATGCCATTAAAGCGGCTCAAAAATTAGTTGAATTTCTCAATGAAGACGATATTCTTTCAGTTATTATTTATGATGATACGGCTGATGTTATCTTACCACCTCAACCCGTCAAAGATCAAGCCCAAATTAGTCAAACAATTGGCAAAATTAAAGCGGGAGGTTGTACCAATTTAAGTGGGGGATGGTTGTTAGGCTGTGAACAAGTTAAATCACAACAGAATGGCGAACGTTTGAACCGGGTTTTATTATTAACCGATGGTCAAGCCAATCTGGGAATTACTGACCCCCAAGTTCTGACGAAAACTGCCCAAAAACAAGCCGAACAAGGGATTGTCACAACCACTTTGGGGTTTGGAACCTATTTTAATGAAGATTTACTCATTGCAATGGCAGATGCGGCGGGAGGTAACTTTTATTTTATCCAATCACCCGATGAAGCAACGGATGTATTTCGGATTGAATTGGAAAGTTTAACCTCTGTTGTTGGTCAAAATTTAACTGTTACCTTACAACCTGAAAATTCCGTTGAAATTACGGAAATTCTCAATAATTATCGCTCTCAGAAAGTTAACCAAAACTTAGAAATTTTGATTGGGGATGTTTATGAAGTGGAAGCAAAACAGTTAGCCCTTCAGTTAACCATTCCGCCCCAAACAAATTCCGGTAAGCTTCCAGTAATGACAGTAAATTATCAATATCAAACCATTGTTGACGGAGTAATTGAACAATTAACGAATCAAGTTTTAATTGAATTAACTGTTGCTTCTGAAACGGAAGCGAGTCAAGTTCAGCCGGATCAATCCGTTTTTGAACAAACCAGTAAACTGCGTATTGCTCAAGTGAAAGAAGAAGCGATCGCCCTAAACGACGCAGGACAATATCAACAAGCAGCGGAAAAATTACGGTCGGCGGTTCAAGATTTACAGCAAAAACTCTTAAATGAAATCTTTGAAATTGCAGAAGAAATCGAACAATTAGAATATTATGCTCAACGGATCGAAACCCGTAGTTTTGATACCGCTAACCGCAAGGAAATGCGAGATCAATCTTATCAAGCCCGAACTCGCAACCGAGAAGAACTGCAATTACGCGGAATTACCGCCGGAGATGCAGATACCTTAGAAGCGGTTTCGAGTTTTGAGCAAGGGGTGTTAGTGGAATGTATCCGGGACAAAGGAAAATTACGAGTTCGCGTGATTTCTGAGGGGTATAATTCAGAGTTTAATGTGCAGTTTCCTCGCCACCTTCGAGAAGAAGGGGTGACTTATATTGTTGAAGAAATTAAACCTTCAGCCAATGGGGATTTTTATCGCGCTTGTGGTACGATTAAACGGCTCGTTAAACCCGGAGAAGAACGAGCAGCCGGAACGAAGAAAACTTCAAAACCTGCTAATTTACAAGCGGCAAAAGCGCCGAAAACCTTTGCGGATTTAGAAACAACCGATACCGTCGGAGATGGGGTGATTATTCAATGTGTGAAAGAAGGGAGTAAACTGCGGGCGAGAGTCGTTTCCGATGGGTATAATCCAGATTTTAATATTAGATTTACCCGTGATATTAGAGCGGAGGGGGTGGTGTATGTGGTGGTTGAGGTGCGCGAGTCATCCGATGGAAAATCCTATGCCGCTTATGGGAAAATTCGACGCTTAATTCAATAGTCAATAGAAACTGAGTTTTTCTGATCGCCAAGCCGACCCTGTACGGAAATTGGCGAAGCGCCTGGAATAAATTCAGGTAGAATGGGGGCAGACTTGATAAAATAAATCACCCGTCAGGATGGTAAAAACGGCTGTCCTGAATCTAAGGGTTAGGAAAAAAGGCTCTTTCGGGGTGAAACCGGATGAGTGTTTTTTCCGATCTTGTGTCAAACTTAAAATTGATTTTCTGGGAACTCCACGCTAAGACAGAGCGTAGAGTATAAAATAATCGCTTGTGGAGGGGAATCTGGACGAGGTTTAAGCAGCTTGACTGACTAAGCCAAGGACAAACCCAAGGAAACAAGAACCTTCCTTGAGTACAAGGACTGTCAACAAACCTAGACCTGTGTGAGGAGCAAATAGAGTGTCGAAGATTCTACTGAAAGCATGGCTACTCAGTCCTGCTGTCTTAGGAGCAAGTCTAGTGGCTCCAACGGCTGCTTTTGCCGAGTTACCTGTGACTGAGGCTCAACCCACTGCGATCGCAGCCGCAACCCAAACCCCTGAAACACCTGAAACAACCGAAATTGCTCAGGAACCGACTCAACCTGAGTTAAGCATCAATGAGAAAGTCACTGTGACTCCGTTGGACACATTGACCCTATCTCAACCGCAACAGTTATCTCAGGTTCCTGTAAACCCCCATGCAGCAGGCGTTGAGCCGAGTAGAGGCATTGAAACTCGTGCTAATACTGAAATTCCTGTTGCTGACCTGGATGCAGCACCCCAGCCTGAAACCTCAACCAATGCTGAGGTGATCCAGCAGCTTAACCAATATGGTCGCGAAGGAAGAGGCAACAAACGGCAAGCGCAAGTTACCTCCGTTTCCCAATTATCTGACGTTCAGCCGACCGATTGGGCGTTCCAAGCTCTGCAATCATTAGTGGAACGTTATGGCTGTATCGCTGGATATCCCGATGGAACCTACAAAGGAAATCGGGCTTTAACTCGTTTTGAATTTGCCGCCGGGGTTAACGCCTGTTTAGAACGGATTAACGAACTTATTAATGCCTCTACAAGTGATTTAGTAACCCGTGAGGACTTGGCTAAGTTACAAGCCCTGATGGAAGAATTCGCTGCCGAGTTAGCCAGTCTGCGGGGACGGGTAATTGCATTAGAATCTCGCGTTGGGGAATTAGAAGCCAACCAATTCTCCACCACCACCAAACTGCGCGGGGAAGTTCTCTTCTTTGCGGCGGATGGTGAAGGCGATCGCGCAACAGACAATGTATTGGGTACCTTTGCCCATGAAGAAGATGATCCGGTCGAAGCCTATCTCGGCTATCGGGTTCGCTTAAACTTCGATACCAGCTTCACCGGACGGGATTTATTAAGAACTCGTTTACAAGCTCAAGATCTGCCTGTCCTGAGCGATTTTGATTTATACAATACGCCGATGGCTCGTACCATTATTGATGGCGGCCAAGAGCAGCGAGTATTCCTCGATACCCTAGCTTATCGCTTCCCGATCGCGAATGGAAAAGGTTTAGTTTGGATTGGGGGTCAAGGTCTAGCATTAGATGACGTTCAAGACGTGCTGACCCCCTTTGGGGATGAAGGTGCGGGTTCTATTTCCCGTTTTGGACGTTCCAACCCCACCACCTTCCGAGGCCCAGAGGGTACAGGTGTAGGTCTGGAATATGCCTTCAATAGCAAAATCAAGTTGAACCTTGGTTACTTAGCAGACGGAGCTTTCTCCACTGATCCTCGCGAAGGTCGGGGTTTATTTAACGGGACGCATAGTGCAATGGCGCAGTTGGTTTTCGTTCCCAGAAGCAACTTAGGCTTCGCCATTGACTACAACCGTCGTTACTTCGCCAAAGATAATGTCTTTGTGACGGGCGGAACCGGAAGTTGGATTGCCAACCGTCCCTTTGGTGATAACGCAACAACTTCGGATAACGTAGGTTTCCAAGCTAACTGGAGAGTTGCCCGGAGCTTCTCTCTCGGCGGTTGGTTCGGGGCAACTTGGGCGAATCAGCGCAGTGGTGGAGATGCAGATGCCACGATTATTAACTGGGCTGTGGTTTTAGGATTCCCCGATGTGTTGCGTGAGGGAGATACCGGAGCTTTAATCGTTGGGATGCCTCCTAAAGTCACCAGTCACGATATTGGTGCTTTAGAAGATAACGATACTTCGATCCACATTGAAGGGTTCTATCGTTTCCCCTTCAGCGAATACATTTCCATTACTCCGGGTTTCTACGTTGTCACCAATCCTGAACACAACGACAACAACAACACCATTGTGGTTGGAACCCTGCGGACTCAATTCCGTTTCTAAACCCAGGTTTGTCTCAAAAACAATTGAATTCAATCACCTGGTTTCCACAACCAGGTTTTTTTATAGCAGAAGTCAAGCCACAGAGGGCAAGAAAAAGGAAATAGGAAAATTATCTCCCCCCGCTCCCCCCTCTTCCCGATTTCCTGTTCCGTGCTATACAATTTGAGACTGCGGCTGATTTTCACGGGTGATGATAGCAAGAATGATTAATTGTGAATGAGGGGTTTGAGATGACGACTTCTTCACTGAAAACTTTAGTTTTAATGGGTTTGGGAGTCGGGTTAACCGTGTTATTCTCGGTGGCGTATCCACCACCGTTCAATGGGGTCACTCAGATTTCTCAATCTCCGGTACAAACCCAAGAAAACCCAGGTCAAATGTTACCGATTACGGCGCAAGCAAAAATAGGCCCAGAAATAATTCAGCTTGAAGTGGCGAAAACCCCCCAACAGCAAGCATTAGGATTGATGTTCAGAACCAGTTTAGCCCCAGATCGGGGGATGTTATTTCCCTTTGAACGTCCCCGGATTGTCGGGTTTTGGATGAAAAACTGCAAAATTCCCTTAGATATGATTTTTCTCCGTAACGGAGTGGTTAAAGGGATTCAGGTTAATGCCCCACCCTGTCAACAAGATCCTTGTCCCTCCTATGGCCCTGACGTTCCAGTGGATACGGTCATTGAACTCGGTGGCGGACGGTCTCAAGAACTGGGGGTGAAAGTAGGCGATCGCATCCCGATTCAGTTTTTAGAGGGTTCTCGATAAAAGATTTCCGTCAAAAGCTTTACAAAAGTTCATTAAGTTTGCTAAAAATTTAGGAAGAAGATCTACACAAGCAGAAGAAAATCTGCTAATGTGTCTATTCCGAGCAACTGTTAAGCGTACCCTTGCGATCCTGTAGGCAGTTGGTTGTCATGATTAGGTGTGAGAGGTTAAAGCCAGCCTGGGAGAAAATTCCGTGACAATCTTTATTGATTGTTTAGGCAAAGCTTAAGTGAAATTCGCTTCAGTCAGCGAGATAGGGTTCCAATACCATTCAATGTTGCCTGAGTCAGATTGGAATTCAGCAATTTCTGTCGATAGACAGGGTAGCTATTCCACCCGATGGCAGATTAATCTAAATCGCTAAATTTGTTCTACTTGTTAGTAATAAGTTCACAAAACTAGCAAGGAATAGAATCAAATCTAGCTATTTTAAATTTGTGCGGAATTCAATTTTCTACTGCTGTAGATGCGTGAGAAGCCAGCCGTTCTAAAGGTTGTATGAGTAGCAGCTAGTTGTTACTTAATGGCAATACAACAAAATATCAATTGCTCTGAAGAAATTTTATATCAGCTTCAGTAGCTTTCCAATGATTAAAAACAGGCTTAAAGCAACTCCATTTAATAAACAAATTTTTGTTTTTGTCCACTTGAGGTGTCCAACATTAGGAGGTGAAAGTCAAAATGACACCAAGCACCTACTCTAGATTTATACGCTTTTTACAAGAAGATTTATCCCTTTCTCCAGCTTCAATCGCAATGGCTGAACGGGTCAATCAAGGTTCTGAAAAACAGCAAATTTATATTGATGCAAGTCCTTTATCCATGACATTGTGGCAATACGGTTTAGTCACCCTAGAACAGTTGGATAAAATTTTTGACTGGTTGAAAACCGCATAAGGAGGAATTAAGAATTAAGAATTAAGAAGAGGAGTCAGGAGTCAGAATTAAGAATAAATTTCTTCCCCTGCTCCC
>JBMDYE010000290.1:0-1602 GCA_048595135.1 Planktothrix sp. | reverse complement strand
TTTCTTGCTTATCCGAATTTAAACTTTCAATCAACTGTTCCAACAATAAATTTAACTCAACTCTAGTTTTTTCTTGCAGTATTCTATTAATATCTTGCCCTAGTAAGTAAATATCGGCATCAACAAAGTCAACCACTCCCTCTACAAGCTCATCCACTAATTCTTCATATACCCGTTCCTCGTCATTGTACTTTGATAAGATCTCTTTAATGTCGTCTAAATCTTTGTTAGTCCTTTCTCCTCGATCTCCCCAAGCAAAAACTTTGAGAACTATAAAAGCTGGCGTATCAATCACTGGAATTTCCAACTCATCAATACTAGCAGTTGTTGCGGATAAGAGAGCTTCAGAAAAACCTAAAATATTCATGGGATTACCACTATCAGGCCAAACAATCTCTTTGTCAGGTTCACCAATTTCTCCAAAGGGTACGATATCAACCTCAATATTAGTTTCTATATGGATAAATTTATGAGTGTTTTTTGTGGGTCGGAAACGAGGAGAATCACCACCCATTAAATTTTCACGAAGTTTTTGATAGATGTCCCAACTCTCTATAGATATCGCCACATCCCAATCCTTAGTTCCTCTCCCTTTGCCAAATTTCTGGTCAAAGATCAATAACTTAGCTCCCGCACCAACTACAATCATGGGTAACTTTAATGCACTCACAATATTAACTAAATCAGTTAAAAGCTGCTTCTCGTTAGAACTAATCATTTTTTTGAGCTATCTCCTCAATATAGCGATCATAAACCAGTCTAGCAGTTTCTTTTAATCGGCTATTACCCGTCCGTACTAACTCTGCGTGAATGAATAAGGGATGAACAATGTTCTTATTCAATTTTCCCAAGTCGTTTTGATAATAATTGTCATCTCCAAACCGTTCCAGCAAGGCAATATTTCCTTCAGGATCAGGCTTGAGTTTTAGCTTAACTGCTATCTGGCGGTAATCAACATTTTTATCTAAATGCAGTATTGCGCTAATCGGACGAAGATAGTCAGTTAGAATTGAGGCAGCAAGCTCACCACCAATTAGATAGTGATATTGCTCTGCATATTCTTTTAGCTCATCTTCGATGTCTGAAAAATTCCGTTTGCCAACTAAACTAAATGTTCCAATTAGTAATTTTGAATATAATCTTTCTGAATATCCTAACTCCCACCTCTCAAGAAGTTTGACATAATTAATAATTTTATATTTTCCGTTTTTGGAAGTGATGTAATCTAACTCTTGAAGTTTTTTTAAAGTGCTTTTCACTGTTTTTGAAGTGACACCAGAAATGTCAGCAATTTGTCCATCTAATAAAGGATTGGGCTGGCTAAGTAAGGCATACATCACTTGCAAAGCAGCAATGGTCAGTTCTAAAGACTTATTTTTAGTAGATTTTGAAGCTTGTTTACGAACCAACACATAAATTCCTGGGCTATTCAGATAAATATTCCCATTAACATCAATAAATTCAATGTTTCTCTCTAACAGTTGATCCAAAACTAAATTAGATAAATTTCGGGTAATCAGTAGAGGTCTTTGATTGGGTTTGAGTCTGCTACCTAAATGAATCAAATAATCTGCCACTTGTTCAACGACATCCTGGGTGAGA
>JBMDYE010000289.1:0-4606 GCA_048595135.1 Planktothrix sp. | reverse complement strand
AGGGGACAAGGAGACAAGGAGAGAATTTATTAACTGGTGACTGATGACTGATGACTGGGTACAGACGCGCCATGGCGCGTCTCTACTGACTGGTGACTGGGTACAGACGCGCCAATAACCTTCGGTATGGCTTCGCCTGGGCGCGTCTCTACTGACTGGTGACTGATTAAGCTTTACATTTTGCCGTTTTGCATGACTTGTTGAAGGTGATGACGAATTTCTTCAACTTGCTGCATTTCTGTTTGTTGTAACTTGTCAAAAAGTTGGGCGCAGGGCTGAGAACCGATTTTTTCAGCATCTTGTTTATAGGTGTTATAAAGCTCAACGGCTTCGGATTTGTTTTTTAAAACGGCGAGTAAATCATACTCTAAATCGCTAATTGCTTTTTTTGTTCCGCTAGCAACCATAATTTAGCCTCCATGAAAGAATCTCTAAATTAATCCTAACGAAGCTTAATATGTAACTTCATCTACCAAAAGAGTAAACAAAAACCTTGAGATTGCTTTTGTAACAAGGAGTGACCCAGAAACCGGGTTTCTAAGACTTTTTAAGGGAATAAAATCAAGTATTTTTCTTAAGAAACCCGGTTTTTTACTGCTTGTTATTAATGCAAATAAGTGTATCGCTGTAAACTGCGTTCATAATTTTGTAACAGCAGTTGAGATTCTTCTAAGGTGATGTAATTGTTTTCTAAAGCATATTCTGTTTGACGACGAATACTTTCCACTAAATCTTCTTCATCATACTGAACATAGCCTAACACTTCTTTCATGGTATCTCCTTTGACAATGTATTCAATTTGATAACCTTGGGGAGTTAATTTAATATGAACAACATTCGTGTCGCCGAATAAATTATGGAGATTTCCCATAATTTCTTGATAAGCCCCCGCTAGGAACATTCCTAAATAATAAGGCTCTTTTTCATTCCCTTTTTTCTGAGAATTGCTCTGATGATTTAACGAATGTAATTCCAGAACATATTTGATATCTCGGAGATCAATAAATTGATCAATTTTGCCATCGCTATCACAGGTTAAATCCGCTAAAGTCGCTCGTTCTGTGGGTTCTTCATCTAACCGATGAATCGGCATAATCGGGAATAATTGATCAATTGCCCAACAATCCGGGGCAGATTTGAAGACGGAAAGATTGACATAATAAATAGAAGCCATGATTTTTTCCAAATCTTCTAAATCATCAGGAACATAATCGGAATGTCTGACAATTTTGAGAATTTTTCGGCAACAAGCCCAATATAATTTTTCAGCTTTGGCGCGATCGCGTAAACTTAAATAACCAAAGTTAAATAAACTAATCGCTTCTCCTTTAAACTGAGTTGCATCATGATAAGCTTCTTGATAGTTTTCTTCACTAATTGCCTGGTAAGTATCTCTAAGATTTCTTAGAATTAAATGGTCAGTATCTAGAATTTCTGGCGGTTCATCAACGGGAATATCGCTGGTTCCTAAAACATCAAAAACCAAAACCGATTGATGAGAAGCGATCGCCCGTCCACTTTCACTAATTAATGTCGGAACTGGTAATTTTCGTTCTTCACAAGCTTCTTTAATTTCTGCGACTACATCATTAGCATAATTTTGCATATTGTAGTTTTTAGAGGCATGAAAATTCGTTTTTGACCCATCATAATCAACCCCTAAACCACCCCCCACATCCAGATATTGCATTTTCGCCCCCAGTTGAGCTAATTCTACATAAATTTGACCCGCTTCTTGAAGGGCATCTTTCAGCACACTAATCGAGGAAATTTGCGAACCAATATGGAAATGAAGCAGTTGTAAACAATCTAACATTTCCGCATTTTTGAGTTGATCAACTGCTTGCATAATTTCAGGAATTGTTAAGCCAAATTTAGCGCGATCGCCCGTTGAAACCCCCCAACGTCCGACGCCTTTTGTACTGAGTTTGGCACGAACCCCCAAAGTCGGACGAATGCCTAATTGACGGCTGACTTCAAGGACTAAACCCACTTCTTCGAGTTGTTCAATCACAATAATAGCTGTCCGCCCTAACCGTTGGGCTAACATGGCGGTTTCAATATATTCTTGGTCTTTATAGCCATTACAAATCAGTAAAGAACCCGGTGTTTTTAATAACGCTAGCGCGATTAATAATTCCGGCTTTGATCCCGCTTCTAAGCCAAAATGATAGGGTTTCCCAAACCGCACTAAATCTTCGAGTAAATGCCGTTCTTGGTTGCATTTAACCGGATAAACCCCTCGATAAACGCCGGGGTAATTGTAACGAGCGATCGCTTTAGCAAAACAAGCGTTTAATCGCTCAATTCGATCTTCGAGAATATCAGGAAACCGAATTAATAAAGGCAGTTCAATATTGCGCCGTTTGAGAGCTTCGACTAAATTACATAAATCTAATGAACCGCCGCGATCGGCTTTTGGAGAAACCGTGACCCGACCTGCGGCATTAATCGAAAAATACGGATCACCCCATCCTTGAATGCGGTACAATTTTTCACTATCTTCTATTGTCCAAGCTTTTTTTAAGGGCAGTTGAGGCGAATTAACCGTTGAGGTGGGTGGTACTACGGGGTCAGCAGAAACATTTTCCATTTTTGAAGTTGAGGTCATGGCGTTGAGTTCCATATTTTTCAATCCTTACTGTTACATTAATCAGAAAGTTTAACGATTTGGGCGACTAACTCACCCTGTATCTGTGACCAAGGATACGGTAATCTTAATCCTGTAGGCGTTCATAAATTTTAGGAGAGTAGCTTGGAACGGACATTTATTGCGATCAAACCCGATGGCGTTCAACGTGGACTGACGGGCGAAATTATCGGTCGGTTTGAGGCGAAAGGATTTACCCTCATTGGGTTAAAGCTGATGATCGCGAGTCGCGAGTTAGCTGAAAAGCACTACGAAATCCACAAAGAAAGACCGTTTTTCAATGATTTAGTTTCCTTTATTACTTCTGGCCCCTTGGTAGCCATGGTGTGGGAAGGCGATGGGGTCGTCGCGTCCGCCCGGAAAATTATCGGCGCAACCAACCCTTTAACGGCTGAACCGGGAACCATTCGGGGTGATTTTGCCATTAGCATTGGTCGGAATATTATTCATGGTTCCGATGCGATCGAAACCGCTCAACGGGAAATTGGCCTTTGGTTCAAAGACGAAGAATTAGCCCATTGGGAACCTGCTCAGAAACCTTGGTTAGTTGAGTAAGAAGGCAGGAGGCAGGAGGAAGAAGGAAGAAGGAAGAAGGAAGAATAGTCTCCTTGTCCCCTTGTCCCCTTGTCTTCCCCCGCTCCCTCCGCTCTCTTTCTACTCTGTGACTCGCTGAGAAAAACCCCAGGTAAACATGGCAAGGGTGACAACAATCATTAGCCATTCTGGGGGAACAAGTTGGTTGTTAATTACGCGCATTAATAAACGCAATCCAACTAAGCCAACGGTGAGATATCCAGCGGTTTCTAAGTAGGTATATTCTTTTAACCATCGAATAAATAGACTCGCCATAAATCGCAGGATTACGATTCCGATGGTCGCGCCTGTAATCACCAGCCAAGCTCGATCTGAAATGGCGATCGCAGCGGTAACACTATCTAAGGAAAAGGCTAGATCGGTAATGGCAATGAGGGGAATCACTTGCCATAAAGAGGTATAACGAGCCGCGGATTTTTCGTCGTCTTCTTCCCCGGATTTGTTGAGAAAATAGTTGAAGACAAGCCAGAGTAAGTAGAGCGCGCCTAATAGCTCAAACTGCCAGAATTTAATGACCCAAGTGGCGGTTACAATTAAAGAAATTCTTAAAACAAATGCTAAGATTAAACCAATATTCAGAGCTTTATTTTGAAGTTTAGGATCTTCTAATCCACAGGAAATGGAAGCTAAGGCGATCGCATTATCTGCTGATAACACTGCTTCTAAGGCGACTAAAATGGGAAGTAATAATAATAGGTTTAACTCTAAATTACGAGAAAATTCAAAAACTTGATCTAAATCTAGCATTAGCGATTAATTGTTCCTATAGTGTCCTAGCTTTCAGTTATGGTTGAGTCTCTATGCTTCCTAGCGATCGCTAGCACAAGCCCCTGATTCACCGAATTTCGGTTAAAGGTCAAAGTTTGTTAGAGCCTCCTTAACATAGCTTAACTTAAACCCGGCTTTTACAGTCACGAGGAGGCAGGGGGAGCGGAGGGAGCGGAGGGAGCGGAGGGAGCAGGGGGAGCGGAGGGAGCAGGGGGAGCGGAGGGAGCGGAGGGAGAATTTATTTACTGATGACTGATGACTGATGACTGATGACTGATGACTGATGACTGGTGACTGATGACTGTAAAAGTCAACTTTTATGACAAAATCTTTCCAAAAACCGCGCTTTGGTTGACATTGGGGAACGATGATCTGATTTTATCAAGGAGTTATTGAACGATGTCTTTATCAGATACTCAAGTGTACATCGCGCTAGTAGTTGCATTGATTCCTGGCATTTTAGCCTTCCGTCTGGCCACAGAACTCTATAAATAGAAAATTTTTCAGGGTACTGGTGAAAATTCACTGGTAAAGGGTCACTTCCTGAATCTGTCTCAACAGAAAACCTTAAGATTGCAGACAATCGCAGTCTGA
>JBMDYE010000288.1:0-2221 GCA_048595135.1 Planktothrix sp. | reverse complement strand
TACTGTGGGAAAATAGGGATTCTGGAAATTAAGGTCATGTTGTATCGCACCATTGGGGAAGATCGAATTTGCATTACTCAACCGACCCATGCTTGGGTTTCGGGACAACTGGCTCAGGTTTGGGGAAATGAACAGTTTGGTCGTCTGGAGCCTTTTGAAGCGGTTTGTTTAGGTGCGGAACAGCATGATATTGGGTGGTTGCCTTGGGAAGCGGCGCCGACGTTTAATCCTGAGACGGGTTATCCTCATAGTTTTATGGAAGTTGCGCCGTCGGTTCATACTCAATTATGGGCGGGAGCAAAACAATTAGCTATGCCGATGGGACGGTATGCAACGCTATTGGTGTCGCTACATGGGACGAGGTTATATGAACGGTTTACCCACTGGAAAAAGTCACCGGAATCAAAAAAGGTGGTTGAGGCGTTTTTGAAACAGGAGAAGGAATTTCAACAAGATCTGATTCAGCAGTTAGGGCAAGATCCGGCTTATGAAGGTTATGTTACCCCAGATGCGATCGCCCGCAATCAAAAACTAATCGCCACCTTTGATGCGTTATCGCTGGGTATTTGTATGGGTGTGACTAAACAGCAGCAGTTTGAGCAAGTTCCCTCAGCAACGGGAGAAACCACGTTAACGTTGATGCCAATAAATAATGATCCAACTCAGTTATCGGTAGAGCCTTGGTGTTTCCAGTCTGATCAGGTGACGGTGGTATTTGAGGGACGTATTCTCAAGGAGAAAGCCAGAGATGAACAGATGATGCGTGAGCAACTGGCAAAGGCGTCTTGGGTGACAATTCGGGTAAGGCTTCAGCCAAGATAGCGATCTAAATGGATGGAGTTTCATAGATAATATTTCTAGTAGCTTCCGCTTATGTGCTGGGTACTGAGAAGTAAATTTCTCCCTCATCAACCTTTTTTTGTAGTTTTTGCTTGGCATTTTGAGTCAATTTTAAATCAGTCGCTAGTTCATCCAAATTTTTATAAAATTTACTCCTTCTAAGTTGAATCAACTGATCGATTTTTGTTTCTCTAATTCTACTTCTGTGAAAGGCATTAACGATTAAACCTTTTTCAGCAGTATTAATATCCACACCTGAAGTTATGTTTTCTGTTTTATTATTAACCAGATGAGTAACTACCTGATTAGGCTGTATAGATATTTTGTCTAATTCATTATTATTAGTCAAAGGGGTAACTACCTTATTAGCCTCTATAAAATAGATGTTTTTAATCTCTAGTTTTCGCTGCAAAAGAGAAGGACAAGAAGGAGCAATTAGAAAGGCAAGATCAGGTGGTGTCCCATCAGTAGTCGAAGGTTTAAATTTCACATCTTCCAACCATTTATTAAAAGTTTCTAGATGACTACTTAAAAGTTCATAGTTTTTCGCTTCACCGAAGGCTCTAGCAACGCAGGCATTGTTGTGGCGTAATTCTATATAACAATCAAAAGCATGACCTTCAAGTACAGTTGTCGTAGAAACTGAAGATAAAGCATATGATTTTTTGTTGAGATGGGTTTGCCACTTCTGTTCACATTGCGCTTTTTCTAAATCACGTGCATTTCCTTCAAAACTTTTTTCAGGTTCTTCACTAAAATGCTTTATATGTATCTCTAGAACTGCTGTCGCGTATTCTTTACAAAAGCTTCTCAAGTTTTGAGCAGGATTTAATGGTATATTTTGGATTTCTTGCCATGCTTGATCAAAATTTTTATATCCTTTAAAGGCTCCTTGAATACGTGCATCAATTTTAGCTCTGATCATTTCAAATTCATTTCCGTACCCTTTGTTTAGATTAATAACTGAATTCCCAACGAGGCTTTCTATCACAGAATCTTCATTAATGAAACTCTCTATGTTATTTGATGTTCCAACAAGATAAATCAGAAGACGAATTTTTGAACGAAATTGTTGAGATGCTCTCTTAATTAAAGCCTTTATAAGAGATCTTGTTTCCTGAAGCTCATTAGGATAGTTTTGTAATGAATCTAATTCATCAATTAAGTAGGCAAAAGTAAATCGTGGTTCTATTGTTGATATTTGATTAATTACTTCAAAAAAGAATTCTTCATAAACTACTTCGATTTTAGAAAAGTAGCTACTAAACTTAGAACGAAAGGGCATGAACTTAGTTGCTGATGTTAATTGGCTAACTTCAGATTTCTCTAGATAATCATTGAGTATGTTCTCTGCTATATCTTTAATTGGTTGAGATGAACT
>JBMDYE010000287.1:0-25748 GCA_048595135.1 Planktothrix sp. | reverse complement strand
TTTGAATGGACAGCTTATAACCCAACGGATGAACCCATCACCCTTAGTATTTTATTAACGTGGCAAAATACGATTGGTTGGTTTACCAATGCGTTAGATGTTCCTGAAGTTAAAGTCAGAGATGATGGAAGTCCGGTTTATGAATATCAATCTCGTTGGGAAGAAAGCGCGGGAAATGTAAATCGATATGTGGAAGATTTCCATCGAGTGGGGTGTGTTATGACGCGTCTCACCACCCATGAAGAACCGCAAGAAGGCGACGGACAAATTGCGATCGCAACCATTACAAATCCCGCCGTTGAAGTCTATTATCATGGACGTTGGAACCCGAAAGGAACCGGAGAAGAAATTTGGAAATATTTTGCAGAAGATGGCACCCTTTTAGACGCAGAAAATGAACATCCCGCATCAAAAAATGAACAAATTGCTGTTGCTTTAGCGGTTAAATTTACCATTCGACCCGGAAAAACACGGAAAATTCCCTTTTATTTAGCTTGGGATTTACCCGTTACCGAATTTGCCTCTGGGATTAATTATTATCGTCGCTATACCGATTTTTTTGGTCGCAGTGGTCGGAATTCTTGGTCAATGATTAGAACAGCAATGAAGCATTCCGACAGTTGGAAAGAAAATATTGAAGCTTGGCAAAACCCCATTTTACAACGTCAAGATTTACCTAACTGGTTCAAAATGGCGTTGTTTAATGAGTTATATTTACTGAGTGATGGGGGTGCGTTGTGGAGTGCCGCAGATGAACGTGATCCAATGGGACAATTTGGGGTTTTAGAATGTTTAGATTATCGGTGGTATGAAAGTTTAGATGTGCGCTTGTATGGGTCATTTTCGCTCCTAATGTTATGGCCGAAATTAGAAAAATCTGTCCTCATTGCATATTCCCGTGCCATTTCTCAAGGGGATAAAACCCCTCGAATTATTGGCTATAATCAAGCGAAAGCCATTCGCAAAGCAACAGGTGCCACCCCCCATGATTTAGGCGCGCCGAATGAACATCCCTGGGAAAAAACCAACTATACCAGCTATCAAGATTGTAACTTATGGAAGGATTTACCTTGTGATTTTGTTTTGCAAGTTTATCGAGATTTCTACTTAACTGGGAAAACTGATTATGAATTTTTAAAAGATTGTTGGCCCGCCATTGTAGAAACGTTAAACTATCTGAAAACCTTTGATCTCGATCAAGATGGAATTCCCGAAAATAGTGGCGCACCGGATCAAACCTTTGATGATTGGAGATTGCAAGGAATTAGTGCTTATTGTGGGGGGTTATGGTTAGCCGCATTAGAAGCGGTGATTGAGATTGCTAACTGTTTAGAAAAAGCAAAATTTTCTGAACCCGTGACTCCTTCTCCCCAAGATTTAATTCCAATTTATCAATCTTGGTTAGAACAATCTAAACCGTTATATCAAAAAATTCTTTGGAATGGGGAATATTATCGCTTAGATAGTCAAAGCGGTTCTGATGTGGTCATGGCGGATCAACTATGTGGTCAATTTTATGCGAGATTATTAGGATTAGCCGATATTGTTCCTGAAGATTGCGCGATTTCTGCCTTAAAAACCGTTTATGAATCTTGTTTTAAAAAGTTTCATAATGGACAATTTGGCGCCGCCAATGGGGTTAGACCGACTGGAGAAGCCGTTAACCCGAATGATACCCATCCGTTAGAAGTTTGGACAGGAATTAATTTTGGGTTAGCTGCGTTTTTAATACAAATGGGAATGAAAGAAGAAGCCTTGAAATTAACGGAAGTTGTGGTTAAGCAAATTTATGAGAATGGCTTACAATTTAGAACCCCTGAAGCGATCACGGCTGCGGGAACATTTCGCGCCAGCCATTATTTAAGAGCAATGGCAATTTGGGGGGTTTATTATCAATTCGGAGGAAGCATTTTAGAATAAATTGCAGAAGGGATTAACTGATGTCACCCTAAATTCTGATAAAATCTGGTAATTTAATTAAAACAGTTTGGGCGATCGCAACTTGAAAGAAAAACCTTCCTCTAGTTACTGGCAACTCATTCCTTATATTCGCACCCAAGGAAAAACCATTGCGAAAGCACTCGTTTGTACCCTCGCTTTTACGGTTTTTTGGCCGTTATTGGCTTGGTTAGCAGGGGAAATGGCGGGGTATATTGGTCAAGGAAATATTGCTGCGATCGCTCAATTAGCAGGCGTTGCCGCCGTTGTATTCTTGGTTCGGGGTACTGTCCAATACGGCCAAGATACCTTAATGGCAAAAGCCGCTTTAACCATTGCCTTAGACTTAAGAAAACAAGTTTATTCCCATTTACAACGCCTCAGTATCGGTTATTTTGAAACCGCAAAAACAGGAGATCTTGCCTATCGATTAACAGAAGATGTTGATCGAGTTGGGGAAGTCATTAATAAATTTTTTCATCAATTTATTCCCTGTATTTTACAATTAATTGTTGTTTTGGGATATATGATTTATCTCAATTGGCAACTCACCTTAGCTACTTTAATTATTGCGCCGTTTATGGCGATTTTAATTGGTTGGTTTGGGGAAAAATTATTAACCTTTACGCGCCACAGTCAAAACCGAGTTTCTAATTTAGCGTCTCTGCTAACGGAAGTTTTAAATGGCATTCGTTCTGTACAAGCCTTTGCTGCTGAAGAGTATGAAATTCATCGCTTTAGTTTAGAAGCCGAACAAAACCGCCGCGCCAAATATTTAGCCGAACAAATTAAAGCCTTGCAATTTGTGGTAGTCGGTTTTTTAGAAGCAATGAGCGTGGTATTTTTATTCTTCTTAGGCGGTTGGCAGATTTCCCAAGGGAATTTAACCGGAAGTGGGTTTATCAGTTATATTGCAGCCGTCGCCTTATTAATTGATCCCATTTCTTTAACGACCAGTAATTATAGCGATTTTAAACAAGGTCAAGCTTCTTGCGATCGGGTTTTTGAACTATTAGCTGTTCAACCCAAGATTGTAGAACGAGTCAATGCCTTTGAGTTACCTCATATTGAAGGAAAAGTCGAATATTCTCACGTTCACTTTACCTATCCTACGTTTACAGGGGACTCAGAAACTGAGAGCGTTAAAGAACATAATAAACCCGTTTTATGGAATTTGAATTTATTAGTTGAACCTGGAGAAATGGTAGCTTTAGTGGGGCCTTCGGGTGCGGGAAAAACAACGTTAGTCAATTTGTTACCTCGATTTTATGATTGTCAGGTTGGGGAAATTAAAATTGATGATATTAATATTCAAGAAGCCACATTAAAAAGCTTACGGCGACAAATTGGTATTGTTCCTCAAGATATTACGTTATTTTCGGGAACCATTGCTCAGAATATCGCCTTTGGTCAAGCTTATTATGACTTAAAAGCGGTTGAAGCTGCCGCTAAAATTGCCAATGCTCATGAATTTATTAAGCAGTTTCCTGATGGCTATCAAACCCTTGTGGGGGAAAGAGGCGTTAATTTATCCGGGGGACAACGACAACGAATTGCGATCGCCCGTGCGGTATTATTAGATCCAAGAATATTAATATTAGATGAGGCAACTTCTGCGTTAGACTCCGAATCAGAAGCACTGGTTCAAGAAGCCTTAGAACGGTTAATGAAAGATAGAACTGTGTTTATTATTGCTCATCGGTTAGCAACCGTCCGACGTGCTAATCGAATTTTAGTCTTAGAAAAAGGTCAAATTGTCGAGTCAGGAACCCATCAAGAGTTACTCGAAAAAGGAACCCGTTACGCTCAATTTTATGCACAACAATTCAGTTAATCTCCCTCGCTCCAAAGCTGAATTTTCCCTCGTTCCAAGGCTCTGCCTTGGAATGCTTTATAAAGGCTCTGCCTTTAGTAAAAAAAATTGTATTTTTAGGAAACATAATAGCCGCGCTAAAGCGCAACTACAAACTGGTCAGTAGCAGCAATTAACGCACTTTTAATCCCCGGTTCACTCATAGAATGTCCCGCATCAGGAACAACAATAAATTCGGCTTCTGGCCAAGCTCGGTGTAATTCCCAGGCGGTTTTCATCGGACACACAATATCATATCTTCCTTGAACAATAACCGCAGGAATCTGACGAATTTTATCAACATTAACTAATAATTGATCTTCCCGTTCAAAAAACCCTTTATTGATAAAATAATGACATTCAATGCGAGCAAAAGCGATCGCAAACTGCTCATCGCCAAACCGTTCCATTAAATCACTATCAGGATATAACTTGCTCGTACTTCCCTCCCACACTGACCAAGCTTTTGCCGCTTCTAACCGAACTTGCGGATCATCACTGGTTAAACGTTGATAATAAGCTGTTAGAAAATCATGTTGTTCTTCTGGGGGAATGGGTCTAACATATTCCTCCCAAGCATCAGGAAAAATATAACTGGCGCCTTCTTGATAAAACCAGCGTAATTCCTCAGAACGCAACATAAAAATTCCCCGTAAAATTAATCCGTTGCAGCGTTCTGGATGCGTTTGACTATACGCTAAAGATAAGGTACTTCCCCAACTTCCCCCAAAAACCACCCAACTTTCAACACCTAAATGAATCCTCAATTTTTCAATATCTGCCACTAAATGCCAAGTGGTATTTTCCCTTAATTCTGCATAGGGAAGACTACGACCGCATCCCCGTTGATCAAACATAATAATCCGCCATTTTTCGGGGTTAAAATATTGGCGATATTCCGGGATACATCCCCCTCCTGGCCCTCCATGTAACACCACCACTGGTTTTCCGTCAGGATTTCCCGATTGTTCATAATACAAAGTATGTAAATCACTGACTGGTAATGTGCCTTCCTGGTACGGTTCAATCGGGGGATAGAGTTCGCGCATCGGTCGTTGTTTGGGTAAAGGATTAATGATTGGGGTTGATCTTAACTGATCTGAGTCTACAATCAAGAAGGGATAAGGGAATCAGGCGACCGAAAAAAAATTTTGAAAAAGGGGTTGACATTCCCTGGAAAACCGAATATATTAGTAAATTGTGAGAGGCAAGCAAGCAACGCAAAAAACGCTGAACTGCCCTCCAAAACAGGAAAGCAACCCTAACAAGTTTTTAAAGTTTTCCTGGTGCCTATGGCTTAGTGGAACCACTCCGATCCATCCCGAACTCGGTTGTGAAACGCTGACGCGGCAAAGATACTTGGCGGGTAGCCGCCTGGAAAAATAGCTCGGTGCCAGGTTAATACTCCACACAAAACCCTCTTCCAGTGATAAATCGGAAGGGGGTTTTGGTTTTGGGAGATGTTAAAAAAATCAGGAAAAATCAGAAAAAGGCTAGACTGTAAATAACCAGCAATTTCTGATCGTTAAGTCCGGTGGCGAAAATTTGACGGGGAAGCAAAAATAAGGTGAGTTGAAAGCGACAGGATTTATGATCAACTTTAGGCGAGGATAGAGAAAAAACGATGTTTGAAATTAAGCAAGGGTTATTCCAGTTTGAGGTAACAGATAATCATGCCATTTTAGGCGTTTCAATGGACGCAGAGTTTGATGACATTCGCAAACGCTATATGCGGATCGCCCGTCGTTTGCATCCCGATACTTGTCCCTTTCAAAACCCTGCGGATCAGGAACTCGCTAAACAACTCTTAGCGAAATTAGTAAGTCCTGCTTATAATCAATTTTCTAAAGAAAATGAACGGCGAGAATATGTTCTGCTGTTAAAAACAATGGGCGATCGCGCGGTTAAAGAACAACGGACAATTCAATGGCAAACGGAAGCCGCCAAACAGTTAATTCAAACCCATGATTATCAAAAAGCCTATGAAACTATGTTGCAAGAATTAGCAAAAAAACAATATGAATCTCCCCAAAAAGCCGTTGAAATTATTGGTCAAATTAGTGAATTAAACTTAGCGTATTTATTAAGAAAAACTCAAAGAGGTGCGGTATCCGCCCCCGCATCTGTGCCAAGTCCGGCTCCAATCGTTACCCCGGCTCCTTCACCAACAGCCCCCAAAAAAGATTCGTTTGTAGAACAAGCTTGTCGTCGTGCAGAACAGTTAATGGCCTCTCAAAACTATGCAGGAGCCATTTTAGAACTGAAGGATGCCATCAAACGAGAACCCGATAATAGTCAATGTCATGGCTTATTGGGGTTAGTGTATCTCAAACAAAATCAACCCAAGCTAGCCACCCCCCACGTTAACCGCGCTTTACAACTCAATCCCAAACAACCTGAAGCCTTAGAAGCTAAAAAACAATTAGAAAAAGCTACACCCCAAGCCACATCGAAGGCGAAACCCTCCCAACCCACCGCGAATAAATCCGAAAAATCAGGGGGTGGCTTGTTTGGGGGACTGTTTGGCGGTAAGAAGAAATAGGGAGCAGAGGGAGCAGGGGGCGCAGGGGGAGATAATTTTCATAGCTGACTCCTGGCTCCTGACTTGTGACTTCTGACTCTGTACGGGCGAGGTGACCCCGCCCCTACGACTTCTACCTTCTGTTCTTAATTCTTAATCTTAATTCTTAATTCCTTTTCATGGTTTATCAACCTCCATCGGGGGCGCGAGATTTATTACCACTCGACGTTGCCCAGAAAATTTGGATTGAACGACGCTTGCAACAGGTGTTTCACCGTTGGGGCTATCATCGGATTATTACTTCAACTTTGGAACGGTTGGACACTCTGATGGCGGGGGGCGCTGTCCAACGTTCAACGGTGATTCAACTGCAAGATGCGGAAAATGAAGGTTTGGGTTTGCGACCGGAGTTAACGGCTTCGATCGCCAGGGCTACTGTCACCCGCATGGGGGGTTCCCAATGGTGGCCCCAACGGCTTTATTACAATGCCAATGTCTTCCGCAAAGGACAAGGCAAAAGTGAAGGCGGACAGTTGGAGTTTTATCAAGCAGGGGTAGAACTGCTCGGCGCTGGGGGGTTACGGGCGGATGCGGAAATTCTGCTGCTGTTGCGAGATTGCTTACAAACCCTGGAACTCCCCAATTGCCAGTTTATTTTAGGGGAAGCGGGGTTAACGCAATCGTTACTGTCTGTTTTCCCTCCGAAAGAACAGGAGAAAGTTCGATGGGCGATCGCTCATTTGGACAGAATTGGCTTAGAATCCTTACCGTTGTCCCCCGAACTGCGGGAACGTGCCTTATTTTTATTTGATTTGCGCGGACGTCCAGAGGATGTCTTGTCGAAAGTCGGACAACTAGAGTTAGACCCCGCCCAACGGCAAAGTTTGAATAACCTGAAATCCTTGATTGATTTATTGCAACAATGTTGGTCAGGATCAGAAGGTCAACTACCGATTACCCTAGATCTCAGCTTGTTACAAACCTTTGACTACTACACGGGGATTGTGTTTGTGGCGGTAAGTGAAACCTCATCGGGGTCAAGGGTGTTAGGTCAAGGCGGACGTTATGACCAACTATTGGGGTTGTATCATCCCCAAGGACAAACGCAACCCGGTATTGGTTTTTCTCTGAATATTGAAGACCTGCATCAAGTGTTATTAACCCTGAATCACCTCCCGAATGAAACCCCGGCGAGTGATTGGTTAGTGGTAGCTGAAACACCCCAAGCGGAAGCGATGGCTTTTGCCTATGCCCAACAGTTGAGACAGTCGAATGAGTTAGTCCGGGTGGAACTGGAATTGGGACAACAACACAATTCAGACGAGATTCGCGATTATGCTCGTCGGCGACGAATTCATCAAATTGCTTGGATTGATGGGTCGGGAAATCCTACCCTGGAAACGATTTAATTTGATTCTATTACTTTGAGAGGAAGAACAAAAACAATGCCCCATACAATTGTTACGGATGTCTGCGAAGGCGTGTCAGATTGTGTCACTGCTTGTCCTGTCGCTTGTATTCATGAAGGCCCTGGTAAAAATATGAAGGGAACCGATTGGTATTGGATTGATTTTAATACCTGTATTGATTGTGGAATTTGTTTACAAGTTTGTCCTGTACAAGGGGCAATTGTGGCTGAAGAACGGCCGGATCTGCAAAAAACTCCTTCGTAATTGAGTATTCTACTCTGGTAGGGACGGGATTATCCCGCCCCTATCACTAATTACTGCTATATGACTTGACTAGCTGTGGTTTTTTTAGAAATATAATGTAGCAGTAAATTAACTGTTTCTGGTTTAACCCATCCCTTTTTAACCGCTAATTCCCCAAATTTCAGGTTAGTTTGGCGTTGTTCCGATAAGAGAATCTGAATTTGTTGATCATCTAATAGCTTTGCCATTTTTAGGTATTGACCTAACGGTTGCTTTTCTGGGTGTTGGTGCAACTTTGGTAACTGTTCTGCAAAAAAGTCGATGGTTTCTTGAGGGAGCCAACCATAATATGCCATAATTTCTCCGACGCGGAGATGGTTAAGGTTAGATTTTTGTTCCTGTAGCGCTCTTCTAATTTGAAATTCACTAATTAATCCCGCTTGTCGCAACAAATAACCAATGGGTAAAAATCGAAGTTGTTGCTTTTTAACGGGTAGGGGGATGGGCTTGAAAGGCTTGGGATGCAGGATCTTCAGATTAGTCTGAGAAATAAATTTATCTTTTTTATTTGCCAACTCTAGCAAAGAAATTGGCATTGTAATCGGCCAGAGTAGCGTTACTAATGCTAAAACACTCCACGACGTTTGATCCTCTAAAGAAGTGGTTTGATCCTCAAGAAATGCTTTTAATGAAACACAAAACGAGGCTAATGCACCAACGGTATAATAAGCCAATATAGTTCCCATAAGAGTCTCTCAGTTTTCTCAATTGTGGTAGCGTTTTGAATCGACATATCGTTTACGCTCTGGTCGAGTTCGGTCAGTAAATTGACATTAATGGGGAAAACGGACAGCCTCAATCGTAATCTGCTTATGGCGTTTCTATTTATTGACAATTGTAACCATTGATATCTTCATTTTTCAGTTTGTTATTTAAAGATTATGTAAAGTTTTAGTAAAATTTTTTGAAATCAATCAGTAATCATAATCAGCTTTACAGTCTCAAGTTGACTGGTTTCAAGGTTGTGCCTTGTTAATGATTACCTACGGCGGAGCCTGCTAAAAGGCATTGCTAGGTTGAACCTAGCAACGAGAAAATTGATGGGCGAAGCCCATCCTACTGAGGACTGATGACTGATTTCAAGGCATCACGAGCTTGTTCGCGATCATCAAAATGAATTTTTTCTGTCCCTAAAATTTGATAATCTTCGTGACCTTTTCCGGCAATTAAGACCCCATCTCCGGGTCGCGCTTCCTCAATTGCAGTGCGAATCGCAACAGCGCGATCGCAAATAACGAGCGGCTTCACGTGATCAGGAATACCGTCTAAAATATCCTGTAAAATTCGTTCAGGATCTTCTGTCCTGGGATTATCGGATGTTACCACCGCTAAGTCTGCTAAATCCGCAACAATTTTTCCCATTTTTGGGCGTTTCGTGCGATCGCGATCGCCCCCACACCCAAACACACAAATCATCCGACCTTTAATAAACGGTCGAGACGCCTTTAATAAATTTTCTAAACTATCCGGCGTATGGGCATAATCCACAATGACACTAATCTTTTGATCCGGACTAATTTGCACCCGTTCCATCCGTCCCGGAACACCCGAAAACTCAGGAATTTTAGCAACAATCGTTTCTAAATCTAACCCCAAACTTAACGCCGCACCCACCGAAGCTAATAAATTAGATAAATTATATTGACCCACCAACGGTAAATAAAACGCCGCTTCCCCTTGGGGAGTATGCAGAATTCCTTTAACTCCCGTCGGTTCATAAATCAGTTGATCCGCCCATAAATCCGCCGTTGTATCCTCAGTGCTATAACTCCACACCTGATCAGAATTCAACTGTTCAATTAATCGTTTTCCGAATGGATCATCGGCATTAATAATCGCGCGACCTTTTAAATAATTCGGGCTAAATAATAACGCCTTTGCCTCAAAATAATCCTCCATGGTCGGGTGATAATCCAAATGATCTTGAGTCAAATTGGTAAACACCGACACTTGAAATTCACAGCCTAACACTCGCCCTTGGTCTAACGCATGGGAACTGACTTCCATCACCCCAAACTCACAACCCGCAGCCAGCGCATCGGCCAGTTGTCGCTGTAAATCCACCGCAAAAGGTGTGGTGTGGGTGGCGGTTTGTTGGAATCCGGGCCAACGGGCGTACAGAGTTCCTAATAAAGCCGTGGGTTTTTCGGTGGCGCTGAGGAGAAATTCAATTAAATGGGTGGTGGTGGTTTTACCGTTGGTTCCCGTCACACCCACCATTTTTAATTTTTGAGCCGGATAATCATAAAAGGCAGCCGCAATTTGGGCGCAAGCTTGGGTCATATTGCTAGCAGGAATCACACAAGGTGTTTCGGGGGTATCCGTCGCGCCGGAGAGGGTTTTTTGAGCCGCCGTTTCGGATACTAAGGCAGCAACAGCCCCAGAAGCAATAGCAGCTTGCCAAAATTCGCCCCCATCCACCCGGGTTCCTGGCATTCCTAAAAATAAATCCCCCGGTTGACAGGCGTGGGAATTGGTGGTTAACCCCTTTACTTCCGTTTCTAAAGCAGGATGGGTAGAAGACGGGTTCAGGTGGGAAACCTTGGATAGTAACTCTTTCAACTTCATTGTCAACAACTCCTCACAAGTGATGGGTTTAATTTTGAATCATAACCTTATAAGTATTTCTGTAACATTTGTTCCAACTGAGAAACCGATAACCGGGGAGACGGTCGTGGAATCGGATGTTCAGCCTCATCGGTTCCCGTGGATTTAAACAAAACGGGAATTTCAAATTGATACGCTTGGAACCAATCTTTCCGAGTCGTAATATCTCGAATTTCCAGTTCAAACCCGCCTAAAGTTTGGGAAGAGTGTTGAATTTCTGCTAATTTTTCTTGTAAGCCTTCGCACAAATGACACCCGGGTTTGCTATATAAAATGATTTTGCTCATCGGTTTCTAAAAAAATTCTATCAATAGCGTAAACTAAACGACTGAGAATCCCCTTTAAATGTTGCCGATTTCTGGACGAATGGGAATTTCAATCATAAACTCTGTTCCTTTCCCTAATTCAGAATTACACCAGAGTTGACCTTTATGTTTTTCGACGACAATTTGATAACTAATTGCCATGCCGAGTCCTGTACCTTTTCCGATAGATTTTGTGGTAAAAAATGGATCAAAAAGTCGCGTTTTAACCTCCTCAGTCATTCCTAAACCATTATCAGCAATTGAAATGGTAACCCAATCGGGATTTAAAAGCGCGGTATGAATCCGAATCATCGGGGGTTCAAGTTGAGCGTCTTGTTCATTCATTTTATCTTCTAAGGCATCACAAGCATTGACTAAAATATTCATAAAAACTTGATTGAGTTGACCGGCATAACATTCAACTTCAGGAAGTTTACCATAGTCTTTAATAACTTCAATTCCACCATGATCGGGTGAAGCTTTAATCCGATTTTGTAAAATCAACAGAGTATTTTCTAAGCCTTCATGAATATCAACCGCTTTCATATCTGCTTCATCCAGTCGGGAGAAGCTTCTTAAGGATAAAACAATTTGACGAATCCGTTCTGAACCGACTTTCATTGAGGATAAAAGTTTCGGTAAATCTTCGGCTAAAAATTCCAGTTCAATCTCTTCTAATTCCTGCTGAATTTCTTCAACGGGTTTTGGATAATAATTACTGTATAGTTGCACTAAATTTAGAAGATTTTGGGTATATTCATCAATATGAATAAGATTCCCATAAATAAAGTTAACGGGGTTATTAATTTCATGGGCAACTCCGGCGACCAATTGACCCAAACTTGACATTTTTTCCGTTTGGATTAGTTGCGTTTGAGTTCGTTTTAATTCAGTTAAGGCTTCTTGCAAACGGATATTTTTTTGATTAAGTTCTTCTGTTCGTTCTTGCACTTTATTTTCTAACGTGCTGTAGAGAATTGCATTTTCTAAGGAAATTGCTGCTTGAGTACAGAGAAGTTTTAAAATTTCTAATCGTTCGGAGGTGAATACACCCGATGCTAAATTATGTTCTAAGTAAAGAATGGCAACCAGTTTTCCTTGGGATAAAATTGGGGTGCAGAGAATTGATTTAATATGATAACTAGAAATATAAGCATCATAACCAAAGCGTTCATCAAACATGGCATCTTTTAAAACTAAGTCTGATCGGGTTCTTTTCACATAATTAATTACGGTGCTTGGCAAGCCATGATAAACTTGAAGAGGAATTGATTGTCTGACCAAGACTACTTCTGAATCAACGGATGCAGATGCTTCTATGAACAGTTCCCCCTCTTGAGCTAATAAAAGAACGCCTTTTTGAGCGCCTGCATTTTCAATAGAAATTTGAATTAAGGAGGCGAGCAGTTTATCGAGGACAATTTCACTCGCAATGGCTTGTGAGGCTTTTAAAACGGTGAGGACATCCAAGGAACTCGAACGACTTCCTGTTGATGAATTATGGGTGGGAATCGTTGTATCTTGAACCAGATGATCGGAATTTCTAAATAGAAATTGAGGATACTGTTTTTCTAAATCTTCCAGTTTATATTTAGCACCCCAGCGTTGATAAGCATAATAAGCTTCTCGGAGATGAATTTTCGCATATTGTTCTTTTCCTTGCTCCAGCCAAAAATGGGCAGTCAGTTCATTGGCTAATGCTTCATTCTGAATAAAATTATTTTGACGAGCAGAAGCGATCGCCTGATTATACCAATCGATTGCGGCTAAAACTTGACCTTTAATCCGAGCAATTTCGGCTTCTACTAAGCAATAGCGATGGAAAAAGTTTTCAGGACAATTCTCAGCCCATCGTTTCAGTTTCCGTTGATTAACGTTGAGTATTTTATCATAGTTTCGTTGTTCTTCTGGGGGTTTTGTTCGGTAAAGGGCAATTAAACTTAAGGATGTATAAAAATTATGTTCTGCGGTCGGAATCATCCCCATCATACAACTTATGAATTCCTCTGCTTTTTTAGAAAAAGTTAACGCTTCTTCTGGTTTCCCATATAAATAAAGAATTTGTGTTTTGAGAATATAATAATAGCAAATCCAAGCCAAGCTTTTATGTGCTTCACAACTGTCTAAATAATTTTGTTCTGTAATTTCGTTATTATCAAAATCTAGCTGATCATCGGTCATTCCCAATAAATTAAAAATTGCCAATTCCAACCCTAATCCCGCATCTTGACTCCATTGATTTTTATACTTCTTGAAAAAATCTAATGCGGTTAACAGTTTAGCAAGTAGTTGGGATAACTCTAACCCTTGATAAAAAGCATTAATCGATTGAAACACTAAAATGTACCCAGCATAGGGAATTTCTCCAGATTCCATCCCAGCAGAAAATCCTTGATTATTAATAATTTCGGTTTCTGAGATCGGTTTTACCCAAGCTGTTAAGAAGTTCGCTAAAATAAAACAAGCTTGAGATTGATACGCCAAACTATGATATTTTTCACTCACTTGTAAAGCTAACAAGCCAAATTCATAGCCACTTTGATAATCTCCCGCTAAGGAACCTAACAAAATTCCATAGGTAGAATAACCTTTACTGGCGGCGGCAACATCCCCTGATTTCAGGTAAAGATTAACGGATTTTAAAACAATAATGGCATAAAGTTCTTGATTGATAAAATAAGCCGCTGGATCAATCATTACCAGCAAATTAGCAATAATTTTTTTGCGACGATCTTGAATTTCGGGTTGATTAATTAAGGAAGCAATGGATTGAGAACCTAGATTTTGCTTGGCTTTTGCCCATTCTATATCGAGTTTCAGTTGTAAATCAAATTCCGGTAAATCAACACCCAAAATAGCTAAAGCTTGTCTCCCCGCTTCAATCGCCTTTTCCGGTTGACCACTCAGGCTATACTGCATAATTAATAACAGGTAAGCTTCGGCTTTTTCTAAATCGGATTTAACTTGTTTTAATAGGATATGAATCAGGAGTTCTGATTGATGAATATTTCCGATAATAATTTCAATCTCTGCTAATTCTTGATGAAGGGTTAATGCTAAATTATAGTCTTGATTCCAGATTTCTTCTTGGATTAAATTCAAACTGTTGGTTAAATATTCTTTAGCGGCTAAAAAGGCGATCGCCTTTTTGGCTTTTTGACCCGCTTCTAAATTTAATCTTGCCAAATCTCGTTTTTCTTGTTGATTGATAATTAATTCCGATCCCAGATTCAGGTGATCAACCAAACTAAATAATTTTTCATCTTTTTCCTCCTCAGAAAGTTTACTGAGGAGTAAGCGACCGATTTTTAGGTGAACTGCTTTTTTATTCTCCTCATCTATCAGTGCATAAGCGGCTTGTTGCACCCGATCATGTAAAAATTTATAATTAAAAATTAATAGAGGAGAATTAACATCTTGAATATCCATTGCTTCCAGTTCAGAAGTGGGTACAATCAACCCGAACTGAATAGCAGGTAGTAACTCTTGAAATAAAGAGGTTGATTCTTGGTTAGTAATGGTTGAAAGAATTTTTAAATCAAAAATATTGCCAATACAGGCACAGTTACAGAGAATTTCCTGTGTAGATTGGGGTAGCTTTTTAACCTTCTTAATCATTAAATCAACGACATTATCAGTAATATTAATTGATTTAATTTGATTAATATTCCATTTCCAATTTCGTTCATTAGCTTGAAATATAATTAAATTTTCTTGATACAAATACTTGAGAAATTCATTAATAAAAAATGGATTTCCTAACGTTTTACCTTGGATTAAAGTCGCTAGAGATTTAACCTCTTCTGGTTTTCGCTTTAAGGTATCTGCAATTAGTTGAATAATATGCTCTAATTCCAAGGGTGCCAGGGTAATTTCCTTAACAAGAACACCTACTTTTTTTAACTCCTCTAACGTGGCTATTAAAGGATGGGTTAAATTAACTTCATTATCTCGATAAGCTCCAAGTAGAAACAAATATTTGCTTTCTAAATCGGTCATCATCAATTGAATTAAATTCAGCGTTGCAGAATCCGCCCATTGTAAGTCATCCAGAAAGATGACTAAAGGATGAGACCCTTGACAAAAAACTCGCAAAAAGTTCTGAAAAACTAAATTAAACCGATTTTGAGCTTCCGTTGGTGCTAAGTCTTGAATATCCGGTTGAGAACCGATAATTAATTCTAATTCTGGGATAACATCTGTCATGACTTTCCCATTTAATCCTAATGCTGATAGCAATTTTTCTTTCCAATCATTAAGCTGAGTTTCACTTTCAGTTAAAAGCTGTTCTATGAGGGATTGAAAAGCAGCTACAATGGCAGAGTAGGGGATATTTCGCTGAAGTTGATCAAATTTTCCTGAAATAAAATAAGCTCGTTTTTGGGTTAAGGGTTTATAGATTTCCTGAACTAATGAGGACTTACCAATGCCAGAATAACCCGATACTAACAACATTTGAGTTTGTCCTTGATTCACCTGTTCAAAGGTTGTTAACAAGCTATCAATATATTGTTCTCTTCCATAAAGTTTTTGAGGAATTTGAAACTGATCCGAAACATCCTGACGACCGACAACAAAATCAATAATTTTACCCTGATTTTGCAGTTGATTCAGACAGAATTCTAAATCTGCTTTAATCCCTAATGCGCTTTGATATCGATCTTCGGCATTTTTTGCTAATAGTTTCATCACGATATCAGAAACGGCTTGGGGAATTTCTGGGTTTAATTGGCTAGGAGGAATGGGTTGTTTGGCAATATGGCAATGCACCAACTCCATCATATCTTGGGAAAGAAAGGGTAATTGATTTGTCAGTAATTCATAAAAAGTTACCCCTAAAGAATAAAAATCGGTGCGGTAATCTAAACACCGATTCATTCGCCCCGTTTGTTCAGGAGACATATAGATTAATGTGCCTTCTAAAACATCAGGATTTTTTAGGGTTGGATTTTCTCGCCTTAAACGGGTTGAAATTCCAAAGTCAATTAATTTTAAGACTTTCGTATTCAGATTAAAAACAATATTAGCTGGATTAATATCTTTATGAATCAGATAATTTTGGTGAATTTGAGTTAAACTTTCAACAATTTTTATAAATAAAGCTAATTTCTCGATTAAACAAAATTCGGTTTGCACCAGGACTCGTTTTAGGGATTTTCCTCCAAAATCTTCTAAAACAAGAACAAAATTATTGTTGTATTTAATAAAATCATAAACTTTAATCACTCCTTCCAGGTTTAAAGAGCGAAGAATTTCATATTCTTGTTTGTAGCGATTCTGCTCTTCATCGGTTGGATAATCGACTCGCAACACTTTATGAATGACTGGGGTTTGATCCGTTTGGCGAACACAGCGATAAACAATCGATTTTGTGCTTTCGTAAATTAATGAAACTTTTTGGTATCCTGGGGGAATCAGCATAGAGATAGGAAAATTAAAGTTAGCTGACGAGACGATGAGATGAGAACCCTTTTAAAATTAAACAAGTTCCCAGGGGGAAATCTGGGAAATCTTTACAATCACTTCCAAAATTTCTACCAATCAGAAGATTGAGTTGAGTGATCGATTGATCATTCGGTTCTGGATTCAATGATGATCGAAATTTTCACAGGGCTTTTGGGTGAAGAATCGTGTTTGAGTGCCAAATAGTTTGTAGATACGTTCTAAGTAGCGAAATATCCAACAGAAATGACCCACCACCAGGATACACCAATTTTAAATTTTTTTGAGCAGAGCGGTAGAGAAGAGGATACACATTCAGATAAACTGTGGATTGGTTAACACCCCAAGGAGAACACCGGACGTGTCAATTGCAATTGGTCAAAAAGTCAAGGTACGCCGCATTAGAGAGCGTATCCCTGAGATGATCGTCAATCAGTTAAAACAAAATCCCTTCGGAACCGTTACAGGCTTCAAGATGGTTGATGGCAGTGGTGTGGGCTTAATTGTCCAACTCGAAAATAATCTTTCAACCTGGTTCTTTGAAGATGAGCTAGAAGTCAGTTAATCAGTCATCAGTCACCAGTCACCAGTCATCAGTGTGAACAGTTCAGATCATAAGCTGCGTTTAGGACAATGCGCTATTCTCCTAAATTGTGACTTTTGACTCTTCACTGGTGACTGGTGACTGGTGACTGTAAAATTTCAGAAAGTTGCGATAGGATCGAGGGCGATCAACTGATCAGGTTTTGATAAGCGAGATTAGGAAGGAATCAATGACCCTAACGTTAACCTTTCTGGGTAAGGGTGGTACAGGTCGAACAACACTGGCGATCGCCGCGGCTAAACAGTTAGCATCCCAAGGAAAACGAGTGCTGTTAGCTGGACAAGATAGCAGTCCCGCCTGGAGTCTCTTATTAGATGCGGAAGTAGGAAGTGATCCCACAGAAATTGCCACTAATTTTAAGGCAGTTCAATTAAAAAGTGCGGTGTTACTCGAACGCAGTTGGGAAGAAGTCAAGAAAGTAGAAGCCCAATATGTGCGAACCCCCTTTTTTAAAAATGTTTATGGTCAAGAATTGGGCGTTTTACCCGGGATGGATAGCGCCTTAGCGTTAAACGCAATTCGTGAATATGACAGCAGTGGTCATTATAATGTGATTATTTATGATGGTTTAGCCAGTCAAGATACCCTGCGGATGTTGGGAATGCCAGAAATTTTAAGCTGGTATATCCGTCGGTTTAGAAATGTGTTTATGAACTCGGACTTAGGCAAAACCTTGTCTCCTTTTATTCAACCCGTCGCGAGTGCGGTTCTCAATGTGGATATTACAGGAGATACCTTTGCCCAACCCACCCAACAAATGAATAATATTTTAGATCAAGGAATGGCTGCGGTTGCTGATCCCCATCGGGTGGTGGCTTATTTGGTGACGACTGAAGATCCCTATGCGATCGCTACAGCCCGTTATTTATGGGGAAGCGCCCAACAGGTGGGGTTAACGGTGGGTGGTGTGTTACTCAATCAGTTGGTTTCGACGGATGCGATCGCAGAATCTTTTGTTCCTCTGGCCGTCAGTTCGATTCCCAGTCAGTCCGATCAAACCTGGGAACCTTTAATGGCAGCATTGCCCGATTTTAGTCAAGCTGCATCCGCTCCTAAACCTATCACCATTGACGTTCCCCAGAAGCAAGTCAGCTTGTTTTTACCCAGTTTTGACAAAAAACAAATCAAACTCACCCAATACGGCCCAGAAGTTACGATTGAAGCCGGAGATCAACGGCGCAATATTTTTCTGCCCCCCGCCTTAACCGGACGTTCCGTAACAGGTGCTAAATTCCAAAACGGTTATTTAGTCATTTCCTTTTAAAGTCAGTCACCAGTCACCAGTCCTCAGTCACCAGTCATCAGTCATCAGTCATCAGTAAGGAATTTGTCTCCTTGTCCCCCTGTCCCCCGCTCCCTCCGCTCCCCTTGTCCTCAGAATTCTGTTAATCTTAACTGTGTTGTATTGCAGACGCTCAATTCAGAACCTCACCAATCACCATGTCTGAAACTCAATCCTCTGAGATTTCTAATCCCTCTTCATCAGAAGTTGCCGATCGCAGTGCTAAAACGCGACAACTGCTAGGGATGAAAGGGGCAGCATCGGGCGAAACTTCAATTTGGAAAATTCGCCTGCAACTGATGAAACCGATCACCTGGATTCCGTTAATTTGGGGTGTGGTTTGTGGCGCAGCATCATCAGGACATTTCACCTGGTCGCTGGAAGATGTATTAAAAGTGGCAACTTGTATGTTAATGTCGGGGCCACTGATGACGGGGTATACCCAAACCCTGAATGATTTTTATGATCGCGAACTTGATGCCATTAATGAACCTTATCGTCCCATCCCTTCTGGGGCGATTTCCGTTCCGCAAGTGACCACTCAGATTTTAGTGTTGCTATTGGGCGGAATCGGCATTTCCTATCTTTTGGATGTGTGGGCTGGACATGAATTTCCTGTCCTGACCGTTCTCTGCTTAGGCGGGGCTTTCGTTTCCTACATTTATTCTGCCCCTCCCCTGAAACTTAAACAAAATGGCTGGTTAGGCAATTATGCCCTGGGAGCCAGTTATATTGCCTTACCTTGGTGGGCAGGTCATGCCTTGTTTGGACAGTTGACCCCAACGATTATGGCCTTAACCTTGTTTTATAGTTTAGCTGGGTTAGGAATTGCCATTGTCAATGACTTTAAGAGTGTCGAAGGCGATCGCCAACTGGGGTTAAAATCTCTACCTGTGATGTTCGGGATTACAACCGCCGCTTGGATTTGTGTTTTGATGATTGATATCTTTCAAGCGGGAGTTGCGGTATATTTAGTCAGCATTAAGCAAAACCTGTATGCGACAATCTTGTTGCTGCTGGTGATTCCCCAAATTACCTTTCAGGATATGTATTTCTTACGCAATCCTGTGGAAAATGATGTTAAATATCAAGCAAGCGCCCAGCCCTTTCTGGTGTTAGGAATGCTTGTGGTGGGTTTAGCACTGGGTCATGCGGTCTAGCGATCGCTTCAATCAGGGACAACGGAATATTACCCTATTCCTTGATCCCTATCCCTTCGTTAACCCAACTCACGACCATCATTGTTATGATTAACGGTTAACTGTTAACAGTTAGCAGTTAATGCTAGATCACTCCTTTGTCCAAGCCAATGCAAGAACCTCAATTGCCATCCCGACCTAACTCGGACTCTGCGATGTCAGAAACCGAATGGGACTCTACCTCCGGTACTGTTTCGACGCAATCCGTTTTAGACTCTGAAGCAACGGTGAGTGAATCAACACCGGATGTTACTCCCTCAGAAGCAGATGCTGCATCGAGTTCCTCATCTCAGCCTTGGTACCGTCGTTCTGTTGATCGACTGAATGAACAATGGTCTAAGCTGCGCCATGCTCTGGTATCCCCTCGCGAAGACGGAAAAAAACAATGGTATCAGCGGCGTCCTATATTAATTGGGATTGGTGTGGCTAGTGTGGGAGGGGTGGCGCTGGCTTACGGGGGATGGCAACTGTATCTGATTGATCAAAGCTTACCCGAAGTTTCTGCTAAAAATTTAACCTCCTTTAATCGGGACGGAACCGTCACCATTAAAGCTGCAAACGGAACAATTTTATTACAAAGTGGGCCAGCCACCCGGGAAAAATTAACCCTCAAACAAATTCCCGACCAACTGGTTAAAGCCTTTATTTCCACTGAAGATATCCGCTTTTATGACCATGATGGCGTTGATTATCAAGGGATTCTTCGAGCCATTGGGTCTAATATTTTAGCAAGGGGAGTGGTGGAAGGGGGCAGTACCATCACCCAACAACTCGCCCGAATTGTTTACCTGAACCAAGAACACAGCCTCACCCGCAAATTAAAAGAAGCAATGGTCGCCTGGAAAATCGAAGACCAGGTGAAAAAAGAAGATATTCTAGAACGGTATTTGAATTTAGTTTATCTGGGTTCGGGAGCCTATGGCGTTGCGGATGCTGCTTGGGTGTATTTTAGCAAACCCGTTAATGAATTAACCTTGTCAGAAATGGCAATGTTAGCAGGTTTACCGCCCGCACCGAGTCAATATTCTCCCTTAGAAAATCCAGAGTCGGCGAAAAAACGTCGCAATATTGTTTTAAAACGAATGCAGGATGCGGGGGTAATTACTGCTCAACAAGCAGAACAAGCGATCCAAGAACCCCTAACCCTTAACCCCAGTCCCCCCAAACGATTAGCCGTTAAAGCGCCTTATTTTGTTAATTATATTCAAAAGGAACTTCCTAAATATATTCCCAAAGAAGCGTTAGAAGCGGGGGGATTAACCATTGAAACCAGTCTTGATCTGACTTGGCAAGAAGCCGCAGAAAAAGTGGTAAAAGATGCGGTTGAAATTGATGGTTACTCCTCTAATTTTGATCAAGCGGCTTTGGTTTCCATTGAAACCAGCACCGGAGAAGTGAAAGCAATGGTGGGGGGATATCAATATAAAGAAAGTGAATTTAATCGCGTTACTCAAGCCCAACGACAACCGGGATCAACCTTTAAAGGGTTAGTGTATGCAGCGGCAATTGGGGCGGGATTTTCCCCCTATGATAGCTATTTAGATGAACCTTACAAAGTTGATGGTTATCGTCCTCGCAATTATGGCGGGAAACATTCGGGCTGGCATTCCATGTCCGATGCGTTGAGCCGATCAATTAATGTAATTGCGGTGAAAGTGTTAATTGATGTTGGGTTTGAACCTGCCATTAAACTCGCGAAAGATATGGGAATTCACTCACCATTAAAACCCACTTATGCTTTAGCCTTGGGTGCTTATGAGGTGAATTTATTAGAATTAACCAATGCCTATGGAACGTTAGCGGCGGAAGGGAATTTTATTCCCGCTCATGGCATTCGTCGGGTTTTAGATCAACAAGGACGTTTAATTTATCAAGCCAAATTTAAACCGAAGCAGGTTTTAGATAAAGACAGTGCCGCCATTACCACTTGGATGTTAGAAGGCGTCGTTGAAGGAGGAACAGGGAGTCCGGCGGCTTTACCCGACCGAGGTGTGGCGGGAAAAACCGGAACCTCTGAAGAAGCCAGGGATTTGTGGTTTATTGGCTATATTCCCCAAGTGGCGACCGGAATTTGGTTAGGGAATGATAATAACGATCCGACTTGGGGCGCCAGTAGCAGTGCGGCTTACAATTGGGGCGAGTTCATGGAAGCGATCACGAAGGGAATGCCTGTTAAAGAGTTTCCCAAACTGCCCGAATTAGAAGGACGCAAAGCCAGTATTAAAGCCCAACCCCATCAACCGAATAGCATTGAAACTGGAACCAAAGTTGCTATTGAAGATGGAGATCCCGTTGCGGTCTCAACGAATGATAGCGGGTATTCTGACGGTTACTCGGATAGTGGGTATTCTGACGGTTACTCGGATGGCGGGTATTCCGACGGTTACTCGGATGGATATTCGGACGGGTACGGTAATTATTAACTTCCAACTCTAGCCAAACGCGTTAAAATCCAGGCAGGATTACCAATGCTGATGCGTTGGGTTAAGGAGAGTGTTTAATTATGGATGAACTCAAGCCGATTTTACAAGAATTGATGCAAGAACCAATTGCATTTTTCGGAGGTTTTGTTTCGGGTTTACTTAGACTAAACCTCCATGATGATCCCGTTAAAACTTGGCTGGAGAAACAAGGCGCGCCCGTGTCCTCTACGGCTTCTGATTCTCCTAATAATAACGGCAATTCCGGTGGCCCTCAATCGATTACGATTGAATAAATCAGTCCCCGTAGGGGCGTTGGCGGAGCCTGCCGTTAGGCGAAGCATTCGGGCAGAAATTTAGGATAAAAACTAATAACTTACCTACCGAATGCTTCGCCCGTACTTCGCCCGTACCCAGTTATCAGTCATCAGCCATGAGAAAATACTTAATTATCAATTGTGACAGTGTGGGGAAACTTCGGTGAGAGTCCGAGGCTGTGCGGCAACTGTAAGTTAGAAAATAATTCTCTATTCTAACAAGCCAGAATGCCTACCTGTTACTCAACCTACTCTATCACCCGCCTTGCACGGGACAGGAAATTTAATGCTGGACATGACTCAAAATACAGAACTTTCAATTGCATCTTCAGATTTAACGACACCAGACTTCCAAACGGCTTTTCCCCCTTTGCCGCTTCAACGTCCCTTATTACTCATTGGTCATGGAACCCGTGATACAGAAGGACGACAAACGTTTTTAGATTTTGCGAATGCTTATCAACAATTAGATTTATCTCGTCCCGTTGTTCCTTGTTTTTTAGAATTAACAGAACCTACCATTCAAGAGGGAATTGATCGCTGCGTTGAACAAGGTTATACAGAATTTTCTGCCTTACCCTTGTTGTTATTTGCAGCCCGTCATAATAAATTTGATATTACCAATGAGTTAGATCGGGCAAAACAAAGACATCCGCAATTAAAATTCCATTATGGGCGCCATTTTGGAATTAGTCCGAAAATTTTAGAGTTGTTGCGATCGCGTTTAGAACAACTTGAACAACCGGAATTTAATCCTCTACAAATTCCTAAATCAGAAACGGTTTTATTATTTGTGGGACGAGGTGCAAGTGATCCCGATGCGAATGGAGATGTTTATAAATTAGCTCGCATTTTATGGGAAGGAAGCGGTTATTCAACGGTTGAAACTTGTTTTATTGGCATTACCCATCCCCGGTTAGAAGAAGGATTTCGTCGCGCTCAGTTATACCAACCGAAACGCATTATTGTCTTACCTTATTTCCTGTTTACCGGGGTTTTAGTTAAGAAAATCTTTGATACCACTGCTCAACAACAAGAACAATTTCCTAATATTCAAATGACTTGTTTACCGGAAATGGGAATACAACAGGAATTGTTAGAACTGTTACGAGAACGGGAACTAGAAACTCAACTCGGACAAGTTCAAATGAACTGTGAAATGTGTAAATTCCGGTTAGCGGCGGTATCAGGAAATCACGATCACGGTCATCATCATCATCATGATCACGGTCATAGTCATCATCATCACCATCATCATGATCATGATCATCCCCCTGTTGATCCTTATGCGAAGTTAGACGATTATCATCAACGGATTTGGAAAACCCCTTAATTTCAAGAAAATTTCTAGGGTAAGTAAGCCAAGCATTACTTACCCTGATTGATTTTCTTAATCCTCTAACCCCCAAATAATAATTTATATTTTAAGTAAACATAAAAATACAAATAACTAATCACATAAAAGCCATTGATCGCTATCATTAATCCTTTTCCAAAGGGAGAATGAACGGATGAAAAGGTGATAATTGTTGATAAAAATACCAGTAAAATTTCCACTAAAGAAACTAGAGACGCATAATGTTTAATATCCCAATAGGAAAAGGGACTAATTAATCGATATTTACTGAAGGGGAAAAAGTGAGGATGTGCATCGTCGTGATGAACGGGAAGATCAAACAGGGAATGCAAGATTAAACTTAAACAGAGAATTTGGATAATTTTCCATTGGTAAAAAGATGCGATCGCAAACCCCATGAACGCCAACGGAATCGAATGAAAAATAGCAATAATAGTTTGCATTAAGGGTGCATAATAAGCTTGTGACCAAATTTGGCGTTCTGGCATTTTGGCGATTAATTTTGCCCAACCATAAAATAAAAATATCGGAATATCAGGTAAAAGTCCTCCCAACACCATGAATAAATTAAATTCTGAAGGAAAAACTTTACCTAAAATCGCTAAATTAATAATCGCGTGGCTGGGAGTGTTCATAATGATATGAATCAGTAACTATTTAATTGGAGATCAATATAAAAAAGCACCGAGTTTGATTGAAATGGGGTGCTTTAGGGGCGAGAAAACCTAGCCCCTACTCGAAATGGGGGACACCGATTATAATTATGAACTTATAGTAAACCATACACCCATTGAACAAGTTGAGGGGTACGCATCGCGCCTTCATGACGACCGATGGGTTCACCATTTTTAAATAACATTAAAGTGGGTAATGCCATAATATGATATTTAGAAGCAAGTTCCGGGTATTTATCGCTATCAATTTTAACCACTTGAATTTGTTGATGAAATTCTTGATTGGCTTCTTCTAAAATCGGAACCATCATTTGGCAGGGGCCACACCAAGTTGCGTAAAAATCAACTAATACTGGAACATCGGAATTTGCGAGTAATTCTTCAAAGCTGTTAAAGGTTTTTTTAACGGCCATAGTTAATACACCTTGAGTTTTGTCTTTTAATTATAATCAATCCTTCAATTAGAACGGGATAATTTAACGGATGTGAAGAAACTTTAAGGCTGGCTTTGTTGGGGATGCACCTAAACGTCTATGATGGTTAAGTTTGACTGTTAAACCGTTGGAGTCTTAATCAGATGGAACGCTTACCGGAAACTTTACAACATTTACAAGGAAAAGTGGCAATTGTCACGGGCGGATCACGGGGAATTGGTCGCGCAACGGCTTTGGCTTTGGCGGTACAAGGCGCTAACGTGGTGGTGAATTATGCCAGTTCCTCAACAGCGGCGGATCAAGTGGTGGCGGAAATTACAGAAGCCGGAGGAAGTGCGATCGCACTCCAAGCCGATGTATCCAAAACAGATCAAGTGGATGCGTTATTTGACAAAGTAATGGAAACTTGGGGACGCATTGATGTGTTAGTAAATAATGCCGGAATTACCCGTGATACATTATTGTTGCGAATGAAGCCGGAAGATTGGCAAGCGGTGATTGATTTAAATTTAACGGGGGTGTTTTTGTGTACCCGTGTCGCCAGTAAAATTATGTTGAAACAAAAGTCAGGACGAATTATTAATATTACTTCCGTTGCAGGACAAATGGGAAACCCTGGTCAAGCCAATTATAGTGCGGCAAAAGCTGGGGTAATTGGATTTACAAAAACCGTGGCGAAAGAGTTAGCCAGTCGTGGCGTTACAGTGAATGCAGTAGCGCCTGGATTTATTGCAACCGATATGACAAAAGACTTGAAAAATACCGAAGAAATTCTCAAGTTTATTCCGTTAGGTCGTTATGGAGAAGCGGAAGAAGTAGCGGGAATGATTCGATTTTTAGCGGCAGATCCGGCGGCAGCTTATATTACAGGTCAAGTGTTTAATGTGGATGGGGGAATGGTGATGGCATGAGGAAGAATTAAGAATTAAGAAATTTTGACAGGTTAAATGGATGATTTTAAATCCTGATTAACAAAATTTTCTGGTGTTAAACATTTAAAATTAGTGAGCACTTTAATTATATAATGCTTCGCATTACAGTTAGGATATTTGTAAATTCTGAAACTCATTCACTGCTTACTGCG
>JBMDYE010000286.1:0-5853 GCA_048595135.1 Planktothrix sp. | reverse complement strand
ATAACAGTTTTTTACCCCCAAAAGAAGAAAGAATGATCAAGAATTAAGCTCCATATTGTGTAGAGACGCGCCATGGCGCGTCTCTACCTGGGGTCTAGGGACTCATCTTCAGCATTAACTTAAGGATGGAATATAAGAATTGAGACTATTACACTATGAAACTAATCCCCATTCAACAAACATTTTAGTAATTACCCATAACCCCTGTTCACGACGAATTTCACAACGAATAGGGGCAGAATCATAATTTGTCAGGGGAATACCTAAAATTGATGCTTTGGATTGAGTATCAATAATTGCAGAAAATAGATCATCACAATCTTCGATAATATTATAAACATTAATCGATAAGCAAGGGGAGATTAAAGATAAACTATCAAAAACTCGTTTTTGACTACTCAGGAATTCTTGCTTACAAGAAACTCCATATAAATCTCCTTTGTAATGCTCTGAAAGAGTAAAAGCAAGTTTTATAATATTTTTTGTATCATAAGCCTCTTTAAATGCCTTAAATAGCAAGAGCGCATGATTAGGAAGATGGGGTGGATTAGCTTGTTTTTCATGCCATATCCGAATCCAATTATAACCTTGAATTGCGGTTGGAATTAAAAAAGTAGTAGGATCTATCATTTTAAATCTTATCCCAACTGTAGCATCCGTTTCAGGATTTCCTATTAATTACAATGATTAACAAACGTCAGGAAAACCTCAAAAATTCTTAATTCTTAATTCTTAATTCTTAATTCTTAATTCTTCCTAATATCGATTATCTCGTATGTACTGTAAGATGCCTTGGGCGATCGCTTGAGCCATGCGACTACGTTGGCCTGGATCAGCTAACATATAAGCATCATTGATATTCGTCACAAACCCCGTTTCCACCAAAGCCGACGGCATCGCAGTATTTCTCAGCACATAAAATCGAGCTTGCTTCACCCCTCGATTCGGCAGTTGGGGAAAAGCCCCAACAATATTATTCTGAATATATTGAGCGAGACGATAACCACTGCTGTAATAGTAAGTTTCCAACCCACTCGCCGCCGGATTCGTTGCCGCATTAGCATGAATACTCACAAATAACGTCGCATTGGTGCGGTTCGCCATCGCCACACGGGGTTCTAACTCCACCGTGCGGTCATCGCTACGAGTCATCACCGCTTGTACCCCATTTTGCTGCAAAATCTGGGCGACTTCATAAGAAATTGACAGCACCACATCGGTTTCCCGGATTCCACCCACCCCCACTGCACCGGGGTCACTCCCCCCATGTCCGGGGTCAATCATCACCACGACCCGACTATTAGAAACGGGGAAATTGGGAGGAGGCGCAGGTTGAGTCCGGGGAAACGGCAGGGGATTGGTATTAACACGGGGATTCGTTTGACGTCGATTCGGCGTCAAAATCGGTCGAGGGGTTGGCGTCGGAACCGTTGCGACCGGAGTGCGATTCTGAGGGGGAGTGGCAACTCCTAACCCCTCACCCACAAACGGGAGGGCAAGCTGTTGAGGATTCGCTTGGCTAATTTGCCCCACTTCTACCCGGGTTGCAGGTTTCAGTAATAACGTAAAGGTATCCGCATTATCCTGACGGACTCTCGCCCAAACTAGGGGGCCACCCACCTGTCGTTGCGGAAGTGGAATTCCTTCTTTTAATTTTGCCGAGAAGAACGTAATGCTGTAGGAATCCGTTTGTTGATCCCATCCACTGGAATAGTTTAACGGTTGATCCGCCTGAACAACAATCTGTTGGTTGCGTAACTCAATGGAACGAATCGTTGCCATCGCCGTTGAAGTTTGCACCGCCGGAGGCACACCGCCTTGGGGCCAAACCGCCACACCTCCCGCCGATGCTCTCGCTTGCCAATTTTGGCTACGGTTGGGGGTACTCATCGTGACCCGTACCACTGGCGGACTTGCGGAGAGTTGTCTCACCTGGCTAACGGTAACGCCATCTCGATTCACTTGTTTTCCGGTGGCGGTGGACTGAGCTTGTAAAGTCGCGCCCAGAATGTCTACCGTCATCCAACTGCCATCTTGACTCCGTTTAAATTCAATTTCTGGCATTCGCCCTGTTGTGTGCAACACAATTCCCGTGTCCCGCACTTCCACCTGTTTTAACTGGGTTTGGGGTTGACTGGGAATCGTCCGATTAACCGCCTGTTGAGTCGGAAGCGGATTTTGTCTAACGGGGGGAGTTGCAGGCGCGACCGGAGGAGGCGGTGGCGGTGCAACCGGAGGAGCAGCAGGCGCGACCGGAGGCGGTGGAGGGGGTGCAACCGGAGGAGCAACAGGCGTTACAGGGGGATTGCTAGCCGTGTTGATGGGTTGAGGGGCAGGTAGTTGAACTGTCCATTGGGTGGGAGAAATGCCCCGAAATTGTACCGCTTGGGGGTCAAGGGTATATCCATTCGCTAATTCCACAACAATCCGAGCCGTTTGGCCGTCTACCTGACCGACTCTAATTTCCCGAATTCCTCCCCCAATCGCTTGTTGCGGGGTGACTCCTCCGAGTGTTGTACCAGGTAAGTCAATGACTAAGCGGGTGGGGTTAAACAGGAGTTGCGCTTTCGGCTGCACTCCCCCATCTGTGGTAAAACTCAGTCGGTTTTGAGACGCTTCAAATTGCCAAGATTGCAGTCTGGCTGCTTCCGCCGGAGAGGTCAGAATAAAAAAGCTAGCTAAACTGGGGATTACCCACCGTAAAAATAAAGATTTTCCCATTCGTGACACGCTAAGAACCTGATGTAAACATCGAACCTATGAATAGGTTTTTCACTCCCACAACCACTCTCAATCGCGATTCTAGTTGCCGCAGACGTTTGTTAGTCCTCTGGGTTAGAATCCAGTTCCCGTTGCCAAAACGGCAATCTGTCCCAACGGCGAGACAGCAACAGTAAGCGAGTGAATCATATCACACATAAGGAGACAGCAGACAGGAGATGGCAACCCGTAAACTCAACCTCTGATTAAGAATTAACATTAGGATTGCTATTCAGGCTATCAGGATTGTTCGGGGATTTTGACGGGAAATCCAGAGAATTTGGAACTTGAATCGACTGTTGGGGAACCCCAATGGAAATTCCCTGTTCCTCAAAGGCAATTTTTAAGCGTCGGCGGTATTCTCTAGCAATAGTCCATTGTTCCAGGGGTTTTGTTTTAATAAATACCCGAATGGTGACTCCCGCATGGTTCATATTTTCTACTCCTAAAACTTCCGCAGGTTCTAAAATATAGGAACCCCAATTAGCATCGTTTTTCAGTTCTTCCGCTACTTCTTTAATCACTTGAATCGCTTGATCAATATCGGTGTAATAACTGACATCAATCGATAAATCTACCTGTGACCAACCATTGGAAAAATTTTCAACGGTGGTAATGGTTCGATTCGGTAAGGTAATTAAATTGCCTTTACTATTTCTCAGTTGTGTCATTCGTAAATTCATGGTTTCTACTTTTCCTGAAACCTGTCCCACCGCAATCACATCTCCTACGGCAAATTGATCATCGACTAAAATAAAAACTCCGGTAATTAAGTCTTTAATTAAATCATTAAAAATTACCGATAAGGCTAAACTTATCAGTCCCCCTGCGGCTAAAATACTCGCTAAATTCACTTTTAACGTGGCTAAAATTAAAATCAGCCAAATGACAAACCAGGCGACTGATGTGATATTCTTAAAGGCTCTCGTTAAGGTATATCCCCGTAATGCTTGTCGTCGGGATAAATCAGGCTCCAATTTGACAAATGAAGCTTCTTCTAAGGCGGTGATAAATTGATCAATGAATAAATTGGTGACTCGGTTTGCTGCATAAATTATAATACTGACTACAAACAGAGAATTAATGGCTTCAATGATCAGTTGTAAACGGCGAGTTTGAGGAAAAAGCCCTAAAACAATGAAAATGGCACTGTACCAAATCACAATTTGCACGACTTGTAAAAATCGGCGTTGAAATATATTCAGATCTAATTGTTTCTTATAGCTTAAAAAGTCTTGAATATGGGTAGGATCGGGTAAGGGTTGGGGTTCTTCTAAGGAAGAATTATCCAGGGGTTGAGTCGGAGGATTTTCAGATAGAATTCTCCATTTTTTTTGTAATCGCCTTTGTTGAAAGGAAATAAATGTTGTTGCTGCGCTTGTAATTAAAATACTAATCAAAGCCAAGGAAAACTGACGCTTTAAAAATGGTGTTCTTCGCTCCAGTTTCCCTTTTTTAATAGCATCTAGAATAATCGTAACTAATTCACTCGCACGGGTTTGGGGTTCCAGTCCATCAATTTCTGCATCCAAAGCGGTCACGGTCATAATTTCATAAGGTCTTTCTCGACTTTTCCAACTGGCATAAATGACAGGTTGGTTATTTTTTAAACTGTAAAAAACTTGCAGTGTATCGACATCAAAATTAGTGTTAACAACTGATAATATCCGATTTTCAATTTTATTAACTCGGCGATTAATCGCTGGATTTTGTTTGGTATCATCGGTAACGTTGGGCGCAGCAATTTGAAACAATTCTTCTCCGTCTAATCTCACGGTTCTTTGAACAATTCCAAAGTCTCCTTTGGGTTTAAATAAGCTATCTAAAATATTAGCTTGAGGAAGTTGACCCCAAGCATTGGGAGTGATCATGACTATCCAAAAATATACAAGTAAAATGATCTTAATTGTCCTTTGAATTCGGAAAGAATAACATTGTTTTTTTCTGGTTTTTTTGAATAAGTTTTGAACCTGCATAATTAGTTATAATTCATCACGATTTTATTCTTAATTCTGACTGATTATGGGTGGGAAGACCCCGCCCCTACACTTCTTAATTCTGACTCAATACATCATAAAGTCTGGACTCCCTAAAATTAAAGTGCTTTTTAAATGGGGTGCGGTTTGTTCAAGAACAAAACGGGTTTTTGCTGAAAAATTATTCCCTAAAGTGTCGATCAGTAGTTGAGCATCAATGGGGTTTCCATCCCGTAATAAACCATTGGAGAACAGAAAACTTGAGCGTTTCATTGTCCAATCAAGGGGTGAAATAAAATGGGACATTGTATTCTATACGGGAAATTAAACGCTAAAATAATCCTAACTTAGTGCCTCATAATTGTAATTCCATTAACTTATGATCTCTCATCAGCTTTGGCAAACCAATCAAGATTTGAGTTTAGCTTGTTTAAAACATCCGTTTGTCCAAGGAATTGCTCAAGGAACCCTCCCTCCCGATCGATTTGCCTATTATGTAGGACAGGATGCCTTTTTTTTAGGTTCCTTTGCTAAAGCTTATAGTATTGCAGCCGCTAAAGCTCCAGACTGGGAAGGATTTCAAGCCTTTCATAGTTTAGCAACAGGCGTATTAGAAGAATTGCATTTTCATCAACGGTATGCAGAAAAATGGAACGTTAATCTGGAGCAAATTACCCCAGGAATTGCCACCCGTCGTTATACAGATTTTTTGCTTGCGATCGCTTGGGGAAATGATATCGGACTCACCACCGCAGCGATGACACCCTGTTTGCGATTATATGCGTTTTTAGGTCAACAACTCGCTCAATCTCCCCTTCCGAATCATCAATATACCGATTGGATTCATACCTATAATAGCCCTGATTTTGAACTATTAGCTCAACGCTTAGAAGAATTAAGCGATCGCTACATTAAAGACGAAAAAGAAGCTCATTCTATCTATCGTTACGCCATGCTTTGTGAACGAGACTTTTTCCAAGCCGCCTGGGAAGGAACAGTCACCAGTCACTCCTCACCAGTCACCAGTTGAAAGAGCAGGGGGAGAGGAGGGAGCGGTGGGAGCGGGGGAGGCGGAGGGAGCAGTGGGAGCGGAGGGAGTGGTGGGAGCAGGGAGAGA
>JBMDYE010000285.1:0-2657 GCA_048595135.1 Planktothrix sp. | reverse complement strand
AGGCGAAAAAACAGGTTTTAGAAATGTTAGAACGGGTGGGTTTAACGCCTGTTAATGATTATTATCAACGCTATCCAAGGGAATTATCCGGCGGACAACAACAACGGGTTGCGATCGCGAGAGCGTTAATTACCCATCCTCAGTTAGTAATTTGTGATGAACCTGTGAGTATGTTAGATGCGAGTGTTCAGGCGCAAGTTTTAGATTTGATGTTGGAATTAAAACAAGCGTTTAATTTAACTTATTTATTTATTACCCATGATTTGTGGGTGGCGAGGTTTTTGTGCGATCGCATTGCGGTCATGAATGGGGGTAAAATTGTTGAATTAGGGCAAACAGAAGACATTTTCAGAAATCCGCAACATCCCTACACCCAAACCTTATTAGGTGCAGCACCTTTATTAGCAAAAACCTCTTTTTAAATCTCGTTTAAATGCTGCGTTCCCAACGAAACTTCCGTTCTGATTCCTGAATGGGTACATCGTTAATACTGGCTTCCCGTCGCTGCATTAACCCATTGGCGGCAAACTCCCATTGTTCGTTTCCATAGGCGCGATACCACTGACCTGAATCGTTATGATATTCATATTCAAATTTAACAGAGATACGATTATCGGTAAAACTCCATAATTCCTTTTTTAACCGATAGTCGAGTTCATGATTCCACTTGCGGGTCAGAAATTCGCGGATTTTGTCCCGTCCAGTGAAAAATTCTGCCCGATTTCGCCAAACAGAATCTTCAGTATAAGCGAGGGAAACCCGTTCTGGGTCACGGGTGTTCCAGGCGTCCTCAGCGGCTTGGACTTTCGCTTTGGCGGTTTCTAAGGTAAACGGTGGTAAGGGGGGTCTGGTTTCCATGGGGGATTTTCCTGAATAGATTTTTCAATAGCAATTATCCCAAGAAAGCCAGAAAAATATTCAATGTGATGTTTAATATTAAAAATTCTTCCCCCTCTCCTTGCAGGAGAGGGGGTGAGGGGGAGAGGTTATACAAATTCACGCTCGAAAATGAAACAACCCTATCCAAAAAATGTAGATAATTCGTGAACCATCTGCCATGATCAGAATCAAAAGATTTCTGCTGGGGTTTCAGCCATGACAGATCTAATCTTTACACCCGCTTATCAACTGGCGAGGATGATTCGTTCAGGAGAAGTATCTGCTACTGAAGTCCTCGATGCTCATCTTAACCAAATTGCAAAACACAATTCTAAATTAAATGCGATTTGCACATTGGATGAACAAAATGCCCGTGAACGAGCAAAACTTGCGGATGAAGCCCTTGCTAGGGGGGAAAATTGGGGTCTGCTGCATGGGGTTCCTATCACAATTAAAGATATTTTTGAAACCGCCGGACTGCTTACCACCGCAGGTTATATTCCCCTAAAAGATTATATTCCTGAACAAGATGCAACCGCAGTGGCGAGACTCCGAGCCGCAGGGGCGGTGATTTTGGGAAAAACGAACATGGCGGAACTGGCGGGGGATTATCAAAGTATTAATTCTCTATTTCCCACTGTTAATAATCCTTGGAATCTGGACTATACACCAGGGGGGAGTTCGGGAGGAAGCGCGGCGGCGGTGGCGGCGGGACTTTCTCCGTTAGATGTGGGTAATGATTTCGGGGGGTCGGTGCGTCAACCTGCCCATTTCTGCGGTTTATATGGTTTAAAAACCACTGATCGCCGCATTTCTACCGCAGGGCAGATTCCTGAAGTACCGGGAATGCCGATTTGTATTCGACAAATGATGACAGTGGGTTGTTTTGGGCGATCGCTTGAGGATCTGCGGTTATGTTTTTCGCTAATTGCGGGTGCGGATCTTCGTCGTCCCGATGTACCCCCAATTCCTCTGGATACCCCGTCGGATAAGCCATTACAGGATTTAAAAATTGCTTGGATTGATCAATTACCCGATATTCCCACGGCGAGGGAAATTCGAGAGGCGATGCAGACGGTGGCGGAAAAAATAGCCCAAACCCAAGCTTGTATTGAATACTGGCTTCCGAAAGCGTTTGATTTATCGAGAATATGGAACCTTTACGGACGGATGGCTGCTTACCTGACCAAGTATGCCGAACCCATAGATCGTTATAACGTGCAACGCAACCTTCAGTTACTATTTCGCACCGCGACGCAAGGAGACAAGAAACTTCGCGCTTTGGGCAATTTTAACCAGTTTCTACCGGAAATCTTCAAACCGAGTTTAAGGGGATATTTTGAGACGCTGACCGAACGCGATCGCTTGATTGCTGAACTGGACGAAGCTTTTTTACCTTGGGATGTGTGGATCATGCCTGTGGCGGCGACCCCTGCCTTTACCCATCGTCCAGCTTGGACAGCCGTTAAGATTGAGGGGATATCTTGTCCTTATGGGGTGGCTAATGGAGTTTATACGATTCCTTTTAATTTGAGTGGTCATCCGGCGGTGGTGATTCCCATTGGACGAACTCAGAACCATTTACCGATCGGATTGCAAATTGTTGGGAAGCGCTGGCGAGAGATGGAATTATTGGCGATCGCATCACAACTCGATCAAGTCGTCGGTGATTTCCAGCGTCCATCGGGTTATTAACAGAAGGCAGGAGGAAGAAGGCAGAGGGAAGGAGGGAGGCGGGGGAAGCAGGGGAAGCAGGGGAGGCGAGGGAGGACAAGGGG
>JBMDYE010000284.1:0-1972 GCA_048595135.1 Planktothrix sp. | reverse complement strand
CTAAAGCAGCAGGTGAAGTGGGAAAAAGAGCGTTTCAAGCATATGAAAAAGGTAAGTGGGGTGGAGATGTTGTTGGAGCATGGGGTTTTGTAAAACCTCTCCTGAGAGGAGAGGTTGGTTTATTCACTCTGAAAAGTAATTAAATTTATAAAAACTTTTTTCGGTTTAGTGGTTACTTTGAACCTAACTCTTTTAAAAGCCAATTTAATTGATTTCTTGCAGTTGAGATGATTTCATCAAATACTAGAATTTCAACATTAGGCTCTGAATAAACTCTATTAGTTAATTCAGATGATCTTTTTCCACCAATTAACATCACTTTTATGTCTTTATTAGTATATGGTAAGAAATCATGTCTATAATGAGTGACTTGTTGATAATCAGCAAAAGCTAGAGGGTGCTTAGGGCGTTTAAATTCTATAAGTAAATATTGAGAAAAATAATTCTCACTTAACATTAAGTCTGGTCTCTTATCTGCTCTATCACCTGAATAATGTTTTTCTAGATATTTGTTAATTTGTTTTTTAAGCGTAATGTTGCTACTAAAAATTGAATATTGAGCACCTAAAATCCATAAGTTGTTTTCTAAACTTTTATGAACTTCACTTTCTAGAGTTTCATTTTCATCACAAAGCTCTTCAAAATAATCTAAGAACTTTAATCGAGTCTTTGTTTGTTCAGCAATAATTGCCAATTCAGCTAATCCAAAATCGGAGAGGGCTTCAGCTAACTTAGAAATATCATTTTTATCAGCTTCATTGATATAGTCTAAAATTGCTCTGTAGTCTGATTTTTCTAAAGAATCTAATAAAACGTTAACGATAGGTTCAAGCTTGGAATCTGGTTCACCATAATATTTTTCAAGAATAGATTTGATCGCTTTATCAGCAAATTGGCGTTTGAATTCTGGTAATAGAGCTAACCTATCTTGAGTTTTTTTGCGTAAGCGAGCATTTGCTAAATCAATATCATGCCGATATTCTTCTCTTATCTTTGCGATTAAAATAGGTTGAATTGTTTCTTCTAGCTTTTCTAAAAGTAAACTATTTTCAATGAATGATCCCCAGTCAGCAGTTACATGCTCACTTAACCAGTCTGCTTCAATTTCACCATAAATCTTATCTAATAATTTGGAAGGGAAGCTTTCATGCTTATCTAAACCGAAAAATGAGGGTTTACCAATTATTTTACCTTGGACACGAATTGATATACCTGCTTGTTTCAATTTTGACTTTTCTGAAGAAACGGTTAGCTGAAGTCTGACTAACCCTAAATTGTTAATACTTAATTGTTCATCATGATATTTTCCCCTTAAATCATCAATGTCTAACGTTTTAGAATTAATAACAATTTTAAAATCCTCACTTCTCCCATACTCTCTAATTAAAAGAGATTTGAACTTTTCAGGATTTGGGATATGTAAATTTTGTTTTAAATTATTTAATGTGATTTTAGTTCCTTTTTTCTTAGGTTCACAATCTTCAACCTTGATAGATAAATCTAATTTTCCTAATTCAAGAGAAGCTGATAATGCTGTCGATGAAATCTCAAAACTAGAGCATTTACCTTTAGCCCAAGTCTCTAATTTCATGTGATCTGCTATCATCAGCCCAGCAAATTTACCAATCCCTTTTTTACCTTTAACTTTTCTTTTAAAAAGATTAGTTAATTCACCTCTGCGTTTACGTCGGTCACTTGCAATAAAAAGGTATTCATGCGTTAGTTCGTGTTCAGTCATTCCAGAACCAAAGTCATGGATGACTAAAGGAGTATTTGTCATTGCCTGATCAGGCAATTCTACGAAAACCGTATCAGCATCAGCATCCCAAGCATTATCGATCAATTCTTTTAACGCTTGTTCAGATGAAGAATATGATTGTGAAAGTAAGGTAACTAGTCGAGCATCAATTTGAAATTTACTTTTTGACATGAATTTATAAAATATGATTATTTAAAATTATTCTATCATTTA
>JBMDYE010000283.1:0-20331 GCA_048595135.1 Planktothrix sp. | reverse complement strand
ACCTGGCACCGAGCTATTTTTCCAGGCGGCTACCCGCCAAGTATCTTTGCCGCGTCAGCGTTTCACAACCGAGTTCGGGATGGATCGGAGTGGTTCCACTGAGCCATAGGCACCAGGAAAACTTTACAAACTTGTTAGGATGGTTTTCCTGATTGTGAAGGGGTTGCAGCCGTTTTGTGTGTTGTTTGCTTGCCTCTCACAATTTACTAATCTACTGCCTTTTTCTAGGTTTGTCAACCCTTTTCTCAAAAAATCTTTTTTGCGCTCGCCGGGTTGAGGACAAGGCTGTTTCATGCCCTTAGACAAATTCCTCTGATCACCTCTCCCCCAACCCCTCTCCTTGCCGGAGAGGGGGGAATTTTTATTACCCTTAAACAATATAAGGAGAATTGATGGCTTGGGCGCGATTGGTGGCAACGAGGGTTTGGTAGAAGATGGCTGCTACTTCCGCACGGGTAATGTCGCGCATGGGGGCAAGCACTTCTTTTTTAGGATAGTTGACCACCATTTTCAGGCCAGTGGCCGTAGCAATAGGAGTGGTGGCATAGCTGGGAATTTCCGTGCGATCGCTATAGAAGCCTAAAGTATTCGCTGTGCCGCCCGTTAATTTCAAGCCATTGACCAAGGAAACCAAGGCTTGAGCGCGGGTGAGGTTTTGATTCGGTCGGAAGGTTTGATCCGGATAACCAGACAGGAATCCCGCACGGTTGGCTTTAGCAATGGCATCTTTGGCCCAGAAATCCCCCGCCACATCCTTAAAGGTGGTGGCTTCCCGAATGGGACTCAGTTCAAAGGCTTTCATCAACATCGCCGCGTGTTGAGCGCGAGTTAAAGTGGCATCAGGTTTGAAACTACCATCGGGGAACCCACTAATAATCCCAAGATCCGCCAGACGTTCAATAAAGGGTCTTGCCCAATGGTTGGTAATATCGTTAAATTTGGCACTGCCGCCGGGGTTGGGCGTGGGAGTGGGGGTGGGTGTTGGGGTGGGTGTGGGAGTCGGAGAAGGCAGTTCGTTCGCCGCAAATTCAATATTTCCTGACGTGCGGGTGGGGTTAATTTGATTTCCAACGGATAACAGGGCGAATTTGCTGGCATTTTGAACATCAAATTTGCCATTATCAACAAACACGTTACCGCCGTTATCTTGAGCATTACCGATATCCGGTTGAGAATCGGCAATCACCGTTAACCCATCTTGCAGGTTTTTCTTGACTTGATTTTTCCGTAATACGGGTTTAGACGATCCTGATAGCACAAGCCCAGAACGGTTTTCCAGGATTTCGTTTTCAATAATCAACGGGGCGGCTTGGGCTTGGACAGCGATCGCATATCCGGTATTTTGGAATTTATTGCTGCGGATTTCCCCTTTGGCATTGCCCGCTAAGGCCATACCATTGCCGACGTTTTCAATAAATTCGCTATTCATCACCACCGGAATCGCGGTTCCTGTGGCAAACACCCCTTCCCGTTTCGACTTATAAAAGGTGCAGTTGGCAATGGTGCAGGAAACGGATTCAACCCAAGCTCCAGTGCCGCGGGTTTGGTCGTTGGTGACGGTGACACCTCGAAGGGTGGAACTATTTTCCATTAAAACGGTGATGTTTTGGGCGGCGGCACTGGGACTGGTAAAGCGACCACTGCCAACAATCACAACATCTTTGCCTTTTGAACCTTCGTTTCCAATCACCGTCACACCGGAGGGGATAATCAGGGGGAATGCTTCCCCACTGGTGGCGTTATAGGTTCCACTGGCCACTTGAATTGCGGTTCCGGCGGTGGCGCGTCTTAACGCATTAGAAATGGTTTTGAAGGGAGCCGACTGAGCGCCCGAGGCAGAATCATTACCCGTAGCAGAATTAACATATAAGGTTGTGCTGGGTGCGCTGGTTACTGTTTGAGTCACGACTTGAATGGTTCCTTTTACGCGAGTATTACTTAATAAATTTCCAAAAGAGCTAATGCTGGCGGTTCCGGCATTTTGGACATCAAAACCGCCATTATTGCGGATGGTATTCCCACCGGGTTGTTGTGCCGTTCCCAAATCGGGTGTCGCTTGATTGGTAATGACAATGCCATCTCCGCTATTGCGCTCAATTAAGTTGCGGCGCAAAATTGGTTTGGCAGCATCAGCAATTAAAACTCCAGAACGGTTTTCAACTATCGCATTGTCACTCACGAAGGGAGAGGCCTGATCTTTAATCGAAATTCCATATCCGGTATTCTGGAAAGTATTGCCTTGGATTTCTCCTTTCATTTCCCCTTCGATGGATAAACCGTACCCTTCATTTTGAATAAAAATGTTGTTTAGGAGATGAGGGGTTCCAGAACCAATGGTGTAAACCCCCTCCCGTTTGCATCGGGTAAAGGTACAATTAGCAAGGGTTGGAGATTGGGATTCTATCCAAACGCCTGTGCCGCGAGTCTGAGTATTTGTAACGGTCACACCCCGTAATTCGGCGTTATTTTCGATCAAAATTGTAATATTTTGACTGCCAGAACTCGGGCTACTATAGAGACCATTTCCTTCAATTAAAATGCCACTGCCTTTACCCGATTCGTTGCCGATGACTTTGACACCAGCAGGAATTATTAGGGGAAAAGCTTCACCATTAGAAGTATTATAAGTTCCGGTTTGCAGTTGAATAATTGTCCCGGATTGTGCTTTAGATAGTGCTTTTTTAAGGGTTCTCAACGGAGAATTGGATTCCCCTGGACTCAAATCGTTCCCGGTCGCTGGGTTAACGTATATTGTGACGGTCGTTAGGTTGCTCATCATCTCATCTGCCCTGGATTCTATGCTTCTGTTACGCCCAGGGCCATAGAGATTCTGGAGAAAAATCAAAAAATAGTTACTGGTTCGTCAGACTGATTGAGTCATCTGTCGCCAAGCTGGTGTCTTTGACAGAGAATGCTTCTACTCAGTAGATTTACTTACCGAGACGGCAACATTCTTGTTGTCAAACTTTAATGTTTATATTACTATATAACAATATAAAATATTTCTGATCTGCTGTAATGCTATTACGCTAAGGCAGGCAATCAAGAATGACGGTTTTAGATTGACAAGAAGCTAGAAATATGCTGTTTCACCAGTTGTCCGACCATTAAACTAGCACTTATGCTTATTTAATTGCTGACAAATGATGGCAGAAATTTAAAAAGTTAGACTAAGGCTTATTTAACTAACTGCTAGAATGTTTGATCAAAAGACAATAGTTGCGCGATCGCAACGACATAAAGGGTTAAAGCGCTGGAGTCGGTTGTTTCCGATTTTAGATTGGGGTTTAAATTATCAACGGGAATATCTTCTCGGAGATTTAACGGCGGGAGTTGTGGTGGGAACGATTTTAATTCCTCAAGCAATGGCTTATGCTTTATTAGCCGGTTTACCACCTCAAATTGGGTTATATGCGAGTATTTTTCCCCCGGTCATTTATGCTTTGCTCGGCACTAGCCGATTCATTTCCGTTGCTCCCGTAGCCTTAGATTCGTTGATGGTTGGTGCAGCCATTGCTCCCTTAGCGGCTGAAAATACCCCAGAATATTTAGGATTAGCATTATCACTGGCATTGATGATCGGTGTCATCGATCTGCTCATGGGTATTTTTCGCTTGGGATTTTTGGTCAATTTTCTGAGCCAAGCGGTGATTTCTGGCTTTATTAGTGCCGCCGCCATTGTCATTGCGTTTAGTCAAGTTAAACATTTATTAGGATTAAAAATTCCCCAAACCGAATCTTTGATTCAGTTAATTATTTATCTATTACAAGGAATCCATGCCATTAATTGGATTACCGTCAGTTTCGCCATTGCGAGTATTTTAATGTTGGTTTTCTTCCCCAAATGGTTAAAGCAACAACTGAAAAAACAGAAATTTAATGAGTCAATAATTCTCCCGTTGACTAAAAGTGCGCCCCTTGTCCTTGTCATTGTTAGTTCCGTGTTAGTTTGGTTTTTTGATCTGGATCAAATTGCTAATATAAAAATTGTGGGGGAGATTCCGAAAGGTTTACCTTTGCTGACTTTTCCTGCTCTTGATGGCAGCACCCTAACTGCTTTAATGCCCGCAGCTTTAGCGATTAGCTTTGTCGGGTTTATGGAAGCTTATTCAGTCGGTAAATTTTTAGCCAGTAAGCGACGACAAAAAGTTGAGGCTAACCAAGAATTTATTGCTTTGGGAGCAGCCAATATTAGTGCTGCTTTGACAGGAGGTTATCCAGTAGCTGGTGGTGTGAGTCGATCGGGTGTTAACTTTTCTGCTAATGCAAATACGCCTTTCGCTTCGATCATTACGGCATCCATTGTGGCACTAACTGTGATGTTTTTGACACCGTTATTTTACTTTTTACCTCAACTTTGTTTAGCTGCAATTATTGTCATGGCAGTGAGCAATCTGTTCGACTTCGCCACCTTGAAGCGGTTATGGATTTACAATAAAGCAGATGCGATCGCTTGGATAGCCGCATTTTTTGCGGTTTTGCTCACCAGTGTGGAAAAAGGGATTTTGTTCGGTGCGACCGTTTCTATTATCTTGCACCTGTGGCGGACGAGTAAACCCCATATTGCGGTTGTAGGTCGAGTGGGAAACACAGAACATTTTCGCAATGTTTTGCGCCATGATGTTAAAATTCATCCTCACATTTTAGCGATTCGAGTTGATGGGAGCCTGTATTTCGTAAATGCTAAATATTTAGAAGATTACTTGTTAGAAGCTGTGAGTGAACGTCCAGATATCAAATATTTATTATTGGTGTGTAGTGCAGTAAATTCGATTGATGGGAGTGCTTTAGAGACCCTGAAAAGTTTAATTCTTGACTTGAAAACGAGGGGAATCGAATTTTATATGTCTGAAGTTAAAGGCCCTGTAATGGATAGATTAGTTCAGGTTGGGTTTGTTGATGAGCTAGGCAAAGACCATATTTTCCTCACGACTGACCAAGCGATGCAATGTTTGGAAAAATTACAGCAATCTTAAGTCAAGTTGGCTCAATAATCAGGGTGGAAATAGGAACAGAGGAACAAGGGGACTATTTTTCCTTCCTGCTACCTCCTACCTCCTACTAAAGTGGTTCAATTTCAATCCAAACGCCTGTTTCTTTCCCCCCAGGAACATATTCAACGGTGAGTTGGGGTAAACAACTGAGGCGGTCATCAATTAATATTCCGGCCCCATTTAAGGTTAAAGCATCTAAACAAGCACCTGCTAAATTATCAATATCAGAATTCGTGCGATGATTTCCAATTAAGCGGATGGAGATTGCGGCTTTTCGCAAGGGGAATTTATAGGTTAAATTTTGTTCTGAAATTTGGCGATAAATTTCCACTTCTGCATGATTTCGCCAAGCGCGATAACGAGGCGGTAAATAGGTTCCATTCGATGTGACTCTCGGACGTGCTTTCGGCACAACCCCACCAGGAATCATTAACTTTATCGTATTTTTGGGTACAGTTTTTTTCGGGGTTGGCACTTCCGGTTCAGGTGGTTTAACGGGGGTAAATTCTACATCAATAATCGTTGCTGAAGCGTTAATCTCACTGGGTTTAGTTTTGGTGGTTTTATGAATATAAGTTTCAGAAAAAGTTTCTTTTTGATTTGAAATAATCGGTTGAGATTCTTCTTGAACAACAGGTTCAGAATGATCGGTGAATTCAACGGCATCTAATTTTTCTTCAATTTGGCTAATTGGTGGTTCAGAAATTATCGGTTTTAGGAATTCGTTTTTGGATTTTCCAGAACCTATATTAGAAAAATTGCGTTGATTATTGACAGGTGGAAGCTCAGAAGATTGAGGCGGAAAATAAAGTTCTGTCGGCTTTTCAATTAAGTTTTGTTCCGTGGCTAGGTCTGAATTTGAAACCTCAGAATTCACCCCTGGCATTTTTTGGGCAATTTGCATATACATTTGGGCAGTTTGTTCAGAAAACGTGAACTGTTTCCTAAACCAAACTTGCCACTGTTGCGGGGATAATTGCGCTTGTACCCGCAGCAATTCTTCTCCAGCGTTTCGACCATGAATTAATGCTAATTGGGGAAATTTTAAGCACTTTTGATGTTCTTGATTAATGCGACAGGCAAAATCATCTAAAGTGGAAGGGGAGGATTGAGAGTCAGTCAGAACTTGTAAATAGCTGGAAATCATTAACGACAAATTGTGAATGAATAAAGCTGCGGGAGTCTTCAGCAGTCAGCCATTAGCTGAACGCTGAACATTAAATACTAAACGCTTATTTCATTAAAACCCCTGGTTCTTTTTGCATGGGTAACACATCTAAAATATCCGTTTGAGCGCAATATTTCAAGTCTTCATAAACGCCTAAACGCAACAACCGTTGACCGTGACTCGCATGGTTAAGCAATTCAAACAGTTGATTTTGCCATTGTAAATACAACGCCATTGCGGCAAATACTTCATCATTTCCCGCAAAATCATCTAAAGGATAACCTAATTCATTCGCTAAATTATAAGCCACTGCCCCGGCACAAGCGGTATCTTCTAGGGAAAAACTGCCTTCCCAACCGGAACCAATCACCCAAACGGTCTCAGGACTTGTTTTTACTAAATAATCAACGACGGCGCGACGGTTAATAAAAGCCGCCGTTAACACCGTTGCGGCGTTTTGAACCCGTTCTAAGCTGCGAGTCCCGTTGGTGGTGGTCATAAATAGCCGTTTTCCCTTGACCACCTCTGGGGTGCAACTGAGGGGAGAATTCCCTAAATCAAAACCTTCGACCGTCGCACCGCCGCGTTCTCCGACTCGAATGCGTTTGTCGGCGGGCCATTTTTCGCTAACTTCCATGAGTTGGTCAATATCGCTGAAAACTTGCACCGCCTCGGCTCCAGCGTTTAACGCGGTGGCGATGGTAGTGGTGGCTCGCAGCACGTCAACGACAATGGCGCAGTCAGGAAGTTGGTTAGCAGGTGCGAGTTCAGGAGTATGATAGACAAAAAATTTCACGATTAAGATTGTGTTTTATAAGATTGTCAGTTCTTTATTTTACCGACAGTTGGCACTAAAAATGGAATGAACTTTAAAAAAGATTAGATTCAATCAATTTTACCGGAATTTGTTAAATTAACGATGAATAATAAGCGAATTTTATTTTTAAGTAATGGTCATGGGGAAGATACCTGTAACAGCCAAATTATTAAAGCGTTGTTATCCGTAGATTCCTCGGTGAAAATGGCGGCGGTTCCGATTGTGGGGGAAGGAACTATTTATCAGCGTTTAAATGTCCCCATTCTGACGCCGACTCAAACGATGCCATCGGGGGGATTTTTATATATGAATTCTTTGGTTTTTTTCAAGGATCTTTCATCGGGTTTATTAGGATTATTAGGACAACAATTAACAACGATTTGGAAAGAATCAAAACATTATGATATTTTAATGGTAACGGGGGATATTGTCGTTGCTGCGATCGCCTATTCCACTCAGAAACCTTATGTGATCTTTTTATCAGCCTATTCCAGTTATTATGAAGGGAAATTAAATCTAGGTTTAATTTTACCGCATTTATTAAATTCTCCTCGTTGTTTAGCGGTGTTGACTCGTGATCAATTTACGGCAGAAGATTTAAACCGTCAAGGCATTAAAAAAGCCAAGTTTATCGGCACACCGATGATGGATAATCTGAACTCTGTCGGAATTGATTTACACTTAAAGCCGGATGTTCCTGTCATTGCGTTGTTACCCGGATCTCGTCTTCCCGAAGCTAAAAATAATTTAATATTGTTATTAAGATTAGTAGAAAAAATTAGTCAAATTACGGATAAAAAGTTACAATTTAGAGTGGCGTTAGTTCCCAGTCTGAGGGCTGAATTAGATTCAATTGCAACTTCTCTGAATTGGCAGCATGATCAGGGAGAATTGACGGGACAGAATCACTTAAAAGTCGGGTGTTATGTTGATGCCTTTGCTGATATTTTACAAGCCTCTAATTTAGTCATTGGCATGGCAGGAACCGCTAATGAGCAAGCCGTTGGACTGGGAAAACCTGTGGTGACAATTCCTGGGAATGGCCCCGCTTTTACCTATCGATTTGCAGAAGCACAAGCTCGGTTATTAGGAGGTTCAATTCAGTTAATTGGAACAAAACCAGCCGATGATTTAATTTTACAACAAGCGGCTGAAACGGTGATTAGAACCCTACAGAATTCTGATTATTTACAACAGTGTTTAAACAATGGTTTAGAACGGATGGGAACACCCGGAGGAAGTTTAAATATTGCCCATTATTTACTGTAGGATAAGCTCTGCCCATCAAAACCTCACATTTTCGACAATTCTCCTATTCTTGGTTTTAAGTAAAGCCTAAAAATGTTAATTGAATCGATAGGAATTATGATGGGCAGAGCCCATCCTACGTTTTGTTAATTGAATCGATAGGAATTATGAGCGATATAGTCCATCCATTTTTAAGTCCAGGCGCGGAAAAAGGTGTTATCTTGCCATGCGATCGCCGTGCGTTGTTCGATGGCTTTCATTTGTTCAGAATTCAAAGGTTTAAAGGCTTGAGCTACTTTAAAATTTGCTTCTAATTGTTCAACAGATTCCGCCGCTATAATACAAGAATGTACCCCTTCTAAGGATAAAACATACCCCATTGCTTGTTCCATTCCCTCCAATACATTATTTTTAAATAATCGACCATAGGCGGGAATTTTCATGGCAATTACCCCAACATTTTTTTCTTGAGCAACGGGTAAAACAGTCGGTGCAAACGGTCGAGGATGGTGTTTATCGGCAGCATTAATCGCAACTAAGGTCATATCAAAGGGATAACGGCGTAACCCCTCGGCAATAATATCGGGTTCATGGTGTCCGGTAATGCCTGAAAATTTAATAATTCCTTGTTCTTTTGCTTCTTCAAGAGCTTTAATCGCCCCATTTTTACTAAAGATTTGATCTAAGGTTTCAGCAAAGGAAACGTGATGCAATTGCCAGAAATCAAGGTAATCAGTTTTTAAGCGTTTGAGCGATTGTTCTAACTCTCGCCAAGCGCCATCGCGATCGCGTTCTGATGTTTTAGTCGCTAACCAAATTTGAGACCGATAGGACGGTAATACTTTGCCTAAATGTTCTTCGCTTGGCCCATAGCTGGATGCGGTATCAAAATAGCGAATTCCTAATCTTAATGCGGCTTCAATTTGGGCGATCGCTTCTGCTTCTTGTCCATAGGATGAAAGGGGAGTTTTCCCAGCACCGCCTAAGCCAAATATGGGGATTTTTAACCCAGTTTTTCCAAAGACTCGTTCTGGTAATTGTGCTTCCGTCGGAAGTTGGATTTTGGCTTGAGCAATGTTTTCTGATGATTGTTGTTGTAAGGAAGCACAACCGATGATTCCACCTGCAACCGCAGCACTGGTGACAATAAATTGGCGTCGAGTTGTTTTGCTGTTCATGGTTAATTTGGGGCAACTCGTTTTCAAATTAAACTAATTATGACACAAAATTTTAAAAAATACCAGAAGAGTGAGACAATAAGCTTTAAAATTATACAGTGAAATGAATAAATTCACGTGGGTAGCCATGAAGAAAATTGTATTCAGTTTATTATTTTCTCTGCTTAGTTTTTCTCAACCGGCTTGGAGTCAAACTACTTCAAGTTCTGATAAAATTTGTCCTTCGGATTTAGAGGGTAAAATTTCTGCGATCGCAAATCGTCCTCAATTTCAAGGATCTCGGTGGGGAATTTTAATTGAAACCTTGAACCCAGCAACTAGACTTTATGAACGAGATGCCGAATCTTATTTTATTCCGGCTTCTACGGTTAAATTATTAACAACAGCAGCAGCCTTACAAAAATTAGGGGCAAATTATAGAATTAGAACCTCTATTTATGGGGATAATCAAGGGAATCTTTATATTGTCGGTAGAGGTGATCCAACTTTAACGGATATTCAATTAAAAGATTTATCCCAACAATTGAAAAATAAAGGGATTACTCGGATTAATCAATTAATTGCAGTAGATGGCTATTTTTCCGGTTCACCGATTCATCCGAGTTGGCAATGGGAGGATGTACAAGCGGGTTATGGAACCTCAATTAATAGTTTAATTTTACATCAAAATTCTTTGGATTTAATATTATCTCCGCAACAAGTTGGACAACCTTTAAAAGTAAGTTGGGTACGTCCTGAACAAGGGAAAGGATGGACAGTGGAAAATCAAACGAAAACGGTGGGAAAAAATGAGCCGGAATTTGTAGAAATTGGGCGAGATTTAAGCCGACCGATTATTTATGTTTCGGGACAATTAAGGGAGGGTGCAGAACCTGAACCTGTTTATGCAGCAGTTGTCAATCCGGCTGATAATTTTTTACAGGAATTTAAAACAATTTTATCAGAGCAAGGGATTGAAGTATTACAAAGTTCGGTGAGTTTAAATAATCGTTATCCTCAACAGGAATTAGCGACGGTTGAATCCCCTCCTTTGTCAGAATTAGTCCAAGAAGTGAATTTAGAAAGTAATAATGTATTTGCAGAATCTTTATTAAGAACATTAGGGGTGCAAACCTCTAATTCTAATTCGGTAGAAGCGGGATTAAAAGAAATAAAATTAATATTAAATCGGTTAGGGGTTGATTCAAATCGTTATCATTTAGTTGATGGTTCAGGGTTATCCCGTGTTAATTTAGTGAGTCCGGTTACTTTGGTACAAACATTGAGAGCAATGGCTGATTCTCCTCTGGCTCAATTGTATCAAAATTCTCTACCCAAGGCGGGAGTTAGTGGCACGTTAAAGGGACGATTTCAAAAGACAACAGCCGCAGAAGTCGTTTATGCAAAAACGGGAACGTTAACGGGGGTTGCTTCTTTAGCTGGGTATGTTTTTCCGCCAAATTATCAACCGTTGGTGTTTAGTATTACGATTAATCAAACGATGTTATCTTCTCAACAGTTGCGACAAGCCATTGATGAAATGGTGGTGTTATTAAGTCAATTAGAATCCTGTTCAGAAAATTCTCGTTAAAGGTGATTCAAATCTTGAATTAGCCTTTTTTTAGAGGAAAGGGTTTGGAGTGGTCTTGGAGAGAGCAATAGCCCCACTGAAGCGCAACTCTGAACTCCTATGATAATCTATTGATATGAAGATAAAGGATTGAATATGGTTTTACCCACGGCAACGTTATTGGTTTCTTGTCCAGATCAAAAAGGTTTGGTTGCTAAAATTGCTAATTTTATTTATTCCAATGGAGGAAATATTATTCATGCGGATCAACATACGGATTTTACCACCGGAACGTTTTTAACACGGATTGAATGGCAGTTAGAGGGGTTTAATTTACCTCGTGAAGTGATTGAACCTGCGTTTGCGGCGATCGCAAAACCGTTAAATGCAAATTGGCAATTACGGTTTTCTGATCCGATTCCTAGACTATCGATTTGGGTGACAAAACAAGATCACTGTTTACTCGATTTACTGTGGCGGTGGCAAGCGAAGGAAATTGCAGCAGAGATTCCTTTAATTATTAGTAATCATGAAACGTTAAGACCGATTGCTGATCAGTTTAAGATTGATTTTGTTCATATTCCCATTAGTAAAGACAATAAAGCGGAACAGGAAGCCAAGCAGTTAGAATTACTCCAGCAGTATAATATTAATTTGGTGGTTCTAGCGAAATATATGCAGGTTTTAAGTTCGGATTTTATTGATAAATATGCTAATATCATTAATATTCATCATTCATTTTTACCTGCCTTTGCTGGGGCAAATCCTTATCATAGAGCGTATGAAAGGGGGGTCAAAATTATTGGAGCAACAGCCCATTATGTCACAGCAGATTTGGATGAGGGGCCGATTATTGAACAGGATGTTGTGCGGGTGAGTCATCGAGACACGGTGGCAGATTTAATCCGAACTGGGAAAGATTTGGAACGGTTAGTTTTAGCGAGGGCGGTGCGTTTACACTTGCAAAATCGCGTGTTAGTCTATGGAAATCGTACCGTTGTATTTGCTTAAATATTGAGAGGTTTTGCGATGAATCCAACCTTGGCAGAATTGAAAACAGAATGGGAGACAATTAAGGCTGAAGTTGATGGGATTAAAGCAGAATATGATAAACTCCGTCAAAAACGTTCGGGATTTTATGTGGCTTTATTGGTGTCTGAAGAATCTTCTCCAGAAGCGATCGCCCAGTTAAAACAACAAGCTGAAGCAGAAGCGAAACGGTGGTCATTTGATCTGCAATTATTGGATCAAGAAATTCAAGCAACTCGGATCAAATTGCGCCAAATTCGTGCTAAACTAGCAGTTAAGCAAGCTCAAATCTATCGAGTTCAAGCTCAACAAAACTGGCCAAAACTTAAACAACAATCAGACCTAATTAATCAGCTTTCTAATCAGTTAAAACAAGAACTTCAAACCTTTGACCAAATCGCTAAAGATTTTTATCCTGTTGCTGAAGCATGGTTACCTAAACATCCCCAATTGGTAGAATTTATCGCCTCTGATCTTCCCTATATTGAGTTAGAAGATAAAAAATTTAAGTTAGTGAATCGTCCTTTAGATTGGCTTGAGGAATGAAGATTAAAAAAGCGATTTATTTAATGTTTTTTTTAGGAATTTTTGTAGGAATTTTCCTGGGCATATTTCCTTTATTATTAGGGGGGAAAACTTCTGAGGATTTAACTGTTCAACAACCGATAAATTCCCCTAAAATTCATCAGATTACCCCTCCCTCTCAACCGCAGTTAATCTCTGCTAGTCCTAAACAATATTTAATTGATCGTCAACAGTTATGGAATCATGTTGAGGCGATCACAGGAGAACGTTATCAGGAAGTTGATCGCCAAGCCACGAGAGATTATTTAATTCAGCAATTAGAATCCTTTGGGTTGTCTCCCAGTTTACAATCCTTTGAACAAGGGGTTAATATTGTGGCAAAACGACCCGGAACAAATAGTGAATCGGGATCAATTTTATTAGGAGCGCATTATGATACGGTTTTAAATTCTCCGGGGACAGATGATAATGGAAGTGGGATTGCGGTGATCTTAGAAATTGCTCGTTTATTAGCAAAAGAACCTACTTCTCGGAGTTTAGAAATTGCCTTTTTTGATCAAGAAGAATTAGGACTTTTAGGAAGTTTTGCCTTTGTTCAAAATGAGGATAATATCAACGATTTACAAACCGCAATTATCTTAGATATGGTGGGTTATGCTTGTCGGACTCCGGGTTGTCAACAATATCCCGAAGGATTAACAGTCACTCCGGTTTTAGAAGCAGCAGGGGTTGAACATCCCGATCGCGGCGAATTTTTAATTGTGGTGGGAGAAACCCAGCAGTTACCTTTATTAAAAACCTTTGAAAACGTGAATCAATCCCTGAGAAATCAACCGGAGGATGCAGCAATAATTCCACCTTTGGTAACACTTCCGATTCCTTTAAAAGGGTTATTAACACCGGACGTTTTACGCAGCGATCATGCTCCCTTTTGGTATCAAGGAATTGCGGCTGTTTTACTCACCGATACGGCTAACTTGCGATCGCCCCATTACCATCAACCCAGTGATACAATTGCTAATTTAGATCCAGAATTTTTTGAAGGTTCAGCCCAAGTGATTTTAGATACAGTAACCCAACTGTTATCCGTCAACAAAAATTAACAAATAGTTGTCCCCAGCCCAACTTTAACTTTACTCGGACTCAAAATCCTGTAAACTTTTGATTGGAGGTTTGCGGAAAACGAAAACCTAGAATCAATGCCTTTATGAAAAAACTGACCACTAAGTAATTGAGATTTTTGCAATGAATACTAAAGAAACACTGCGACGACTGTTATTAGATCTCGATAATCGAGTTTACAAGGCTTACAAAGATATTCTAGGTACTTACGAATTTCCTGATTTTAAGCTGATTATTGATTATGTTCAAGGCGATCCCTTTGCCGCACCCAGCAAATTTCGGGTTCATATTCCCCCGACGGTCGCGGGATTTCCACCGGAATTATATCGAACTCGTAGCCGTGAAATTGCGTTACGAGATTATTTGATTCGTCAGTTTGATCAGGTTGGTAGAGAAATTAGCCTGCGGCGAGGAACTGGAAAAAGTGGCATGATTGCGGTGACAAGAATGGGTCAAGAAATCCTAGAACGTTCCTCCGCTTCATTAATTACAATTGCGCCTCCTAGTCCTAAACCTGTGGTGGGTGGAAACCCGGCTTTACAACGAGCAAAACCGCAAGTAATTACCCATGAAAAAGGCATTGAAATGCGGTTTTTTGTGGGATTACCAGCCCGGGGACGGAATATTTTAGGACGACAAGCGGCGGAGATGATTTGTGATGATATTCCGGCAATTGTTGAACGGGCACTAAAGTATAGTAATTTAGATCAAGACGCTTGTAAACGTCATGTTGAAACAGCAGAAGATGCGGATTGGTTGCGCCAACAATTAGCTGAAAAAAATTTAGTGGCATTTGTTCCCAATGGTGCTGTTTTACCGCGTCGCAGTGGCATTGATGAGCATCCTTTAGAAAGTGATGTGGTGCCATTTCAATCGCCAGAATCCTTAGAAGTTGAGTTTAATTGTCCGAATCAAGGTGTGATTAAAGGTATGGGCATTCCAGCCGGAATTACCTTGATTGTGGGGGGTGGTTATCATGGAAAATCCACTTTACTAAAAGCCATTGAATTAGGGGTTTATAATCATATTCCTGGGGATGGTCGGGAATTGGTGGTGACGAATGAAGCCGCAATTAAAATTCGGGCTGAGGATGGTCGCAGCGTTGCTGGAGTTGATATTTCTCCCTTTATTAATCAACTCCCCCAAGGACGTTCAACCACTGAATTTAGAAGTGAAAATGCGAGTGGGAGTACCTCCCAAGCTGCTAATATTATGGAGGCATTGGAAGCGTCTATTTTAGGCGAAAATAGTCAATCTTTAGTGATTCCGTCGGTCTTATTAGTGGATGAAGATACGGCAGCAACTAACTTTATGATACGCGATCGCCGAATGCAAGAATTAATTGCCAAAGATCGAGAACCGATTACTCCCTTTATTGACAAAGTTCGCCAACTTTATACTGATCATCGGGTTTCGACAATTTTAGTTATGGGGGGTAGTGGGGATTATTTTGATGTGGCAGATACGGTGATTGCAATGGATAATTTTCAACCCTTGGAATTAACCGCCAAAGCAAAAGAAATTGCTAGTCAACATAGCACTGGACGCACCGCCGAAGGAGGTCAAGAATTTGGCATAATTCGCCCTCGAATTCCCCTTTCTGAAAGTTTAGATCCGAGTCGCGGACGGTGGGATGTACGGGTGAAAGTGCGAGATGTGGATGAGGTTTTATTTGGGACGGAGGATATTGATGTTTCCGCCGTTGAACAGTTAGTTTCTAAAGACCAATTACGGGCAATTGCAGCGGCAATGGTTTATGCGAAACAAAACTATATTGATGGTGAAAAAACGTTACCCATGATCTTAGATTTAGTAATGGCAGATATTGCCGCGAAAGGATTAGATGTGATCACACCTTTTCCTCAAGGGGAGTTAGCTATATTCAGACGATTTGAACTGGCGGCGGCAATTAATCGGATCAGAACGTTGGATGTTAAGCAGTCTTAAGTGATTTTGACTCCTACCCAAGAAACCGGGTTTATGACCCAGATATTGGGGATAAAGTCCAAATTTTTCGTTCATAAACCCGGTTTCTCCGCCCGTTTTGAATCAGTTTGGTGGGCATAGCCCACCCTACATTTTTCTTTTTTTTAATATAATATGTCAACTTTTCCTATCCGTATTGCTGTTGTTTTTGGGACTCGTCCAGAAGCGATTAAACTTGCCCCTTTGATTCAACAGTTAAAACAAAATCCAAAGTTTGAAACACAGGTCATTTTAACAGGTCAACATCGAGAGATGGTTGAACAGGTGATGCAATTGTTTAATCTGAGTGCGGATGAGGATTTAAACATTATGCAGCCTCAACAATCATTAACGGATATTACGAGTCGAAGTTTACAAGGATTAGAAGCCTTATTTAAAAGAATACAACCCCATTTAGTATTAGTTCAAGGGGATACAACAACGGCGTTTGCAGCGGCTTTAGCTGCGTTTTATCAAAAAATTCCTGTTGGTCATGTTGAAGCGGGGTTAAGAACAAATGATGTGTTTAATCCCTATCCTGAAGAAGCCAATCGGCGGTTAATTTCTCAACTCACGCAACTGCATTTTGCACCGACTCATCAAGCGGTTGAAAATTTAAAAAATTCTGGGGTTTTAGGGGAAGTTCATTTAACCGGAAATACGGTCATTGATGCGTTGTTATCGGTGGCGAAACAACAACCCAAATTAAATATTCCTGAGTTAAATGATCAACAATATCGGTTAATTTTAGCAACGGTTCATCGGCGGGAAAATTGGGGAGAACCCCTTCAGGGAATTGCAGACGGTTTTTTACAAATTCTCAATGAATTTACGGATACGGCGTTGTTATTACCGTTGCATCGGAACCCAACGGTGAGAGAACCGTTAACACAATTATTAGGAACTCATCCCAGAGTTGTTTTAACAGAACCGTTGGATTATACGGAATTAGTGGCGGCGATTGATTCTTGTTATTTTTTATTAACGGATTCAGGCGGATTACAAGAAGAAGCACCGAGTTTAGGAAAGCCGGTTTTAGTGTTAAGAACTACCACAGAACGTCCTGAAGCCGTGGAAGCAGGAACGGCTAAATTAGTAGGAACAGAGCCAACGGATATTTTTAATCAAGCGAGGGAATTATTAACCGATCAAATAGCCTATCAAAACATGGCAACCGCCATTAATCCGTTTGGAGATGGTCACGCCTCAGAACGGATTATTGAGATTATTGAAAATTATTTCAAATAGTATCCCTAGAAACCGGGTTTCTCAAAGAAACCCGGTTTCTGTATTAAACTCGTAAGCCAAAATAAGTGATAATTAAATCACTATTTCCCGTATTACTCACTTCATGAACTTCCCCAGGTTCTACCGCAATACAAACCCCTGGTTTCAGTTCATAATCAGTGCCATTAATACAAATATTTCCTAAACCGGATTCAATAAAAAAGACTTCGCACATATCAGAATGAGCATGACCTTTTGCCACTTGTCCAGGGGCAAAACAAGCTTGAGAAAAATTGGTTAAATGGGGTAACTCTCCTAAACTCAGCATCACTTTTTTCTTAATGGCTGGATTATGAGAAACGGCTTGTTCAGGAATTTCGTTAAGGGCTGTTATTTTCATAAGAGTCAGAAGTATGGGTGGGGTTCTCCCGCCCTTACTAAAGCGGAATGGTTAACAATTAAGGATTACAGTCAATAAGAGCTTAATGTTTTATTGCTATAAATTTTAAATCAATGTTATTAATTCAGTCAAGAGAATTCTGTTAAATAATTTCTTACTTCTTGAATCGCTTCTTCAGGAGAATTAACAATGATTACTTGCTCTGGGGATAAAGACTTAAAAAAAATGTGACTTTCAGACATCTGATTTAATAGAATTACAGGCTTATTATGCTTAATAGCTAAAGCAATTTCTGAAGCGGTTCCGGCTCCTATTCCACAAGCAATAACAACATCAGAAGATAAGATATTAATTACATTTCTAGCTTGATTTAAATTGGTAAAAATTGCTAAATCAACAGCATCAGAAACCCCTTTTTTGCTAGCATGGGGTAAGATTCCCAGGGTTAATCCGTTGGCGGCTTTTGCCCCTTGGTTGGCGGCTTCCATCACGCCTGTATTGCGACCCCCTGTTAGTAAAACCCATCCCCCTTCAGCAATTAATTTGCCGAGTTGATAAGCGTGATCTAAATTGATTTGAGTTGCCCCTTCTCCAGGGCCCATGACTCCAATTATAATTTTTTTCATAAAAAATCCAATAAAATCCCAAATCCAGATTAATCTAACAATCAAGCACTGGCAAAATTTACCGTTTCATCCAGCTTAAGATTGTTATGAAAACAATTTTTACCAGACCCAGAATATCGAGAACTGCCTTAATCGAAATGCGACAGGAGTTGATGGCAGAATCCCAATTATGCCTCAATTATATGGTTTTAGTGATAACGGCTTGTTTAATTGCTACCTTGGGTTTACTCAGTAATAGTACAGCCGTGATTATTGGGGCAATGTTAGTGGCTCCCATTATGTTACCGTTGCGAGGATTAGCCTTTGGTACTATCGAAAGCGATGCCGAATTATCTCGGTGTAGTTTTATCTCAATTGTAGTGGCAACATTTGTAGCTATTCTCTTATCAATGACGTTAGGAAGAATTACAGGAATTCAAGATTTTGGATCAGAAGTTTTAGCGCGAACTCAACCCACCTTAATCGATTTAGGAATTGCCGTTGTGGCGGGGGGACTGAGTGGTTTTGCGAAAACTGAAAAGTCCATCAGTGATGCTGTTGCGGGAACTGCAATTGCAGTGGCATTAATGCCGCCAATTTGTGTTGTTGGTTTAACCTTATCTCAAGGTTTTTTTGATTTAAGTTATGGAGCAACGTTACTCTATTTAACGAATTTAATCGGCATTGCAGTTGCCTGTATGTTCGTATTTATTTTGAAGGGTTACTCCCGAATTAAAAAAGAACTGGGGTTTGCCCTGATTTTAACGGCTATTTTAATTTTACCCCTAAGTATTAGTTTTTTTCAATTCATTACTCAAGCTCGACTTCAAACGGATTTAAACCGTTTATTTGAGCAAGAAACTTTGACAGGACAACGCGTTGATTTACAACAAACCACGATTAACTGGAAAACACAACCGCCAGAGGTCTACTTAAATGTTAGTTCTTCAGAACCCATTACACCGAAACAAGTTCGTTTAGTACAGCAATTTTTAACAAAAAGAATGAAACAACCGTTTACGTTAGTTTTCCTCGTTGAAAATATGACAGAAGTTAGAGGAGAAGAGGACAGTCAGCAGTGAAACAGTCATCAGTTATCAGCCGTAGGGGCGAAGCATTCGGAAGATAGCTTATCGATTTTTATCCTAGATCACTGTCCGAATGCTTCGCCCGTACAGTTATCAGTCAGAAGGCAGGAAAAATTGTCTTCTAATTCTTAATTCTTCTTTCTTCCCATTTTGGGCCTGTTAAGGTTCCTTTTAACTGCCACGTTCCGAGTTTAGGGTTATTAATTTCTAAGACTCCGCTATATAAATTTTGCTGGATATAAGGACTTTCTAAAACAGGCCAATTTTCTAAAATTCGTTTTTCTCCGTTAATGGTTGCTTCGCCAATCGAACCATTTTTTTGATAAGTTAAGGTTAAGCGATCGCCTGCTAAACTTTGATAACTTAATTTTCCTTGATTTTTCCAATTTTGATCATCAATTTGGGTGCGATCTAAAGCCGTTTTTAACTGTTGAAAAGTTGGATAATCAGCCACAGAAGCAACATCGGTGATCCAAGCGGTTTGAGTTCCATTAGCCGATAACGCTTGCAGATTTTTATCTTTTTCAGAAAGGGGTGAAATCAATTCGATTTTCTCTCCCCAAGGTCGCGCCACTAACCAAACATTTTTGATCTGCCAAATGTACCAATTGTTATATTGTTTAGGTTGACCATATTCAAGGGGTAAAACTAAATTAGATCGAGGGGGTACGCCTGCTTTTAAATCGGTTTCATTTAAAATAGTTTGAAAAATTACGGCTCCTTTTTTCTGCATTAATTGATCCCCTGGACTGCGACCTGTTCCTTGGGGATTGTGATAAGTTCCCCCTAAACTAATCACCGCATTTTGCTGATTTTTGGGGTCACGAACGACTAATTTATAAGTGGCATATTGGGCACGAATTGTGCCTTTAACTTGATAGGTTCTTGCCGGTTCTAACAGGGTTCCTAAACTGTAATCTTTGGTAATATAAAAGTTTTCCCAAAGGCGGTTACTCTGATCATAACTATAATAGGCGGGGTGGCTAGCTCTGGCTTCAAAGGGAAGGGGAATTTCTTTGCGGGCGATCGCTTTTAAATGCTCAGGGGGACGATAGGAACTTAACGCAGCAGGTAACGCTAACCGAGCATAATTTTGATTCATTTTTTCAGCAAATTCTGGTTTTTCTCCCCACCATAACCACGCCACTGCGGTTAACCCACTATTCCAAGTATGACGATCAAATCCTCGACTTTCTGCCCCTCCTGCGGTTCCCCAACTGAGGCGTAATGCCATATTGGCTGCAAACCAATCTAACAACCCTTTTGCTAATTCTCGGAGTTTTTCATCTTCAGAAAAGTCATATAAATTTAATAACCCGCTAATACTATAACCATAATAAGTTGATGAATGAAATTCTCCTTGTCCAATGGTTAAAAATTTATTTAATTCTGACCGTAACCACGCGTCATTTGTTG
>JBMDYE010000282.1:0-21482 GCA_048595135.1 Planktothrix sp. | reverse complement strand
AGCGGAGGGAGCGGAGGGAGCGGAGGGAGCGGGGGGAGCGGAGGGAGCGGAGGGAGCGGGGGGAGCGGAGGGAGCGGAGGGAGCGGAGGGAGCGGGGGGAGCGGGGGGAGCGGGGGGAAAAATTTATACTTATTGCCTATTTCTTAATTCTTAATTCTTAATTCTTAATTCTTAATTTCTATTAGCTTCATCGGCGGATTCTTTAACGGATTCTAGGCGACGACGGGTGGCTTGAATTTCTTCTTGATCTCCCGTTTCTTGTAAGATAGTTAAGGCTTCTTCTAAGGTAGTTAAAGCTTGGGGAACGTTGCCTAAACTTAAATAAACTTCCCCGATATTACTGAGGGTTGAACCCATTTCCTTTTTGTTATTCAGGGTTTTGTAAATTGATAACGCATTTTGATACGCTTCTAAGGCTTGAGAATATTGACCTTGGGTATAATAAATCATTCCTAAATTATCAAAAGCGGTACTGAGATGGGTTTGATCGTTAGCAGATTGAGCGAGTTCTACTGCTTTGCGATAGGAACTTAACGCTTGTTCGGGTTGTTTAATTTTTTCATAAATTTCGCCGATAAAATTTTGAACTTGCGCCGCACTAGCATGATCGTCAATTCTTGCCATCAATTCTGAGGCTTGTTTTAAATAAACTAAAGCTTGGGAATCATCACCCAATTGACGATAAAGAAGACCCATATTACTCAACAGTCGTCCGACGCCTGCTTGATCTCCGATTTGACGTCGTAAGGCTAAAGCTTGTTGATAAATTTCTAAGGCTTGGGTTGTATCACCCTTGAGAAAATAAATCGTTCCTAGATTATTTAACGTGCGACTTAGATCCCGTTTATCTCCAACTTCTTCTCGAATTTGTCGCGCCTGTTGATAAAGTTTTAACGCTTCATCATACTGCTTTAAACTGGTATAATCATAAGCTAAATTATGTAAAGATTCCCCAATATTGACCCGATCATTAATAGATTGAGCCAGTTGTAAGGCTTCTTGATGGAGTTTTAAGGCTTCTGAGGTTTGATTTTGATTTCGATAAACAAACCCAATTAAATTTAAACTGCGACTGATTCCACTTTTAAATTCAGAGTTATTATTTCCGGCTTGTTGATCTAAAGTTCGATACAAGGTTAAAGCTTTTTGTAATGTCGTTAAAGCGTCTGCATCATTCCCTAAATTTGTGTAAATTTCACCGATATAAGTTAAAGTTTCGGCAATTTTTCCTTGATTTCCTTGTTGTTGATGGTCTTCTAAAACTTTTTGAAACGTTGCTAATGCTTCGGTAAATAATCCTTGACGAAACTGTTCAACGCCAGTTGTAAATTGTTGTTCTGTCTCAGGATTAGAATTACTTTGTGCTAAGACTAAGGTGGATTCTGCAACTAGAAAATTAAAAGGAGGTGTATGAAGCAAAACTGAGCTTACACTGACACCGAGGAAAACTTGCAGCACTCCAGCGCCAGCCGTTAAAATTCCAAAAGGTTTGACGAATGGGAAATAAGCTTGAAAAGAGGGCTGATGGTTCATCATACAAATCAACAGTGAGTTTATCAACGTTGATAGAATTTTGGCGATCGCCCAAACTCTACCCTTTAGTTATAGATCAACTCTTTGATAATTTATCGCTTTATGCTCCTAAATTTAACTGTTGATACAATTCTCAATCGAGCTCTTGCAGGTGATGATTTGTCTCCAGAAGATGGTGTAATCCTGCTTGAACAACGTGATCCTGCGATTCTTGAAAATATTCGGATCACCAGTGATACGCTGCGCTCTCAACAAGCCGGAGAGACGGTCACTTATGTGATTAACCGTAATATTAACTTTACAAATATTTGTGAACAACATTGCAGTTTTTGTGCATTTCGACGAGATCCAGGAGAAGAAGGCGCTTTTTGGTTAGAAATTCACCAAATTTTAGAAAAAACCGCCGATGCGGTTCAACGGGGAGCAACGGAAATTTGTATGCAGGGGGGATTAAATCCGCAAGCCAAACTTGAGGGAAAATCACTACTTTATTATGTGAATATTGTCAAAACCCTGAAGGCAGAATTTCCTAATCTGCACTTACACGCTTTTTCTCCCCAGGAAGTTGAATTTATTGCTAGACAAGATCATTTAAGCTATGAACAAGTGATCATCGCCTTGCAAGAAGCAGGAGTGGGTTCTCTACCGGGAACAGCGGCAGAAATTTTAGAAGATTCCGTTAGAAAAATTATTTGTCCTGAAAAAATTAATACCGCCACCTGGTTAGAAATTGTGGAAACCGCTCATCGTTTAGGACTTCCAACTACCAGCACCATGTTATGTGGTCATATTGAAACTCATCAACAGCAAATTCAGCATTTACAGCGGTTGCGATCGCTTCAACAAAAAGCTTTAGAATCTAACTATCCGGCTAAAATCACCGAATTTATTGCGCTTCCCTTTGTTGGGGAAACTGCACCTGCTCCCCTCAGACGGCGAGTGGGACGAGATCAACCGATTTTATCCGATAATTTATTATTAACTGCTGTAGCGCGAATTTTTTTGGGAAATTACATTCCTAATCATCAACCGAGTTGGGTGAAATTAAGTTTAGCAGGGGCGACAGAAGCATTGCGTTGGGGATGTAATGACTTGGGGGGAACTTTAATGGAAGAACACATCACCACAATGGCGGGCGCTAAAGGGGGAACCTGTATGGAACCCGAAACCCTCCAAGCCGCCATCTCTTCCCTGGGACGTCCCTATCAACAACGAGATACGTTATATGGGAAATTAAGAATTAAGAATTAAGAAAGTAGAGATATTTTGACAATATCTCTACTCAGCAGAAAGGACTGAACAGAATATTTAAGCGTTAAGCGACAAAAGCATCATCAAATTCACCCGTTTGGTAAAATAGCACGGTGTCCAAAGTTTGCTGTTTTACCCAGCCTTTTTGTACTGCTAACTCACCAAAGCGCATATTCACTTGACGTTGTTCTTCGAGAATTTCCTGAACTTGTTCTTCCGTTAAGAGTTTGGCTTGTTGTAAATAGTAACCAATGGGTTGACGCTCTTTTTCGGTGACTAATTGAGGAAGTTGTTCAGCAAAGAAATCAACGGTTTCTTTTTCTAACCAGCCCCAGTGAACCACAATTTCACCAAAACGCATACCTGGAATTTTGGCTTGTGCATCTAACACCATTTTCACTTGCGCCGCTGAGATCAAACCAGCATCTTGCAACATTTGTCCCAAGCGGGGAGCTTCCCATTTCGCGTATTTGATCCGGGCTTTGAAGGGAGCGCTATAGAGATTTAACTTTTGTTTTAACAGTAACCAGAAGAAGGGCAGATCCTCAACTAAATAACGCTTCCACAAACGTCCGGGTTCAGTAGAGAGGCGGTGCAACCACTCAACGCCCATTTCGCTCATCCACTGAGGAGCCCGCTCTTTTTCTCCGGCTTCAAAATCAATTGTTGCCCCGATCGCTAAAAACACTTTAATATTTCTGAGTTTGTGGCGATATTGAGCAATCCATTTTTCCTGTTTTGGGGCTCCCACGCCAATGGCTAACACGGTCGCACCAGAATCATTAATGCGATCAATAATCCGTTGGCACTCCACTTCATCTTTTTCAAATCCAAATGGAGGAGAGTAAGACTCCAGAATCATTTGGCGGCCCACTTTTTCATTAATTTTTTCTTGAGCGCGTTTTGCAACTCCTTCTGCCGCTCCCATCAGGAATATCGTAATCTCTTCGTTATCTTTATAATATTCGTAGAAAGCGGGAAATAAATCGGAACCGGAAATTTTTTCTTTGATGGGTCTACCTAAAAACTTAGAGGCATACATCAAAATTTTACTATCACAAACCCGATAGGTTGATGCTTGGTAGATCTCAAAAAATTCTCGATCTGTTTGCAACTTCATCAGGTGATCCACATTGGGAGTAAAAACGACACCACCCTGCGTACCAAGCCGTCTTAGAAGTTCTGTTTTGGTAATGTTGTGGATAGGAACGTTGAGAATATCAATTTGGTTAGCCATAAGCTGCCTCTTTGCTGTCCTTAATTTTTTGTAGAAGTAGACGGTTTACAAATAATAATTCTTAAGACTCGATCAACTCAACATTCCTATGAGCGCTTCAGCTATTATTCCGTAGCCTCCGGCGTCATTTTTACTGAATAGCCAATCGGCGTCTTGTATCTCCTGAATTCGCTTAACTTTAAGTTGTGTTTCCCACTGGAATGGAGGGAACCCTTCAAAACCTCTAGAGAAGGTTTGATTATCTCTTTATTTTGGCTAGTTTTGATTCTACAATCAAAACTCCGTAAATTCTAGCTATTTTTGTAAAAGTTTAGTTGAAATTATGTAAAGGTTGTGTAAAGACAGAAGCCTTTCAGCGGCGGGCAATGAATCAAATTTTATCTAGTTAGGATCGGCTTTCTCGGAGGAATAAGCTAGTTGATTCTCCATCTACGATAAGTAATCCGTACAATTACGGAATTAAAGTTATATAAATTAACATTGATGGCGCAGGTGTCCTTGAAAACGGTTAAAATGCTTAATTTTTCGTTTCTAACCCAGCATTTTGAACGGGGGGTCACCTCACTGAAATCATCCGTTTAACCTCAGCCTACCCAGCTAAAATAGGACAGTTAGTTCTCAGAGTTGTTGATCCAATGACAGCGAATTCCTTTGAAAAAAGTAACATTAATTGGCAGTTACGAATGCTACAACAGCAGGTGGCTCAGTGGTGGGAATTGCAAACAGATCAGTTTAAAAATAACCTGAGTGATACACCTCTACCTTTTGGGTTGGACAACTGGGACATCGAAACGTTGTGGTGGATGACAAAAATTTTGGGTGGGTTGGGTTTAGCTGTTATCCTATTCAAAATTGTTCAAGTCATTTGGCAACGTTTGAGTCCGTATCTGTATCGGTTCCAACTTCGTAACCAAACTCATCAATTAATCAGTAAAAATACTCAATCTGAATTAACCGTTGCCACTTGGCTGAAGCGATCGCAACAATTCCAACAAAAAGGTAACTATCGGGATGCTTGTTTATGTCTATACAAAGCCATGTTACAACAGTTGAATGATCAAGGTCTCATCCCCAATGAACCCAGCCGCACCGATGGAGAATATTTACATCTGACCCAAACCTTACCCCATTCCCAGGCGTACCGCACCTTATTATTAATGCACCAAGAACTTTGTTTTAATCAGGCTGATATTTCTCAAGCGGACTTTGAACAGTGTCAGAACGCCTATCAGCATCTTTTCAGCCAAAATTAAATCAAATTCCCCTATGAAATTTTCTAAACGACGGTTATGGATTATAGCTATTGTCGCGATTAGCGTGATCGGTCTGTTCACGTTAATTTTAGCACCGACCCGAAACCCTCTCAACAGTGGTTCCTCCTATCTTCGCGCCCCCGATGGTTATGGCGCTTGGTATGCTTTTATCTCTCAACAAGGTATCCCCATCCAACGATGGAAAAAACCCTTAGAAACTGCTCAACCTCCCTCTGGGGGTACCTTAATTCGCGTTTATTCCCAACTGCGGGAGGCTAGTTTATCCTCATCGGAACTCAATTGGGTCAAACAAGGCAATACTTTAATATTATTAGGGGTTAATCAACCCGTCACAAAAGCTGCCTTTAGTACCCAACAGTCTAGTCCCGAAGGAACTATTTTCATTGACACCCGACGACGAAAAAACACTGTTGAAACCGAACTTTTAACCGATCAATATGGGGCAATTGTTTGGAAAAATGAACTCGAAAACGGGCAGGTGATTTTTGCAGTCACACCTTATTTAGGAGCCAATGCCTATCAAGATAGTCCCGGAAATTATCAATTTCTGGCAAAATTAGCAAGTCCTAACCGTCAACCCATTTGGATGGATGAATATATTCATGGTTATAAAGATCAAGACATCATTCAACAAGAACAAAAAGCAAGTTTAGTGGAGTATTTACAGCAAACGCCCTTATTTCCCCTCTTAATTCAAGTGATCATTATTCTGATCATTGTGATTTGGGCTGGAAATCGTCGCTTTGGAAAACCGTTAATCGTAACAACACCCCCTGTTGATAATAGTACCGCTTATATTCAAGCATTAGCAGGCGTGTTACATAAAGCAGGAAGTACAGAATTTATTTTAGAGGTGATAGGAAAAGAAGAACGGTTAAAATTACAACAAGAATTAGGACTCGGACAAACACCCGTTGACGATCAAACGTTAATTGAAGTTTGGGTTCAGCAAACCGGACGTTCATCAGACCTGTTAAAGCAGGTATTAAAAACCCAGACAACTCACCGTCGAGTCAGTGAAACCCAAATTCTCAAATGGTTAGACCAATGGAAAACCATTCATCCCCATGAAACATAGGTAGGACGATGCTCTCTCTACCCATCAGAAGCTGAAACCCGAAGTTATAAGTATAGATTTTATCAGTTTTAACCCGAAACCCCATTGAAAAATTAAAGGATTTCAAAAAATGCCAACAAATCACGATTTATTTCAACGTCTCAGTCAAACCCTCGATCAAATTATTGTCGGTCAATCTTCCTTAGTTCAACAATTATTAGTCGCTTTATTAAGTAGCGGTCATGTGATCATTGAAGGAGTACCGGGAACCGGAAAAACCTTAATGGTTAAAGTCTTAGCCCAATTAATGCAAGCTGAATTCAGGCGGATTCAACTCACCCCTGATATTCTCCCTTCGGATATTTTAGGAACGAATATTTTTGACCTAAATACCCGCAACTTTACCTTACAAAAAGGCCCCATTTTTACCGAAATATTATTAGCCGATGAAATCAACCGGACACCCCCTAAAACTCAAGCGGGACTGTTAGAAGCCATGGAAGAACAGCAAGTTACCCTCGATGGAAAAACGTTGCCTTTACCGGATCTGTTTTGGGTGATTGCTACTCAAAATTCTTTAGAATTTGAAGGAACTTATCCCTTACCCGAAGCGCAATTAGATCGATTTTTGTTTAAATTAGTGGTTAGTTACCCTGATGCTACTTCTGAAAAACAAATGCTAAAAAATGCTCAGATGGGATTTCGAGCAAAACGGTTAGATTTAGAAAAAATCAACCCTTTATTAACCGTTGAACAAGTGCTTCAGGCTCGTCAAAAGGTACAACAAATGAATGTGGATGATAAAATTTTAGATTATATTTTAACCTTAGTTCAGCAAACTCGAAAACATCCTGATTTAGAATTAGGTGCTTCTCCCCGTTCTGCGGTTGCTTGGTTACAAACCAGTAAAGCACAAGCTTGGTTAGCTGGACGAGATTATGTTACTCCTGATGATGTTAAATCTGTTGCGTTTCCTCTGCTTTGTCATCGGTTAATTTTAAAACCCGAAGCCCAGTTAGATGGAGTTCAAATTAACACAATAGTTGCTACAATTTTAAAGCAAGTTCCTGTTCCCAGGTAAGAGGTTAAACATGATAGATGAAGGGGTTATTAAATATCATTGTGATTGGATTTTAGGGGAACCTGTGGCGGCTGAACTCATCCAGGATTTAAGGGTATGGCGCGATCGCATTCATGATTTAGGTTTAATTGGAGTTTATGATAATGGAATCGGGTTTGGCAATATTAGTATTAGAATTGATCAAAGTAATCAATTTATTATATCGGGAACCCAAACCGGACATCTTCCTAAATTAAACCCAGAAGATTATACCGTTGTTATTGATTTTGATATTGAAAAAAATCATCTAACTTGTTGTGGGCTAACCCAAGCGTCTTCTGAATCTTTAACCCATGCAGCAATTTATTCTTATCAACCGGATATTAACGCGATTATTCACGTTCATCAGCCGCACATTTGGAAAAAGCTGTTATATAAAGTTCCTACAACAAATCAACAGGTTCCCTATGGAACACCACAAATGGCAAAAGAAATGTTTCGGTTATTTGAAGAAGAAAATTTAGGGGAAAAGAAAATATTAGTGATGGCGGGACATGAAGATGGGTTTCTAACTTTTGGTAAAGATTTAGAAGAAGCAGGAGAAGTTTTAATGAATTATAGCAGAAGGCAGGAGGAGAATTCTTAATTATAAACAATTACATCCCACCTATATGTCCTAACTGTAATGCGTCACTCTATAGCGACTTTTTTAGGACTCTCAGCCACGCACGACATTGCAACTCTAATTTTTATGCTACAATTGTAATACAAACAATAAACAGGGCTTGATCACCTGTTTTAACCGTCTATGAATCGCTTAGACATCGAGAATCGAACGATTTTACTCGCCTTAACGGGGTCACGGGGTTATGGTTTAGCAACTCCGACTTCTGATCATGATTATCGGGGGGTTTTTATTGCCACAAAACCTTATTATTTAGGGTTGGATTTAATCGAACAAAAAGATAAAGGTTGGGAAGAAGAACCCTCAGAAAAGTTTCCGTTTTTATCCAGAGATACTTGTCTATTTGAATTGAAAAAGTTTCTAAAATTGTCAATTGATAATAATCCGAATATCTTAGAACTACTGTGGTTTAAGGATTATATTCATATCACAGTCGTCGGGGAATTGTTATGTCAAAATCGACACCTATTTTTATCTAAAAAAGTCAAAAATACCTATTCCGGTTATGGATATGCTCAAATTAAAAAATTAGAATCCCATCGTCGTTGGTTATTGAATCCTCCCACTCATCAACCAACCGCAGCAGAATTTGGGTTGGTAGAAACTCCCCCGTTAACGGTAAGTCAGGCGAATAGTTTTTTAGAATATTTGTATTTGTTGGTGCGCGATCGCATTGAATTTTTAGAACCTGCTAAAGAACTGTATAATCTTCTCACCGCCGATATTGATTTTAAAGGAATTTTAAAACAATATCCCTTACCGGAAGAAACGTTAACAATGACCCAAACTTTGACTCATTCTTCTAAGGATTTTATTCAATTATTGCAAAAAAGCCAACAATATCAACGAGCTTGTCGAGAATACCAACATTACCAAGATTGGCAGAAAAATCGCAATCCGGCGAGGGCAGAAATGGAGAAAAAAGTGGGTTATGATTGTAAATTTGCCATGCAAGCCATTCGGTTATTAAAAACGGGAATAGAGATTTTAGAAACCCAAAATTTAATGGTAGACCGTCGAGAAGCCGGAGATGCGGAGCATTTATTAGCCATTAAAAAAGGTCAATATTCTTATGATGAGGTGATGAAGATGGCAAAGGATTTGTATGAACAATTAGATCAAGCCGAAGTCAATTCTACCCTTCCTAAACAAGTGGATGCTGAAGCTGTGAATCAACTTTGTGTAGAGTTAGTCTCTCAACAAGGATGGGAATAAGAATCGAAGGCAGGAGGCAGGAGGCAGGAGGCAGGAGGCAGAAGCAAGAAAGAAGAAGGAAGAAAGAAAAATAGTTACTTTGTCACCTTGTCCCCTTGTCCCCTTGTCCCCTTGTCCCTATTTGGGATTAACAATATATTCTGAAGTAATGGGTTTTGCTTGATCTCGATAAACTAAGCCTTGATAAATCATGGCGGCTGCTTCAGAATAAGTAGCAGGTTGATTGGGATTGAGTGTATTTTGATTGGGATAATTCACCACTAATCCGGCTTCTGTGGCGGCGGCAACTGCACCAACAGCCCATTTGGGAATTTGATCCGCATCCTGGTAAACTTTCAGAACTTCTTCCGGCTTGTCAGGGGTTTTTAACCCTAACCCACTTGATAATGCAACCAGAACTTGAACACGGGGAATTTGCTGTTTAGGACGAAAGATTTCCCCCGGATAACCTTGTAAAAAACCAGATTGGCTTGCGTCTTGAATGGCAGGTTTTGCCCAAAAGCTTTGGGGAACATCCTTAAACCCAATGGCTTGTTGTTCTTTGGGGGTTTTAAAGGCTTGTTGAAGTTGATCGGCGAATTCTGCCCGGGTCAGGGTTTCATCCGGTTTAAAGGTTGGCTTCTGCGTGACGTCTACCCAATTTTTTTCAACAAAATACGCTAAAAATGGGGTTGCCCAATATCCCTGGGGAACATCTAACTTGTTCGCGGTTGGCGGTGCGGGTTGTGGCGGTGTTGTGGGGGTTTGGGGAGTGGGACTGGGAGCAGTCGCCGCTGGAGTTGTCGGGGTTGTTGGGATGGGGACGGGAACAACCGCAGGCGCAACAGGAGTGGCCGGACATCCAGAAGCATTCGGTCGAGTTGAACACATCGTGGGTTGCGGCTCACCCGTCGTTGCAGGAGCTACAGCCGTTGGGTCGGCGGGGGGAGTTTGCGGGGCGACTAGAACCCCTCCAACCGTTGAAGGGGTGGTTTCAGGAGCAACTCCAATCACACCGGGTTGAGTGATCGGTTGTTGCGGTTGAACGGTGGCGGCTGGTGATGGGGTTCCCGCCATAGGAGAAACGCCATCAGGAAGGTACTGTTCCATCATCCCAACAATCCCTGGGGAGGGAGAAACTTCTGCGGGGCGTTGGTTAGGAACTTGAACCAGTTTTTTATTATTTTGGCCCCAAACCCAAAACAAAATTCCTCCCATTGTTGCCAATGCAATGACAATGGCAATCAATTCATCAAAACTAGGATTGGAGCGACGATTGGGGGGATCTGGGGGGTAGGATTGTGACATGGGGTTGACTCCATTCGAGTTTATTACAGATTAGCGGTTCTGGCTCGATCTGACAAACAGGGATTACTAATTACGGATTGATGGGCAAAGTTGAGAATTTTCGGGAATAATTTCTGAATTCGTTTTTAAATAATCCCTGACCCAATTACAACCATAACGATACGGCTCAAGATTAAGAATCGGATCTAAATTCCATAAAATAATCCCCTGTTCATCTGCAATAGATGCCAAAATTGGTAAATGAGGATGAAACGCCACCGCCCGAATGCCAGAACGATGACCCTTTAAGGTTCTTAACAGCACACCCTCCCTTGTCCATAATTTAACGGTTTGGTCAATTCCGGCCGTTGCTAACAATGAACCATCGGGACTAAAGGCAATTCCCCAAACAGCGGCTTTATGGCCTGTTAAGGTTTTGATCAGCGTTCCATCGGGTTTCCATAACTTAACGGTTGTGTCTGCACTTCCTGACACCAAAATCTCACCATCAGGACTAAAGGCGACTCTCCAAACGGCAGCTTGATGTCCCTTTAATACTTTCAAAGGTTGACCCTGAAGGTTCCACAGCCGCACCGTTGAATCATCACTTCCTGAAGCCAATATGGGGGACGTGGGACTAAAGGTAACTGTCCAAACGGGCGCAGTATGTCCTTGCAACTGAGTTTGTCTTTGTCCTGGTCGTTGCCATAACCAAATTTTTCCCTCAGAACTTCCCGTGGCTAATATCTCGCCCTGTGGATGCCAACTCACCGATAGCAAGGGACTGGTGGCCCCCTTAAATACACTTAACAGCCGCCCATCCAGTTGCCACAATTTCAAGGTTTTATCTTCACTAACGGACGCTAAAATATTAGTCTGGGGATGAATACTAATATCGATGACAGCCGCATCATGGGCGTTGAGGGTTTGTAACGGTGTGCCATCCCATTGCCAAAGATTAATCGTTTTCTCGGTTCCCGATGTGGCAATCACTGTTCCATCTTTATTTAAGGTTAACCCCCGCACTAAACCCGTTAACCCATTCAGTTTTTGCTGAAAAATGCTTTGGCTTTTCCAGAGAATCGCAAGATTTTCAGCCCCCGCAGAGGCAATGGTTTGACTATCGGGACTGAAGGCAACGCCCCAAACCCCTGCATCATGCCCTTGCAACGTGGTTAATAAGGTGCCATCGGGTTTCCACAGTTTAACGGTTTTATCCCAACTGGCGGATGCGAACAGTTTGCCATCGGGACTAAATCTTAACTCTTTGATAACCGCATTATGGGCGGTGTGAGTCCCTAACAAGGTGCCATCGGGTTTCCATCGTTGAATCACTCCATCGGCTGTACCCGATATAATCATATTGCTATCGGGACTGAAGGCGATCGCATAGACTGCTGCTGGATGTCCTTGCCAAGTTCGGTGTGAACTGCCATCAGCATTCCACAGGTGAATAGAATTATCAATATTGGCAGAGGCAATCGTTTTGCCGTCGGGACTAAAGGCAACAGCCCGAACTCCGGTTTTTTGACCTGCAAAGCTTTTTAACCGTTTGCCCTCTCGTCCCCACAGAACAACGCTACTATCGGCACCACCAGAAATTAGTTGAGAACCGTCGGGGCTAAAGTCCAGACCCCATAAGCCCGCCGTTTGCGTTTGAATTGTCCGTAATAAGGTTCCATCCCGTTTCCAGAGTTTAAGGGTTTTGTCATCGGCGGCAGAGGCGATTAAGGTTCCATCGGGGCTAAATTTAACGGCTCGAATCACGGCTTGATGGCCGTTTAAGGTTTTTAGTAACGTTCCTTCTTTTGTCCAAAGTTTAATCGTGCCATCAACACTAGCGGTGGCAATTTGTTCACCATCTCGACTAAAATCAACGGCGATTACTGCGGCTTTATGTCCGTTTAAACGGTTAGATTCTTGAATATTTAAGATGACTTCCCACAACACATCATCTATTTGTTTCTTTAAGTTGAGGTCAACTTGAGTGAGTTTTTGTAACCCTTCTTTTGCTTTAATGGCTTGGAGCAAGGCATCAAAGGCTTCATTCGATGCCAATAACGCTTCTGAAGATAAGGTAATGGCTTTAACTTCACTGAGGGCGGTTTTTTGATATTGACGATATGCAAACATTCCTAATGCGATCGCCACTAGCATCATTCCACTGACAATTCCTAATAAAATTTGCTGTCGCTTTAAGTTTCGTCGTTGTTCAATAAAACGCTGTTGCTCTAATTCTAATCGCGCTTCTACTTCCTTAAGGCGTTCTGCTTCTAGGACGCGTTGCGTTAATTTCCGATCTAATTCTTGACTCGCGGCTAAATATTGATAATCAATATCACTCAAACTTTTGCCCTGCGACCAAGCGAGAATATCCTGCAACGCTTTAGACCGCAGTAACCAGGATTCATCTTGATAACCAGAGGCAATCCAAGCATTAATTGATTGGGAATAGGGACGATTATTAGACAGTTGTTTAGCAACCCAATCTAAGTTAAAAATTTGTTGATAAATTGGGTTTTTGACTTGGATGATTCCCTCTCGTTTTTCGGCTAATCCTGATAAAATAAGTTCCGTTTGTTCCGGGCTATTATCTGCCGGAATTCCCCTGGAATTTAAGGGATCTTCTTGAGAAGATGATCGCAGTAAAATTTGTTGATAGAGTCCCAGCAGTCGTCCGGCTCGTTGTTCGTTGTAAAGTAGGCGATCGCGAATCGTTTTTAAATGTTCAGGTTCATCATTGGTTTCCCAATTATTAATAATTTTAGTTTCAACGATTTCATCGATTAAGGAATTAGATAGGTTGTTTTTTGGATGAGATTTGAAAACGAATTGACACAATTTTTGAGTTAAAAACGGTTGTCCTCCTGTCCAGTATAAAATTCTTTCTAATCCTAGTTTACTTTGATTCGTCATCTCAGAAGACTCCAGCAAAAGGGGAGTAGCTTCTGAAGATTTAAATCCTTTTAATTCAATCGATAAACCAATATTAAAAGGCGTGCGATTGGTATCAGAAATTAAATCGGATGGGGTGGCAACACCAAACAACGCAAAGGTTAGCCGTCGATAGTTTGGATGTTCGGCTCGTTGATTATAACAAGAACGAATTAATGCGAAAAAGTCATCGGTTGAAAAGTTTAAACTTAAAACACTATCAATTTCATCAATAAAAATAACAATTGGTTCTTGAATTTGTTCTAATAAAACGGTTTCCAAAAAATCGCTTAATCGATTCACTGATGAAAGATGGCTGCGATCGCGCCACCAACTTAATAAATTAATCTTTAACTGAAAGGATTTAACTAATAATCCAATTAAAGAACCATACCATTGTTCTGAGGTAATTTCTTGGGTTCCAATGGTGGTAATATCAATGACTGCACAGCGAATTCCTTCTGCTTTGAGGCGATACGTTGTTTGTACCCGTAAGCTCGATTTTCCCATCTGTCGAGCATTAAAAATATAGCAAAACTCCCCTCTTAATAATCCTTGAAATAACAACTCATCCGCCTCTCTACACACATAAGTGGGTGCATCAAAAGGCAAGCTTCCTCCAACTTGATAATTAGGACTCGAACTATAGGATGTTAGCATTTTATCGTCATCAGTCATCAGTCATCAGTCATCAGTCATCAGTCAGGTGTGTCCTTAGTTCTCAAAGTCTAACTTCTACAGCAGTTTTCGACTTAATGCCGTACATTCCCCGTCTAAAAAATGTAGGAATTGAAGCATTAGTTTTCGATTTCACCAACTCGCAAAATACTGTGGTTTTCTCGTACAGAGTTCGACAGTTGACAACACTCAACTATTAACTGTAAACTTTTTAATGATGACTGATGACTGATTCCATTGTTTTAAACACTTTAGAAAAATATACCTTATATAATTCACAACTGGGGATAGCGAGGGAAGATTGAAAATGAATTAATCCGACTCCTTGAAGTTGAAAGGATTGCTGAGGATGGAGTTCAATGCCATTAGAACTTTCAATCACTTGCCGCAGGGCTGCTTTCAGTTCGGGATGTTGTTCTAAATAGCTTAATTGTTGTCTTAAGTGACTATCAAAAATAGAGTCAGGAGTGGTGATAGTTTCCAGTAATTCCGGCAGTGTAACATTTTTTTGACTTAAATGAAATAAGGCTAATTGAGTTAGATAAGGATTCCCGCCTAATAAATTAACTAACTGTCTGGCTAAAGTTGTGGGTGAAGTTAATCCATAGAGAATAGCAAGTTTCTGAACCTGTTCTTCCTGAAAAGCAGGTAACGTGATTAATAACCCAACATTAAAGGGGGATTGATGAACATTGAGGGGCAAGAAAACATCAGTGGAATAAATAATAACTAATCGTAATTTTTGCCACAGTTCACTCACTTCTATGCCATGGCGTGATCGCTCATACCAAGCCCTTAATAAGCCAAAAAAATCCGCTGCAATTTTCGGATAGTTAAACACTAAATTAACTTCATCTAACACTAACAGTAAGGGACTGTCAATGGCAGGTAATAAATAGTTTTCAAAATACTCGCTACAACTATAACTACTGCCAAACATGGGATTCCAAAACTCCTCTAAAGCATTAGGTAATCCCAGAGAACGACTTACCATCACACACAACCACTGAAGAAATTGAGTTAAACTTTCAAATACAGTGCTATCAGCTAATTGCAAACTCACGATCGCGGTGCGGAACCCTTGTTCCTCAGCATAATTTAACCCTCGTGAAATCAGAGAAGTTTTGCCAAACTGTCGAGGGGCGCGAATCCGAATTAAAGCTCCCGGTTGAACAATTTCGCTGAGGAGAAATTTTTCCGCCGGGGGACGATAGAGATAAAATGGTGAATTAAGAGCTAACTGCCCCTTCAGGGGTGTTTGGAGTAAACCTCGTAAAATTCCTTGAGAAGAATCTGGATCAACCTCTTGGCTAATATAGTCTTCTGGTTCCAGAGACAGTTCAAAAGCCTTAAAATATTCAACTAAGGTGGGTTGATCAACAGGTTTTTGGCGGTGACGCACTTTTGTTAAGGTTTTCGTGCTGAGTCCAGTGCGATCGCTTAACTGTTCTAATGTATAAGCGTTTCCTCCGTTATCCCGTGCGGCGGACAAATACTCCGCAGCTTGCAAACGCTGCCAGCCTTGAGAACTCAGGACAACACCTCTTTTACGCTTTTGAGTGTGTGAAGATTCAGGGAAGTTTTGAGGAGCAACCACAGGGAACAAATTAAAGATTTAATTTAAGGAAATGTCTCGACTGATTGTACCAATTTTGTCTAATCAACTCAACAAGATTCCGGTTTAAATTCTTAAGTTACCCACTTAAAGTTCGATCAGGGATGGTCATCGAACAATCTAAATGTAACGATGGTATACAACCTGCGATAGTAGACAATTAGTATTTAATGTGTAACAAGATGTTGTGCTGCTTAATTGAGAGCCTTGCTTAAGGAGAAGTCGATAGTGTTGGAGTTTTTAATCAATTGGTTGTCTTCATCTCCCTATATGCCCCACGGACATTGCTATCTTTGGCAAACGCCATTGGTGGGACTGTTTATTCTGAGTGATGCACTAATTGGAATCGCTTATTTCTCGATTCCGGCTATGCTGATCTATTTTGTCCGGAAACGGGGTGATATTCCCTTTTCAAACGTTTTTATTTTATTTGGTTCATTTATTATTCTCTGTGGCTTGGGTCATTGGATTGATATTTGGACATTGTGGTTTCCCCACTACTGGCTATCAGGCATGGAACGAGCATTAACCGCTCTGGTTTCTTGCTATACTGCCTTACAACTGGTGGAACTGCTGCCAAAATTTCTATCGTTGCGGACTCCAGAACAGTTAGAAGTTATTAATCAAGAATTAGAAAAAGAAGTTGCAGAACGGCAACGGACTGAAAACATTTTACAAACAATTTTAACAGGAACAGCTTCAATGACCGGAGAAGCATTTTTTCCGGCTTTAGTACAAAATTTAGCAATCGCCTTAAAAGTTCCCTATGTATTTGTTGCCGAAAAAATCGGAGAGCATGGACAGGAAAGCTTGCAAACCCTGGCATTTTGGTCTTCAAATCAGTTGGTAGAAAATATTCAATTCGATTTGCAGGACACCCCTTGTTATCAAGTCTTGTCTAGTCAAGAACTTTGTTATTATCCCGAAAATCTTCAGCAACTGTTCCCAAAAGCGTCTAAATTGCAACAGATCAATGCAGAAAGCTACATCGGTGTTCCTTTATTGGATAACAATCACAACCCAATTGGCAACCTCTGTATTATGGATACCAAACCGTTACTAACTAATAATTGGGCAAAAGCGATCATGAGTGTGGTTGCCGCCCGAGCCGCAACGGAATTGCAACGGAAATGGGCTGAAGATGAAAAACGTCGTGCTTATCAAGAATTAGAATTCCGAGTTGAGCAACGGACGGCGGAACTGATGGCTAGCAATCAAACCTTAGAAACAGAAATTCAAGAACGCATTGCCGCTGTATTAGGGATGAAACTGATGGCGGAGCGAGAACAAGCCATTAACCGCGTGTTGCTGCGGATGCGTCAAAGTCTGAAATTGGAAACCATTTTCAATGCGACCACCGCCGAACTCCGACAAGCGATTATGAGTTCTCGCGTTCTGATTTATCGCTTTAACACGGACTGGAGTGGGGTATTAGTGGCTGAATCCGTTGCCGAGGATTGGACGAAGCTACTACCAGAACAAGCCCATAACCCAGATCTCACTCAAGTTGCCATTAATCAGTCGGACTGCGTAATTAGTCGGTTTAAAAGTTCACCTGTGGTGATTACAGATACCTATTTGCAAGAACATGAAGGCGGGATTTATCGTCAAAAAAATAACTATTGTTGTGTTTCTGATATCTATGAAGCGGGCTTTAATTCTTGCTATCTAAATTTGTTAGAACAATTACAAGCCAGAGCTTATGTGATCGCTCCCATCTTTTGTGGGGATCAACTTTGGGGTTTGTTGGCGGTGTATCAAAATGGCAATCCCCGTCAATGGCGCGAAGCGGAGATCCAAATTGTCACCCAAATCGGCAATCATCTCGGTGTTGCGGTTAAACAAGCGGAACTGTTCGCGAAAACCCAACTTCAAGCGGAAGAACTGCAACGGGCGAAAGAAGCAGCAGATGCAGCCAACCGAGCCAAAAGTGAGTTTTTAGCGAATATGAGCCATGAACTCCGCACCCCCCTGAATGCAATTTTGGGTTTTACCCAACTGATGCAGCGCGATCAATCCCTCAAATCTGACCATCAACGGTATATCGAAATTATTAATCAAAGTGGCGAACATTTACTGGCACTGATTAACGATGTCTTGGAAATGTCGAAAATCGAGGCTGGACGAGTCACCCTGAACGAAGCCGAATTTGATCTGCATCAACTGTTGCAGAGTTTGGAAGCGATGCTGCAACTCAAAGCCCACTCCAAAGCTCTAAAACTGAATTTTATCGTGAGTGAGACGGTTCCCCAATCCATTATCAGTGATGAAAATAAACTGCGTCAGATTTTAATTAATCTACTGGGGAATGGGATTAAATTTACCGATCAAGGTCAGGTGACATTACGGGTGTTAGCGACTCCTGATCTGTTGTGTGCTGATCCGAATCGCCTCATGTTAACCTTTGCGGTAGAAGACACCGGAGCCGGAATTGCCTCCGAGGAACTGGGGCAATTATTTCAAGCCTTTCAACAAACCCGTGTGGGGCGAGAATCTCAACAAGGAACGGGTTTGGGACTGCGGATCTCTCAGAAGTTTGTCCAAATGATGGGCGGGGAAATTCAGGTGGAGAGCGAGGTCGGTAAAGGTAGTTGCTTTAGCTTCCAAATTCCGGTTACGGCGACGAAGATGACGACCCTTCCCGCCTTGGCGTTGACACACAAGGTAGTCGCTCTCGCACCAGGACAGACGAAATATCGGATTTTGATTGTCGAAGACATCCCCGCGAACCGTTTGTTGTTGATTGATTTGTTAAGCGATTTAGGCTTTGACGTGAAATTTGCAGAAAATGGCTTTGAAGCGATCGCAACTTGGCAAGAGTGGCATCCTCACCTGATTTTCATGGATATACAAATGCCCATTCTCAATGGTTATGAAGCCACCCGACAAATTCGCGCTTATGAAATCAATGGACAAAACGCGTCTACATTAACTTCTAGTTTCTCCGTTGCTGATGGTCAACCCGCCACTAAAATTATTGCCTTAACGGCGAGTGCCTTTTCCGACCAACGGGAGGAATGTTTGATGGCGGGCTGTGATGATTTTGTGAGTAAGCCTTTCCGCAGTGAGGAAATTCTAGAAATCTTGGAAAAATATCTGGGGGTGCAATATCAAACAGAAGACAGTGTTCGTGAGATCCTTTCCGACGCTACACCTTACCCATCCAACTATATCCTTGATGCGGCGGCTCTGAGGTTGATGTCTCCAGAATGGATTTCTCAACTGTATTACGCAGCGGCTCAAGGGAATGATACTCAGAGTTTTAAATTAATTGGTCAAATTCCCTCAGAACAATCGTTATTAATTGCAGCCTTGACCAAGTTGGTAGAAACCTATCAATTTGATCAAATTATGGAACTGACGGAACCCACAGTTCTTAATAGTAGCCACGTCACTGCCTAGCTAAAATACAAGGGAAGATTGAATCGAAATGTTGTTAAGTCTAGAGTTCTGAACTTTAGCCTTAGGTTCATTGTATTTTTATTTGGGGTGAATTTACCAAGAGTCAGTTGTCAGAGGAGGGCGGGACACAAACCTCTATAACAACAAAATATGAAAGCCCTCCAAAATTTTGATCGACTATAAATTATCTTGTTTAACCCTAGGATTATGTTAGAAAACTTTAATGAATTTATTGCCGATATTTTAATTGTTGATGATACCCTAGAAAATATTCGCTTTTTATCGGATTTCTTGTCAACACAAGGATACCAAGTCCGTAAAGCTCTCAATGGACAAGGGGCGTTAATGGCGGCAAATGCCCTTCCCCCCGATCTGATTTTGCTAGATATTAATATGCCGGGAATCGGCGGTTATGAAGTTTGTGAAAAATTAAAAGCTGATCTCAAAACTTGTTCGATCCCCATTATTTTTTTAAGTGCGGGAAATGATATTTCTGATAAAGTTAAAGCTTTTCAAGTGGGGGGGGTTGATTATATTACAAAACCTTTTCAATTAGAGGAGGTTTTAGTGAGGATTAAAACCCAATTACAGATTAAAACGCTTCAGGAAAAACTACAATCTCAAAATCAAGCGTTACAGGAAACGGTGATCCGATTAGAAAAAACTCAAGCGGATTTACAAGCATCTGAATCAGAGCTTAAAGCGTTATTTCAAGGGATGGCGGAATTAGTTTCCGTCCTTGATGATCAGGGATACTATATTAAGTTGGCGACTCCCCATAGTCAGTTAATCTATAAACCTAATATAGAGAAAATCGGCAAAAAATTACATGATATTCTGCCAGCCAAGCAAGCCGATATTTTATTCAATGGAATTCAAACTGCTTTAGAAACCAAACAAACTGTTCAAGTTGAATATAGTTTGATTTTAGAACAAGGTAAAACCGAATTATGTGCGAATCTTTCCCCAATTTCGGACAATACAGTGCTTTGTGTTGTCCGAGATATTAGTGAACGAAAACGCCGGGAAGATGCTCTGCAATTAATTGTGGAGGGAACTGCTGCAAAAACGGGTCAGGAGTTTTTTCGCTCTTGTGTTCGTTACCTCGCTGAAATTTTAGGCGTTCGTTATACCTTTATCACTGAATGTGTGAATCCTCAAAACACTAGGGTTCGGACTTTAGCCTTTTGGTTACATAAAAATTTTACTCAAAATATTGAATATGATTTAAAAGGAACTCCTTGTCATGAAGTGATTCGTCATGCCAAATATTATTGCTATGAGGACAATATTATTGCTAAGTTTCCTGAAGATCTAGATTTAGTTGAATTGAAAGCTGAAAGTTATGCAGGAATTCCATTAATTGGTTCTAATGGCAATGTGATCGGTCATCTGGCGGTACTCGATACCCGACCCTTAGCGAACAATGAAACAATGGAATTAGTGTTAAAAATATTTGCCGCTAGAGCCGGAGCCGAATTAGAACGGCAAATTACTGATGCCGCTTTAAAAGAAAGTCAAGAACAATCAGAACGGTTATTACTGAATATTTTACCTGCTGCGATCGCAGAACGGCTGAAAAAAGATACCCGTGCTATTGCTGAACAATTTGATGAAGTGACCATTTTATTTGCGGATCTTGTGGGTTTTACGCCCTTGTCAACGCGAATTACACCGACTGAATTAGTGAATTTTCTCAATGAAATTTTCTCTAAATTTGATGAATTAACGGAAAAGCATAATTTAGAAAAAATTAAAACCATTGGGGATGCTTATATGGTGGTCGGAGGCTTACCCGTTTCCCGCGTTGATCATGCAGAAGCCGTAGCTCAAATGGCTTTAGATATGCAAAGGGTGATCGCCGATTTTCAAAGAAAGTATAGTGAAGATTTACAAATTAGAATTGGGATTAATACGGGGTCAGCCATTGCCGGCGTCATTGGGGTGAAAAAATTTATTTACGACCTCTGGGGAGATGCGGTTAATATTGCGTCTCGCATGGAATCATCGGGTTTACCGGGTAAAATTCAAGTCACAGAAGCCACCTATGAACGATTAAAAGATCAATATCAATTTGAGAAACGCGGACAAGTTTCTGTTAAAGGTCGTGGCGACATGACCACTTACTGGTTACATTGACGTTCGCCCCTGCCTAAAGGCGAGGGGATTCTTCATTCAACGAGTCTCCGTTAGCTAGCAGGATTTCTCCAACCAACCCAGAGGGAATCTCTCCTGAAGCGTGAGTTTGGCTGCGCCCCAACCTACTTAATCCCTT
>JBMDYE010000281.1:0-8622 GCA_048595135.1 Planktothrix sp. | reverse complement strand
ACACTTAAACGTTGTTTAACTTTTACGGTTTACCTGTGGACGGGTGACTGATGACTGGTGACTGGTGACTGATGACTGGTGACTGTCCTTGCTAAACTGGGAACGATGAACATCTTGAGATCGGAGGATTATTTTTGTGGACTGGCGAGTTCGAGCAATTCGTGGCGCAACAACCGTGTCAGAAAACACCGTTGCAGCCATTCGGGAAGCGGTGACAGAATTATTGGATGAATTGGAAAGCCGCAACCAACTTCACCCCGATTGGATTATTAGCACCACCTTTTCTGTCACTAAAGATTTAGATGCAATTTTTCCAGCCGCGATCGCTCGTGAACGTCCCCACTGGGAAAATGTCGCCTTATTAGATGTTCAACAAATGCACGTTGAAGGCAGTTTAGAGCGCTGTATCCGCTTTTTAATTCATATTAATTTACCTGCCCATCAAACCCAAATTTATCATCCTTATTTGAGAGGGGCAAAAAATCTGCGTCCTGACTGGAATTTAACCCCTGTTGGTTACAGTCACCAGTCAGTAGAGACACGCCTAGGCGGAGCCATGCCGTAGGCTATGAGCGCGTCTGTCCCCAGTCACCAGTAAATACAGTCATCAGTGATCAGTGATTAACTCATACCAAACTTTAGCCGGAATTTTAGTTTCCGGCTTAGAGTCTTAAAAGATTAACTGGCAGGTAATTGTTTGAGTTTATTTTGAACCCAATCCATCTGGCGATTAAAGTCGATGGATGCTACCATACTGCGATTTTCATCACTCATCGTGTCGATGCGTTCATGAATTGCAATTAAGCTTTGTTCGATTTTTTCAAGGCGTTGTCGTCTTTCCTGTGATTGACGATACAAGGGGGTAAGGATTTGACGTTCTTGAAACATGACTAAAACTACTTAAATTAACAGTAACTTCATGGGAAATGTAATTCTTTCAGCGCACCAAGGACAGTTTTAAAGTTTGAACTCGTGTTAAACACCCAAGGCAAAAGCTATTTTTGAAAATTAGTTTTGGAAATTGGAAACAAAAACTAACCCCAAAATAGCCAGCTTCTCAAAAAAATTTATCTAAATGCAGATGCTTCTAATACCCCATTGTCATCAATTCTTGATGTCCTTGGTATTATCTAGAATGAGTAAATTTACTCCTTTTTGCATCTATCTTTTGGTAGAGAATAAAGATAAGAGTTTTCTTATCAATGTCAGTCGTTACTAGGGTTTAATGTTGTGATTTCGCCTATAAGGAGAGGTTATCAGAGCGATCGTCCCTCGTTATCAAGAAATTTGATTCAAGAAATATTGCTTGAAATTCTTAAGGATTGACCAACCTGAGCAGGACAGTTTGTTGTTGCGTCTGTCTCCCTCAATAATCTATCTGTGTCAGCTTCCGTTGAGAAGTAGGTGACTATTCAATCGTCTCAAACAATTCCGGCTTGTTGAAAAACTTGCTGGGGTGTGAGTTGCAATCCTTCTAATAAATTATCCGTTAAAATAGCTTCATCTCGTTTTGTTTGGGGCGGTGCATCGGGATAAAAAATAGTCATCGTTTTAGCCCTGGGGTCAACTACCCAAACCCTCGATACTCCCCCATTGAGATAATCAATCGCTTTTTCACTCATTTCCCCAAAGGTTTGATCCGGTGAGATAATTTCAATCACTAATTCTGGAGGAACTGGACAAGCTTCATCAATAAATCGTTCCACAGGAAGACGACTATAGGAAATATAAAGTAAATCAGGAATGGGAACCCAATCTCGATTATTTTTTTTCAGAATAACCGCCCATTCGATCCCAATTTCTCCTCGATTTTGACACCATTGGTTTAAAAGGGTACACAGAGTTCCTCTGATTCGAGAATGAAAACGTTTAGGTGCCATTTTTGGAACTGCTTCTCCATTAATCAATTCATAGTTTAAATCGGTTTCAGGAAGGGCGAGGAATTCCTCTAGGATAAGGGGAGTTTTGGTTGTTACCATCAGTTTAGTGCTCAAATCGGTGTTAGCTTGAGTTCAGGGATTAAATAAAGTATAACAAGATTACAGAATCACTCGTTTTGAGCTAAAACAGGTTTTCCCGTTGAGATTACCTGTTCAATAATATCAGCCGCTTTGTGAACACCTCCACTATGTTTAATCGCTTCTTTAAGAGCGATCGCTCTGGTTTTATAAGCATCTTCTGTTAATACTTTTCTAATTGCTGTTCGCAGTTTAGGAACCGTCACTTGTTTTAAGGGAACCATTTCCCCAACTCCGGTATAAGCAATCCGCGCAGCAACTCCGGGTTGATCATTGGCTACCGGAATTGCCACCATTGGAACACCATTAGTCAACGATTCCAAAGTAGTATTTAACCCGGCGTGAGTAATTGTTAAACTCGCTTTTTGTAATAGTTCTAATTGGGGTGCATAGCCAACAATAATCGGATTTCCAGATAATTTTGGTAATGATTCAGGCGTTGTTGAACCACCGAGAGAAATCACCAATTGAGCCTCTAATCCTTCACAAGCAGCAGCAATTTTTTGAAAAATATCTAATAACCGATTTTGAATCGTTCCCATTGAAGCATAAATTAACGGTTTTCCGTTCAACTGTTCAAAGGGAAAAGGTACAGGTTGACGACTCGCGGGATTATGATAAGGGCCAGTGAAATGAAAATAAGGAGGTAAATCGGTTCTAGGAAACTCGAATTCTCTAGGTTGTTGGCTAAGTTGAGCCAATTTAGAATAAGCCTGATTAGGGTTAGAATGTAAAGGTAACTTCCAATTTTGGCGATATTCAGCAATAACTTTGCGAATCGATTTACTAACTTGAGTAAGTAACTGATAACCGAATCGATTGCGTAAACGTCCTTGGAAAGTTGGATTATATTGCCAAGACGTACAAAAGGGAGGAATATTAATATCTCGATTCAGTACCAACGCACTACAAATTGTTATAAACGGAATATTCAGAAATTCTGCAACGGTTCCTCCTTCCGGTGTCACTTGGTCTACCAGCAAAGCCTCTACACCTGCATTTTTAATCGCCGTTGGAGCCTCTTGGAGGAGTGTATCAGCACCGCTAGCAATAGCGTTAATTGTATATCGAAAAGCAGCCAGTCCGCTCAGTTTCCCTAATTCGGCTAAACTTTCTGTGATTGAACCCAAGGGAATTTTATCTTCTGCTAAGGGGTGAAATTCTAAGCCACTCGCCTGAGTTTTCGCTTGAGCATCAAGGAAACCAAAGACTGTCACACGATGACCGCGACGAATTAGTTCACACCCTAACGGGATCATGGTGTTGAGATGTCCGGTAGACGCTGGACAGATAATGCCGAAGTGGGTCATTAGTAAAGGCTCCCTATAAGTTTTTCTTTGCAGGATTTTAGAACAGGAAGAATATTAAGAACAATATTTTTCCCTAAGTTTGATAACCGCAATGAACGAGATAAGGTTTAAGTTTACTACATATTTTATCATAGCTATTCTGCACTTCTGGTAATAAATTTAATGGACGAGTTTGAATTAACTCTTCATAATTTAAACTGGTTTTTGTTTCTAATTTAAGAAATGCTAGAATTTCGAGTATCGTTGATTCGGGGTTTTGACATAAATCCTCATAACGAATAGAAATATAATCTGTTGTGGGTAAAGATTGAATATGATCTAAAAAATAAGTAGTTGATAAAATCGATTGTTGAATGACTCGATCTAGCCCTAAACCTAAGAAACTTGAATACAAAACCCGAAAAAGTGAACGCCGGATCGGGTTATTAAATATCTCCTGATATCGCTTTGAAATTAGCTCAGTGTAGGAACTGTGAACAGAGAGCATCAAGCGAACAGCTTTTAACTTTGAATTCATTACGGGGATCGGATGTCGATGAATAAAAATAAACTTAGCTTCTGGGAAAACACTTTTAATATACATAAAGTGGGGAAAACACCAAGGATTTTTAAGTAATAGAGGTTTTTGGGGATAGGAAGTAAATTGAATTTTTTGACAAAGTTCTTTAAACAAAAGTAGATTTTCAGGGTTCAAGTAAGATTCATAACCCGAATTTTTTAGAATGAATCCATATTCTTCGGGTAGATCGGGAGTTGGCTTAACTTTATCGAAAACGCGATCGCTAATTTCCAAAGATTTAAACAAAGTTTCCAACGCTTGATACGTTTCCTCCTGATTGCCATTAATATAATTATCCAAAATTTCATCATATTTAATAATGTGATAAGCATTAACATAGTTAAAGCAGCCAGTTTCTACTAAAATTTGATAAAGTGCCGTTGTTCCAGAACGATGATCTCCCATAATAAAAATAGGACTAAAATCAACTTGGTCTAGCAAGTGAAGGTGAGCTTCATCTGGGATATTATTGATGGGTTTAGGTTGCATATTTTTTGGATATTAGGTTTTTTAATCAATTGTATGCCATAAGTCCGAAATTGCTCAACTTTTAGTTGCGAGAATTAAAGGAATCCGAGTTCAGGTTTGCTTCCTTCTATAAGGATAAAATCAGTGATGGGCAGAGCAGCGTCCTACTAATTAAAAAACTGTCCAATCTTCGCTTAAAAATAAAGCTCTTTCGGCTTTTCTGCGTCGGGTTAACCCTTCTAATACTTGACTTCCGGCTTTATTCCAACGGGGAAATTGATCCGCCGCGCCTTGAAAGTCTCCTTGGTTTAACAGTCTTAATAAGGTAGATTCAAATAGAGAACCTGCACCTAAATTAAAGCAAAAAGAAACTAAGGCTGAAAATTGATTGGAATTAATCGAAACTTGTACCGCTTCTGTAACGGCTTCTTCAAATTCTTCTAAATCTTGACGCAGTAATTCTTCCGCTTGGGCTTCTGTAATGTGCATTCCAGGTTCTGCGGTTTTGGTGTGTCCGTATCCAATTGTCCACACATCAACAGCATCTAAATAAGCTTCTAATTCCATTCCTTCAAAAGATTTAATTAAGTTAACTCCCTCGGAATTAATCGTCATTCCGCCACGAGTTGCGGAGTCAGTTACAACGGGAGGAACTTGATCAGCATCAGCAATAATAAAGGTTTCAGCGAGACTGAATTTTAAAGCTTTTTTCAGTAATTTAATTTGTCCGTGAGTTGAGATAACTTTAACGGCTAAACCGTCTTTATATTCATAAATGCTACCATCGGGAAAAATTTCGAGTATGCGTTCCATTTTAGTCTCCTAAGTTATTGTGGTTTTAGTGGGTTCTTAATTCGCGATCGCTTCTAAAAAAATAGTCTTTGCTCTCGATTAAGTTGGGTTATCAGTAGGCTCATCAACTTGAGTTTTCCAAAGTTCACAAATGGTATCAGAAGTTGCGGAAGAAATCCCCAAAGTTGCTGATGAAAGGGTTTTGATAATTAACACCGCCAGAAGCACAGCTACAGAAGATGCTAATCCTAAATGACTGCTTAAAACAGGTGCTAATAAAACCGCAGCTTTATCGGAATTCTCTTTGTAAGTGTCTTGAATTTTTTGCTTTAATTCCTGATCAGCAAATAAATCACTACACATCAGTTGATAAGCTTTGACGTTTAATTTTTGGAAAAAGCGATCGCCAACCTTAATTGTATCTTGATCAAACCCGCCTCTAGGCGTTGCAATTAATGCTGCTTCTAAACTGTCTAACGAAGAAGCAGAACGGGGTGTCGCATCATTGGCTATTTCTTGCTCCTGAATCGCCAGTTGTGCTTTGAGAGTATCTTCATCCAGTTCTATAAGTTTTGGGATAATTTCATCAAGCTGAGTCATGATTTTTTAAACTGATAAAATTTCATAGGAGTGCGACCCTTAAGATCGCTCAACCTATATTAATTCAACTTTGAAAAACTGAAAACTTAAGAGCGGGGAAAATGACACCAACTTTCGCCGCCTACATCCCAAACTGCACCGAGATCCGTGTAACTGTAGCAAACATCTCCCCCACTCGCATCGTTATCATATCCTCCTTGATATCCTAACCATTTTCCATAGGGATCATGACAGATCCAATGTCCGGCTTGATCGTCATATCCTTTAATCACAATAATATGACCTGAATTAGTAAAATAGCCGTGAACAATAACCGGATTTCCGTTTGCTAAATGTTGTTTAATTTCTGTTTCTGTGGTAACATTTTTAAATATGGTATTTTGAAGTTTTCCTGGGCCGTATTCTTGACCCCATTCTTTTAAAAGACGTTGCAAAAATGTGGGAATATGGCGAGTTCTTTCTCCTCCTGTATACCCATATTGTTCATCCCATTCTAAGGTTTTGCGAAATAAAACATCTTCCAGTTGTACGTCATTACTAATATCTTGGGCGGTGCGAGAATCAATTCCATAATATTTGAGAACCATCGCCACACAAGTCACATTACAAGCACCGAGAGGATGTTCTAAATTATTGAGTTGAGAGTGATAAGGAACTTTTAAATCAACTTTTGGAGGAAGTACAGGGGGGTATTTTTGACTCGGTTCTTCGCCGCGAGCAACGGCTGTTAAAACAATTTCGACATCATCCCCAAAACAGTAATATTGTTTGGCTGCTGTTTCAATACAACGGGCATCAAACTCATCTAAATAAACTCGAATATATTTCCCTTGTAAATTAGGAGTATAAGCACTAATTTGAATTTCATCTCCGGCTTTATAAGTCAGGATTTCATCAGGAGATAAATAGGAGTCTTCTAAGGGTCGAACTTTTAAAAGAGAATCGGCGGTAAAGCGTAATGTATATTCTAAAGTATTCATAATTTCTCTGCAATCCTTGAAAAGGGGTCGGCTTTTTAGTTTTGGAAACTGGCTTAATCATAACAGCAGAGAGCAAAAATCGTTCTATCCCCTAGTTGAGTCTTTAACTAACCTTTGGGTGGGGGTCATACCTATACTTTTGGCTAGGTAAAAAACTGAACAATAGTTGGTTTCGCGAACTGGGTTGACTCTGATACAGTGGCATCACAAGTAACGATTAGATGTGGGCGAGTTGAGACTTGTTGCGATCGCAGCCTTATAAAAAGAGCAATCCGTTAGGAATGGAACAAATCTGATGTTAATTTCTATCCTCAAACCGTTTAACATTCTCGTTTCTACAATTACCTCTACCGCAATTTCTGTAGTCGGTGTATTGACCGTTTTTGACATTAATAATAAAGCTGAAGCACTTATTTTTGCGGGGAATCCGAATGATTATATTGTTAAGCCTGGAACGGGATATGATGGGGTTGCGAATATATTGTTGAAATTGGGTTCAGAAACTTATAATTGTTCGGGATCATTGTTATCTTCAGGACGACATATTTTGACATCAGCTAGTTGCCTTGATGACCCTTTCAGCACAGGTTTAGTTGATTCTGCTACAGCATTATTTGATTTACCCATTGGTACTATTCGTATCAAAACCAAGAACATTTATATGCACCCTGATTGGGTCGGTTTTTTTAATACCGAGCCTAGTGAAGGAAATCTTGCAATTCTTGAACTGGAATCTGTTGCACCGGAAGCGGCTGAACGATACGAGATTTACCGAAATAAAGATGAAATTGGCAAAGTAGGTATTCAAGTAGGATATGGGGCTTCTGGTCAAGGAAATCAAGGTGTTGACTTCGTTAATTTTCCTCCGGGAGTCAAGCGTTTAGGTCAAAATTTATACGAAAGTGGGGGAGAAATCTTTAATAGTTTAGATCCGGCTAAATTCGTCCCTGGTACATCTTTAGCCTATGATTTTGATAATGGCAAACCCGAAAACGATGGCTTTGGAAGTATTGGTATTCCCGATTTAGGATTAGGTTTGCAAGAAGTTAATGCCGGAACAGGAGGCGTAACGTTCATTAATGGGTTAATTGCTGGAATACCATCCAATATTTTTTGCTTAGGTAGTGCTATTGATAATTACACGACCTGTTCAAGTCCTCCTGATGTTGATAATATTACTCTAAATGCTAGTTTTGGAGAGTTTACTATAGATACTCGTGTATCAACTTATGCGAGTTATATCGATGATGTTTTGGTGGGGAAAGTAACTCCAACTAAGACAGTTCCCGAACCCAATACTATTTTTGGTACTATCTTAGCTTTGGGTGCTTTTGCGCTTCATTCTCGTTTCAAGAAAAGAGAAGATAAAACGACTTAATCTTCCTAACTAGGCATTAGAAACCGAGTTTCTTAACAAAATCTAGGTTTAATTCCCCAATTTTTGGGCGAGAAACCCGGTTTCTGTCTGAAGATGCTAGTCTAGGCATTAGAAACCGGGTTTCTTAACAAAATCTGGATTTAATTCCCCAATCTTTGGTATAGAAACCCGGTTTCTGTCTTAATCAGGGTGTGATTAAAATAAAACCAATTATGATTAGAAAAGTTTTAGTTTTATCTTCTAATCCAAAGGGGACATCTACTTTAGCCCTTGATTTAGAAAAAAAGCGAATTCATGAAGCCTTTAAAAAAGCTAAAAAGCGGAGTCAATTTAAGCTTGAAATTAAAGAAGCGGTTACACCGCAAGATTTGCAAATTGCGTTATTAGAAGTTAAACCCCAGATTGTTCATTTTTGCGGACATGGAGACGGAGAAGCGGGGTTAATCTTTGAAAATGAAACTGGCTATCAACATCGAATTAGTACAGAAGCATTAGAAGATTTATTTAAAATTCTAAT
>JBMDYE010000280.1:0-8197 GCA_048595135.1 Planktothrix sp. | reverse complement strand
CTTGCCACAACAGGGGAGAAAACGTTATTTTCGGGGGAGAAGGGTGACTGCCATTGTTTGAATTCGGTTGCTCTTCTTCCGTTTCTTGAACTTGTCTTTGTTGCCAATATCTTAAACTTTGTTGAAACTGTTGGAGGGCGAGGGGAATTTGTTGATGAGCATAAAAAGACCGTCCATAAACCCATTTTAACCGAGCTTCCAAACCCGGATCAAGGGTCGTGCCATGTTGTTTTAAATCTTGATAAGCAGACTGAAGTTCTGAGGAGGATTCTAAGCCTAAAATAAGCTCATTGGGAATAAATCGTTCTGCGCCTTGCTCTACTACAAACGTAAATAATTGCTGGGCTTTTTCTTCTAAAAAAGTCACTAATTCATCAGCACTGAGGACAAATTCATAGGTGGTAGCCCAACTGGTAAAATCAGGAGCTTTTCGATTGAGTTTTTTCCATAATTGATCATTAATCCAAAGCACTAACGGACAGGAAAAATTCCGAAAGGCTTCTCGTGCTAAATTAGCGGCATGAAGCACTTGATCAACGGCGACAACCGATTCTAATCCATAAACCATTAAAACTGAGGGAGATTGATCTTCCAATTCAGCCTTAATGGTTCCATATAAGGTTTGACTATGGGGGGGAAGTGTTAATTCTTGAATGGGTAGAGAACATTCTCGCTTTAACTCTTCGATGAGGCGTTTCCGCAAACTAACATAATTACACCGGACTAACAACAGCGAAAAACTTCCTTGAGACATATTCAAGGCTCTCGCTAACGTTTTCCTTTGGCTTTCGTTATAAGTAGCGGTATCGTTCACAGGGTAAAGCGTCATGATGTCGAATGTCCTACCCGAATAAAACTAGGTTAACTTGAAGATAAAATATAAACTCAAAAATATGGGAGTTTTAATAATAATTAAGGCACATTCCTGAGCGTGACTTCAGGACAGTAGGACAAGGGGTAAACATGATGAAAAAAGATTGTCGGTATTTTGATCATCCTATCAGAACCTGATGGAGATGATGACGGATGCAGTTCCTCTGAAGCAGGAACTCGCCCGAACAATGCTCGTGTCTGCTTCAATAAGCGGCGACAAGAACAACTGTTCAATCCGGTTAAACCGTCCAACCAGTTGTTCCTAACATACTCCATTATCGTAGCATTGAGACGCTCGCCTACTAGCTTGAGGTTGGACAATAATTTGGGATTTCAAATTAGGAATTTGAGGTTCAACAGGTTCTAATTTTAAGGGTTCCTGAAACGTTAAGGGTTCTGGCTGTTGACTCTGCGCTAACTCGAGTGGGGTATTGACCAAAACCAGCATCGATAAGGCAGTAATCCAACCATATTTTTTAGAGTAATTAATCATCATAAACGTTACATCCTTTTTGGCTTAATTAAGCATTGACATTTATTCCCCTAGAAAACAAGGGGGTTGAGACTCTATTGTGGTTTAAATATTCCAGCTATCCAGTGATCCGCAGGATAGAATCTGAATAATCTAGACCGATAAATTGATTTTTACGGTTGTCAATTCATACTACGAGGGTTAAGCTTGACAACCTAGGTGAAATTGGGGATTTTGGCGGTTCGATTGAAAGATAGAGGGTTGGGCACAGACCTCACCTTTGACCAATGGAACGGATGGCAAATCATGGGTTCCAAATTTATGATTCTTACTCATCATTGTGCCGAATTAATCCTACATTATTCTCTATCCTGTGACACTTCTATTTTAAGGTCTATCTAACCTTAAGGTATAATTCTTAAGATTAGAGGTTCTGATTCCCAGACTCTTAGGAGATCATACGGTAAAATCCATTCAGTCTCAGTCATTTTAGACAAAATCAACCTAATTTTCAGTTCCGGTCAGTCCCCTATCCCCAGAAAACAGTTGAACAACTGACACAAACGAAGAATCAACAATCTGAGTCACCCCTTTACGGGTTCCTTTAAGGGATGATTAGGAAGGTTAACAAGAACCAATAATTGTTATAAATAAAAATAAGGGAACTTCGTCAACCAGACTCAAAACTAAATGCTTAATTTCACCAACCTTAGCTTAGTATTATTTAGTGGTAAAGGAGGTGTGGGAAAAACCACCCTTTCTTGTGGGTTTGCTCTCCAATGGGCAAAACAATTTCCCAATGAACAAATTTTACTGGTATCCACCGACCCGGCTCATTCCTTGGGGGATGTGTTACAAATGACGGTGAGTGATACGGCTGAATCCGTTGGCAATTTCACAAATTTGAAAGTGAGAGCGTTAGATGCTCAGACTTTATTAAAAGAGTTTAAGGATCGCTATGGTGCTGTTTTAGAATTGTTAGTCGAACGCGGCAGTTTTGTAGAAGGGGAAGATTTAACTCCGGTTTGGGATTTAGATTGGCCGGGAATTGATGAATTAATGGGATTATTAGAAATTCAACGCTTATTTCATGATCAAATTGTAGATCGTGTTGTGGTTGATATGGCTCCCAGTGGTCATGCGTTGAATTTATTAGAATTAATGGATTTTTTAGATAATTTATTAGCTTCTTTAGAATTATTTCAAGAAAAACATCGCACCATCAGCCAAACGTTTACAGGTCGTTACACCGCCGATGAAGCGGATCAATTTTTAGAGGAAATGCGGGAAAAATTAGCCTCTGGTCGTTATCGAATTCAAGACTTAGAAAAAACTGCTTGTTTTGTGGTGGGAATTCCTGAACCGATGAGTTGTTTGGAAAGTCAACGGTTTATTGAATCTTTGGAGGGTTTAAAGATTCCCGTTGGGGGTTTATTTATCAATCATATTATTGAGCAAAATTATAATTTAGATCGGTATCAAGAACAGGAAAAACTTTTAGGAGAATTTCAGGCGATCGCCACTGATAAACTAATTTTTACGGTTCCCGAACTCTCCACCGAACCATTAGGAACAGTTGCCTTAGAAACCCTCTTTTCTCAAGTCAAACCCTTGCCCATTTTTACCTCCAAAAATCTGGATGTTTCTATTCACAATAACTCGATTATCAGTTATCAACAATCAGACTTACCCAAATTTAATGATTTTATTCAAGAAAACCGACGGTTAATTATTGTAGGAGGAAAGGGAGGGGTTGGAAAAACGACGGTTGCTGCTGCCATTGGGTTAGGCATGGCACAACAGCATCCTGACCGAAACATTCGGATTGTTTCTATTGATCCTGCCCATTCTTTAGGAGATGCCTTTAACTTAAAATTATCCCATCAACCGAGTCAAATTATCGATAATTTAAGCGGTCAAGAAATTGATGCTGAACAAGTTTTAAATCAATTTAGAGAAGATTATCTCTGGGAACTAGCTGAAATGATGAGTGGGGATAAAGATGACCCCAACGCTACCTTAAAACTGGCTTACGGCCCCGAAGCATGGCGTCGCATTGTGGCGCAATCTTTACCCGGAATTGATGAAATGTTATCCTTAGTTGAGGTGATGGATTTATTAGAAAGTCATGAACAAGATTTAATTGTATTAGATACCGCCCCAACAGGACATTTATTACGATTTTTAGAAATGCCAACGGCGATGAGTGATTGGTTAGCATGGATTTTTAAACTGTGGATTAAATATCAAGATGTATTAGGACGAACGGATTTTATGGGACGACTCAGAACCCTCCGTCAACGGGTTGTTAAAGCGCAAAAAAAACTTCAAGATCCCAACTATACCGAATTTATTGGGGTTGTTCAAGGACAAGCGGCGATTATTGCAGAAGGAAAACGCCTCACAAAATCCTTAGAAGAAAAAGGAATTTATCAACGATATATTGTTCAAAATCGGGTTGAACTTAACCAACCTTTAATCCCCGATGAATTTCCTAATCAACAATTAATTATTCTTCCCGTTCTTCCCCGTTCTATTGATGCCTTCAGTCGCATTCAAAAAGCTGCAAAAATCCTCTGTTTGTAGGGTCTCTCTTGACCCCAAATTGATCGTAGGGGCGAGGTTTCCTCCCCCCTACCTATTAATAATCATAAAAAACATAAAATTTTAGATTGTAACTACCAAAAGCCGCAGTTTTCCAGAACCATGTTAAACTAATTGTAACAAAAAATTAAATCTGTTGAATCCGTCGGAGTTTCATGTTAGAGATAACAACCTCAAATCATCCAGCCATCAACACCAGTGAGTCCGCCGCCAACAATGGTAATGGACACCATTCCCCAACCCCCCTTCAAACGGGTTTTGCAGAACGTCATATTGGCCCCAATTTAGACGAAATTCAACAAATGTTAACCACATTGGGGATGTCAAGTTTAGAGGATTTAATTGATAAAACCGTTCCCGCTTCCATTCGCCTTAAACAACCCTTAAATTTACCCGCACCCCAAAGCGAATATGTGGCATTAAATCAATTAAAAGCGATCGCATCTAAAAATAAAATCTATCGTTCTTTTATCGGCATGGGTTATTCCGACTGTATCACCCCTGCGGTTATTCAACGGAATATATTAGAAAATCCAGGCTGGTACACCGCCTATACGCCGTATCAAGCCGAAATTGCTCAAGGACGTTTGGAAGCGTTGCTGAATTTCCAAACGATGATTATTGATTTAACCGGATTAGAAATAGCCAACGCATCCTTATTAGATGAAGGAACCGCCGCCGCCGAAGCAATGAGCATGAGTTATGCACTTTCTAAAAGCAAAGCGAATGGTTTCTTCGTCTCCCAAGACTGCCACCCCCAAACCATTGATGTGATAAAAACCCGTGCGATTCCATTAGGAATTGAAGTGATTATTGGGGATCATCATTCCTTTGATTTTAACACCGAAATCTTTGGGGCGTTATTACAATATCCAGCAACCAACGGGGCAATTTATGACTATCGAGCATTTATTGAAAAAGCCCACGAACAAAAAGCATTAGTAACCGTTGCTGCCGATATTTTAAGTTTAACGTTATTAACTCCTCCCGGAGAATTCGGAGCAGATATTGCCGTCGGAAGTACCCAACGGTTGGGCGTTCCCCTGGGTTACGGTGGCCCCCACGCTGCCTATTTTGCCACTAAAGAAACCTATAAACGCAACGTTCCAGGGCGGATGGTTGGTGTGTCTAAAGATGCCCAAGGAAACCCAGCCTTAAGGTTAGCCTTACAAACCCGTGAACAACATATTAGACGAGATAAAGCCACCAGTAATATTTGTACCGCCCAGGTCTTATTAGCGGTAATTGCGAGTTTATATGCGGTTTATCATGGGTCAGCCGGGTTAAAACAAATTGCGGGTAATATTCATCAGTTAACGGTTACTTTAGCCGAAGGGTTAAAACAGTTAGGGTATGAACTCGAAACCGAACTATTCTTTGATACCGTAACGGTAAAATTAGGGCAAAAATTCTTAACGGAAATCCTTAATTCTGCCGAAACCCAACACATTAACTTACGAGTCATTGATGAGGCGACTGTTGGTATTAGTTTAGATGAAACGACAACAGAGCAAGATATTCTTGATTTGTTGACTATCTTTGCGGGAAATACTGAGTTACCCTTTAGTATTGAATCCTTAGCTAAAACCATTGAAATCCCTGCTAACTTTGCTCGAAAATCCGCTTATTTAACCCATCCCGTTTTCAATAGTTACCACTCAGAAACGGAACTATTGCGTTATATTCATCGCTTAGAAACCAAGGATTTATCGTTAAATACATCAATGATTCCCTTGGGTTCCTGTACGATGAAACTCAACGCCACCTCGGAAATGATTCCGGTCACTTGGCCAGAATTTGGTAAAATTCATCCCTTTGCGCCAAAATCTCAAACTGAAGGCTATCAAATTCTGTTCCAACAGTTAGAAAATTGGTTAGCAGAAATAACCGGATTTGCGGGGATTTCTTTACAACCCAATGCCGGATCTCAAGGGGAATATGCGGGCTTATTAGTGATTCGGAAATACCACGAAAATCGAGGAGAAATTCACCGGAATATTTGTTTAATTCCTGAATCTGCCCACGGAACTAACCCCGCCAGTGCAGTGATGTGTGGGTTTAAAGTGGTGCCTGTGGTGTGCGATGATCAAGGGAATATTGATATTGCCGATTTGCAAGCGAAAGCCGAAAAACATCGGGATTATTTAGCCGCATTAATGGTTACATACCCATCAACACATGGGGTATTTGAAGCGGGAATTCAAGAGATTTGTGACATCATTCATGCTCATGGTGGACAAGTTTATATGGATGGGGCAAACATGAACGCCCAAGTCGGGTTATGTCGTCCTGGGGATTTTGGGGCGGATGTGTGCCACCTGAATCTCCACAAAACCTTCTGTATTCCTCACGGTGGCGGGGGGCCAGGAATGGGGCCGATTGGGGTCGCGGATCACCTTGTGCCATTTTTGCCCGGTCATGCGGTTGTGGAATTACCCGGAGACGATCGCATTGGGGCGGTATCCGCAGCGCCTTGGGGAAGTGCTAGTATCCTCGTAATTTCCTGGATGTATATTGCGATGATGGGGGCGAAGGGGTTAACGGATGCGACGAAAGTAGCGATTTTGAATGCGAATTATATGGCTCGTCGTTTGGATGCGTCTTACCCGATTTTGTATAAAGGCACAAATGGGTTAGTGGCCCATGAATGTATTTTAGATTTGCGTCTGCTCAAAAAATCCGCCGGAATTGAAGTGGACGACGTGGCAAAACGCTTGATGGACTACGGTTTCCACGCCCCGACGATTTCTTGGCCCGTTGCAGGGACAATGATGGTGGAACCCACCGAAAGCGAATCGAAAGCCGAGTTAGATCGGTTCTGCGATGCGATGATTGCCATTCGCCAAGAAGCGGCGGAAATTGAATCCGGGGCGATGGATGGGGCGAATAATGTATTGAAAAATGCCCCCCACACCGCAGAAGTGTTGATTTGTGGGGAATGGAATCGTCCCTACTCCCGTGAAAAAGCGGCTTATCCGGCGCCTTGGACAAAAGAATACAAATTTTGGCCGCCTGTGGGACGGATTGATAATGCCTTTGGCGATCGCAATTTCGTTTGTTCTTGTTTACCAATGGACGCCTATCAGTAGGACGTTGCTCTGCCCATCAACATGATCTAGGGCTATCCTAAATTAAAAATAGTGAAGCATTCGGTTATTAATCTAGGATCAAAAATGACCGAATGCTTTGCTTTTTTGTAGGATTAGTTTGAACCAACTACTGAATTCATCCGTAATTACCCTGAAATTTTGGCATTAATAGAGGATTCATTTTTAGTAAAAATTCGGAGATCGAGACTTTATAGAAATGCTACTTTGTTAAAGAACAAATACAAGCAATCATGCGTATTATTCGGTTAGGTATGAATGGAGGATGGAATCTTAATTTTGCTCATTAAATACAAGTAGGGGCGAAGCATTGGGCAGAAAAACTCGGAAAAAAACTGTTAAACTTTCAACCCAATGCTTCGCCCTCAACTCAACCTCTATTTCTCGCCTTAATTTCTGGCGCGGATCGCAACGTTAAGGGTGAAGCATTCCGAATTTAGCTAATTTTAAAATCCGAAAAATATGGGCGGAATGCTTCACCCCTACAATGAATCCCAATCAATTTATTAATATATTCCAATGAACTATAATCCGAATATCCATAACCGTCGTTCTATTCGTTTGAAGGGATATGATTACACGCAACCAGGATTATATTTTATCACAATTTGTACTCATCAACGAGAGTGTTTATTTGGAGAAATTGTTGAAGGTGTGGTTAGTTTAAATTCTATTGGGTTATGTGTGCAAGCTTGTTGGAAACGTCTATCTGATCATTTTCCTAATCTTGATTTAGATGTTTTTGTTATTATGCCCAATCATTTGCATGGAATTTTGATTTTAAAAGATGATATTGATAGGGAGAAAGGTGAAAGATTTCGCCAAAATTCTCTGACAGCATCCGAAAGCTCTCAACCGATTATTAACAAGCAGGGTGAAGCATTCCGACAAAATTCTCTGACAGCATCCGAAAGCTCCCTGCGGAATGCTTCGCCCCTACGGGACATTAAAGGAACAAAATCAGGCTCTACTGGGGCTATTATTCAGAATTTCAAATCGATTTCTACTCGCCAAATTAACCGAATTCGTCAAACGAAAAATGTTTCAATTTGGCAACGTAACTACTATGAACATATTGTTAGAAATGAAGAATCTTTAGCCCAAATTCGCAACTATATTCAAAATAATCCTCTATCTTGGG
>JBMDYE010000279.1:0-11566 GCA_048595135.1 Planktothrix sp. | reverse complement strand
TCTTGACATTTCTTTGTTAGCTTATGCCAATTCAGATTATAACATTGAAAATAAGGTTACTTTAAAATCTAATCAAAGTAGCTTAACTACAGTTAGCGAAGAAATTGATTGTAAACTTTTAAAATTAGGTGCGACATCTTGGAAAGATGGGAAACTGAGATTTAAAGCAACGGCTAACTATAATAATTCGTCTGATCCTCAACTTTCCCTGGAAGTGGAACTAGAATTCTGTCCTGATGAACCTGAGCAAACTGAACCGTTATTAGAACAGTCAGAAACGTTGGATGATTTGCGGAAAAAACTTGAAACGTTATGAAGATGTAAGAATAATTTTATTTTAAGGTTGGGCGATCGCTCCGTTCTCACCTCAAGTTATTTATATAGTAAGTCTAAATCAATTGTACAACTGTTTTAATCCCCGATTTCTTGTAGGGGCGAGGCGCGCCTCGCCCTTACCTCCAAATCTTAGAAGTTTTTGGGATTAATAATCCACCTGATTATTTTGTACAATTCATTTAGAACTGCTATAGTGTTACACGTTAAAGTTAGAACAATTCTAAACTCTCAACCCTATTCCCTAGTCCCTGTTCCCTAACTCCATAAACTCACGGAACCCTGAAAAAACTTTGTTACGTTTTGTTTGAACAGTCCACCTCCCATTATGCTAGAACTGAATCCAGTCCTTGTTGTTACAGCACAAGACCGAATCGAGTGGTACGGGAAAGCCCCCCTTGACAATATCTTAAAAGTGTTTAAGACTTGGAGAGTTACCGAACACTTCGCTCTTGAAGGGTCGTCACTGAATCCACCTATTTAGGGATTGCAGTTGATACCAGTTCCAATTATTGTAGTGTCAAGGGTCAAGTAACAGCTAATCACTTGACCAAATTTCCCCTGATACAGAAACCCCTTTGAACTAATCGACTTTCTATGAAGTTTCGATAATGGTAGAAAAACCCTATCTCCCAAGAGGGAATTGCCTCAATAGGGTTCATGGAAGAAGGTCAACCTAGTTTGGTATTCCAGCGGATCAAGATCCAATTGCTACCTTGATTCCGAAAAAATCATCCTTTCGGTAGACCTAGAAAGACTTCCTGATTGGTTGGAATCGATAGAAAAAAAAGTAAAAAAAGATTACATTTTTTGAAAATCATGCTATATTTGAAAGTAAGGAAGTTGCTTTCACCAGCATCAACCATCTACGCAAAGGGACAACGTTCAGGTGGGAAAGCTTTAACAAACTAGAATTTGAACAACTTAAGAGGTATTATGAGCCAAAAGGTTATACACCCGATGGATAAGTTTCAACGTCAGGTGCATTCCCTCGTCAAGTCTGACATTATCAAGCCAACAGATAGTTTATGGAAAATAGCCCTCCTCTTCGGAGAAGAGTGGAAATTCTGGAAACAAGAATTGTTGGAGTTTGGTTTTTCAATGCAAGATCCGATCAGCGAGTTACTAGCTGTGGAAGCCTGGGATGAAGAATAACACGGGTTTGGGTTAAACCCGAATCACAGATTGTTATCCCTTTTTCCTAACGCTTAGTTTTTTGCTTCTGTTTTCTTCCCTTTGATATTCCAACGTTAAAAGCGGGTATTCTTCTGACCTAAACCGTCGTCAATTGCTCTTTCCCTTCCCTTTGCGTACAGTTAAAATCTCACTTATTAAAGCAATTGGCTAACGCTTGGGACAGTTCCCGTGCCGTTGGATAACGATCTTTGGGTCGATATTCAGTCACTCGTTCAATCACTTCTCGTAACTGAGGAGTAATCGTCGGAATACTATTGAGGTCAAAACCAAACCCTTTCCCGCGTTTTCCATAAAATTTGAGGGGGGTTTCAGCCGTGAGTAAAAAGATTAAGGTTGTCCCCACCGCATACAAATCTGACTGGGTAAGGGGTTGTCCTCTATCCTGTTCAGGTGCGCTATACCCTTCTGCCCCGATGCGGGTTCCAGGCGGTGTACCAATCTCTTTAACAGCCCCAAAATCCAAGACAATAATGCGGTTGTCTCGTCGCCGCAATAATAAATTAGCGGGTTTGATATCTCGATGGATAATAGGTGGGTCTTGCGAGTGAATATAACTCAGCACATCGCAAGTTTGTATCATCCACTGAACAGCTTGTTGGGGAATAACTGGCCCTCGTTGATGAATAATTTTCTCCAAGTCCAAGCCGTGTATCATCTCCATTACTAAATATTTTTTGCCCTCTTCCACAAAAAAATCATAAAATTTGGGAATCCCTTGATGATCTAAAGCTTTAAGGGTTCTCGCTTCCCGTTCAAATAATTCCTGTGCTTTGGCAATTTGCGCCATATCCGCATTCATTTCTTTGAGAACCACTACCAGAGGGGTAGCGGACTTAATGGACGTGGCATCCCACGCCAAGGTTGTTGTTCCCATTCCCCCTTGACCGAGTGTTCTTAAAACGTGATATTGACGGACAATGCGTTCAACTTGAATCGGAAATCCACAATGAATACAAAATAAATTTCCGGTGCTATTTCCCGCATGATTACAGTTGGGAACGGCGACGGGAACTGAAATCACGGTGGACTCTTGTTTGCATTGCAACAAGGGGCCATCTTTTGCCAGTTCAATTAACGCCCCATCGGGAACAACCGCTTGAGTGGTCAAAATCCCATTCACAAATGTGCCGTTTGTTCCCTTATTAACCAAAACCCAAGCTTGTTTTCCTTCATCGGTTTGTCGTAATTCCAGATGATACCGAGACACTAACGGGTCAACAATGACCACATCATTATCCGCAGCCCGTCCAATTCTAATTAAAGACTGACGTTCAAATCTCCATTGGTTAATCGGTGTTTTCTGTTGTCGGTCTAACAGCGTTAAGGTTAACATGGGCAGGGCGGAGAGAGCGGAGGGAGCAGGGGGAGAATTTCTTAACTGGTGACTGGAAAAGCGCGAATTACAATAGCGGTGATGTTATCGTGACCGTTGTATTGATTTGCTAACTGAATTAAATTATTGACACCAGTTGTTAAGGGCGTTTGACGATTCAATAACGGATTTACGTGGGTTTCACAAAAGCTTTCTAATAAATCATTATCTGTTAACCCATCGGATGCCAAAATTAATACTGTGTCTTCGTGAATCTCAAAAAATTGAAGATCCGGTCTGACATACTGTTCATCCCTGGGGCCTAACGCTTGAATTAACTGATAAGCATCAGGACGGGAATAGGCAAGCTCAGGACTCACCCCCCGTTGAATTTCTCGCTGTCCGACTTCATGGTCAATCGTAATTTGCTGTAACCCCTGCTGTCGAGTCAAGCGATATAACCGACTATCCCCCACATGGGCAACAGCCACCTGATGGTTGACCACAACCGCCATCACTAACGTGGTTCCCATGCGACCGCTACCGGAACGTACTCCCTGTTGATTTTCCTCAAAAATGGCTTGATTCGCTTTTAAAATTGAATAATTGAGGGTGTCTTCGCTGGGTAACTCCCCGTCCCATTGTTCTTGAAAATATTGTTTGAGGGTATCAACGGCCATTTGACTGGCGATTTCTCCCCCAGCATGACCCCCCATCCCATCACAGAGAATATATAACCCTTGACTGTGCATCTGCTGTCCGGTCGGGGTTTGACGAATCTTAATCTCGGTTTCAATCCCAAAACAATCTTCATTATGATCTCGTTGAAGACCGACATCCGTTTGTCCCCAGGCTTCTAAGTGAATTAACGGTTGAATCGGGTTGATTGAAGGCTGTACCATTCCGGTACAACTGGGTTTAAACGCAGACGGGTGATTAATTTCATCGAGAACCCCGGTTAAGGCGGTTCGCAGTTCGTCAACGCTTTGAATTTGTTCTTCAATTAAATCCCGTAAGATTTCGGTGAGAGAACCAACGAGGGTGCGTTGAGAGTGTTGGAATAATTCCTGCCACAATTGTCCTAAGTTGGATAAATTTAGAGAACTATCGGGAGCATCAAAATATAACCGTTGTACGCATAACTGTTGAGGATTATTCGGAAATACTTTTAAATTTAGCAAATCTAATATACTTTGGCGACAATGCCAACGCTCTAATATAACCCAAAGTTCCGTTAACTCTCGCAACCAGTTAACAATTTGCTGCGGTGTTGTTGCTCGTTCACTCCATGAATCCGCCAATAACGGAAAATTAGAATAATCTTCTAATAAAATTACCCTGTAGTTTTGATCTTCCCAAGCATCTTGTAGGGTGGGAAAATAAGGCGAATATTCAGAATTTAAATTCAAATAAGCTTGAGCAATGGGAATTACAAAGGGATCGACTTGTCCGATCGGGGTTGGGACAGTTGTTTTTTGTAAGGCTTGAACTGGAGAAATTTGTAAGGGTTGGGTATCTAAAACTTTGACGGTTAGGGTTTGATTTTCTAGTAAAGTAGGTAAGGATTCTAATAGTTGATAACGATGTTGAGCATCTAAAAATAGCTTTTGTAAGTCTAGGGTTTTATTGCTGAGGAACGTTTCAGGCGGTGGCTGTTCTTCCGTCAGCACATCCTGAGCCGGAACTGTAATTGATTCTAAGTCATTCGGTGCAAAAATATCCTCAACCGGGGTAGCGGCGCCGGAAGTAGAGATGAACTCTGGGGGATCAGATGAGAAGACTGGAGTTGTGACAAGCTGTTCAGTTCCAATTTGATCGAAAGGAGAGGGATTAGCGGGTTCAACGCTGGTGTTAGCGCCAACAAGATGGTCGTCCTGTAACGGTTCTCTCAACTTCGCAACCGGAGAAACAACCGCTAACCAAACGGTTCCTGTTAGTGTCCCGCAGTTATGACAGTCTAGTTGATCGAAAGAAACCAAGGTCGCACATTCAGGACAATGTTTTTGGGTGAGGGAAGTACCACAGCGCTGACAAAACTTATTCGGGTTAGGGTTTTCAAATTGACACTGGGGACAAACGAGCATAAGGAAATTAAGAAATTAAGAATTAAGAATCGCATAGCATCCTGAGCGGAGCGTTGGCGTACCCTGTGCGTAGCACTTCAGGATTTGAATTAAGGAAAGCTGTTAACGATTGTCTGGTGGAATAGTCACTTCATTTATTATAATCGGAATGGTTAAAGCTTGAATGAGTGATAAAGGCACTTCACAAAAATATTGACGGCGAAACTGTTCTTCTTGAACGGTTAGTAAAAATTGTTCAATCTGTTGGGTTAATTCTTCAAGGGGTTGCGACCTATCTAACGTCGGTGTTGAGAGAGATTGCCAAGTAAAATAAAATCCTTGTTCTGTGGCGTTAATTTGAAATCCTAGATATTTTAAACAATTAAATCCTAATTTAAGCGTAATATCGCTAATTTTTAATTGATTAATAAGAGTTTGACGGGTTATGGGTTGATTAGTTCGACTCAAATATTTTGCAATTCCTACTAATTTTTCCCAAGTTTGCTGAGGATTAAGGGGTTCAGGTAAAGAATAGGCGATCGCTAATTTCTGATTTTGATGATAAGCTCTCCTGAATCCGATCTGCAACTCTTCCCAACTCAGGGGACAAGTTTTAAGAATCATTGGCATTTCTTCTAATTCAGATAACTCTTTAGTTAGATCTAAATTTCGCCAATCTAAAATTTGATCTTTAAAATTCTGTGGAGTAGGAATTGGATCTTGAGTTTCAGCGAACTGCCAATCAATTAATCTCACTTCATATCGTTTATTATAAGTATTAAAATCTAATTCCACAACCACATCACAACGTCCGATTGGTAATTCATCTTTATAATGCCCCCACCAGACTCCAGGAAATGTGTTTTCAGAGGAATCATCCCCTAATTCAAATGTTGTTTTAATATACCTAACCTGTCGTCCTCTTAAATCTTTCTCTAAACTGTTCCAAGGGTTAGAAAACCAACAATTTTTAATGAATAGTTTAGGAGCAGGATTTCCCATTCCACAAGGTTCTAATAACTTTAATTCTTGAAATAAATCAAAGCCTAAATCGGCAACTTGACAAGTTAAATCAACTTGAAGGCTTGGTTTTCCAGGGTCTAACCCTTCAAACTGTTCTCGAAGTTGACGATTAATCGCATCTGTAAATAACCTTAAATTTTCAACAGGTAAACTCAACCCTGCTGCCAACGGATGTCCGCCAAACCGATGTAATAAATGCTGTTGACTTTTCACTAATTCATAGAGATCAATCTGATTCACTGAACGAGCCGAACCCCTGGCTAATTGAAGAGAATTAAGATCATCAGATATTGACGGTTGAACGGGTGTTTCTGTTGTTAATAATATCGTCGGTCGTCCATATTCCTGAGCAATTTGACCCGCCACCAACCCTAAAACGCCTCCTGGCCATTGGGGGTCACAAAGCACAATAACTTGGGTAGTTGATAAGTCAAGTTTACTTAATTTTTGGGTTATATCACGGGTAACATCTTGTTGAATCGCTTTGCGGCGACTATTGGCTAATTCCGTATCTAATGCTAATTCTGAAGCGCGTTTGGGATTGCGGCTGGTTAATAATTCCACACAGAATTTAGCATCGCCATAAATGCGACTAACAGCATTAATTCGGGGGCCAAGACCAAAAGAAATGTCCGTTGGGCGATCGCCCGTTTTCTTACATAAATCTAACAATTTAGAAACCCCTGGACGAGTGGGATTTTTTAATTGTTGTTGTAATTTTTCAATTCCTAACTGTGCTAAATAACGACAATCCCCTTTTAACTGCACTAAATCGGCAATTAAACCAATGGCAACTAAATCTAATAAATCATCTAACGGACATTGGGGAATATCCGGTCGTGTTTCATATAAAGCTTCAACGAATTTATAAGCAACAGCCACCCCCGATAAATGATAGAGGGGATGGTCAGGCGGAAAATGGCGAGGATTAATAATCGCCACAACAGGCGGACGGTCTTCTAATAACGAATGATGATCCGTTACAATAATATCAATTCCTAATTCCTGAGCATATTCAATTTCTTTTAAATTGGTGCTACCCGTATCGCAAGTGACAATTAAATTACAGCCTTGTTCATGTAGGCGATCAATTCCTGGACAATTTAATCCATGAGATTCCGTTAATCGATTGGGAATATAATAAGATAATTGAGGAAATTCCCCCTCTCGACTCAAAAATTGTCCTAACCCATCCCATAAAACCGCAGTGGAGGTTATGCCATCCGCATCAAAATCCCCCCAAATGGTGACTTTTTCAGAACGTTGACGGGCTAAAATTAATCGTTCAACCGCCCATTTCATCTCCTCCCCAAATTCAAAGGGACTCGCCGGATGATAATGTTGAGGATGGAGAAAACCAACCAACTGTTCAGGGCTATTAATTCCCCTCGCAATTAACAATTGTGCAATATATTTTCCTCCCACCTGGGGCGCCCATTCTTGCAAGGTGGGAATGATCCAATCAGGAAGATCTACCGTCGGTTGAATTTGCCACATAAGGAATTAAGAATTAAGAATTAAGAAAATGGGCAATGGGCAATGGGCACTCTTGCAATCGGGAACAAGGAGACTATTTTTTTCTTCCTTCTTCCTTCTTCGTCTTGCCTCCTCCCTCCTGACTCCTGCCTTCTAAAATAACAGGAACATTCAACGGAGATCATCGACTTCTAAAGTATAAGAATTCAACTCAACCATCGAGAACAAAGGATGGGTAACTTTATGTTCATTTCTCAATTCTCTCGCACTGGATTATCGGTTTTGCTCGCTTTCGGCATGACAACGACGGTGGCTGCCCCCCTAATTTTACAAAATTCTGCTGCGGCACAACAAACTTTTCCTAATACATTGCAACGGGATAGAATTTTAGCGGGAACTGTGATTCGCGTTGAATACCCGGAAGCTGACAGAATTGTGGTGATGCCAAAAGAAACTGTGCCTCTAACCATCACCGTCTCCCAAGATATCCGCACAACTCAAGGACGGGTTTGGATACCCGCAGGCGCCGAAATTGTCGGACAACTGCGTCCCGCAACAGGGGGAACTCAATTTGTAGCGACGGAAGTTGTGGTTGATGGAGGCAGACGCTTCCGGTTAGATGCGACATCTCCCGTTGTGACTCGGATAGAAACCATTCGCAAAGGATCTTCAGCTAGTTCTATTTTAAAAGGGGCAGCCGTTGGCGCAGCGGCAGCAACAGCCCTTTCTAGTGTTTTAGGGGATAATGCGATCGCAACGGAAGAAGTCTTAGGGGGGGCTGGACTCGGTGCCATTGCTGGGGTATTCGTTGGACGTCGGAAAGTCGATGTGGTGGTAATTCGTCCCAGCGAAGACCTGAATTTAACCCTACAATCGGATATTTTATTCCGTTAGGATCATGAACCGTTCACGCGCGACCAAAACCGGGGTTGTCTTTCTACTCACGTTGGGGTTAACCATTTTAGTCAGTTGTTGGAGTCCCAAAGTCACCCAAACGGCGACTTCTTCTGTGCAGCAAGCTCAGACGATGGCCCAACAGATGACCCAACAACTGATCAGTCAAACCCCCCAAATGCCTCGTTTTCGCCAACCCATTGACTGTAAGCTGGGTCAAGATTGCTTTATTTTGTTATATCTCGATCGTGATCCCAGTTCCAATGCGGTTGATTTTGCCTGCGGACGACAAACCTATGATGGTCACACGGGGACAGATTTTGCCATTCCCGATGAACAAACAATGGCCAGAGGCGTTCCCGTTATAGCTGCGGCGGGGGGTCGAGTGTTGCGGGTGCGAGATGGTGTTGTCGATAAACGCATTGCAAATGATGCTGATAAAAGCGCCGTTGAAGGCACCGAATGCGGCAATGGCGTTGTCATTGATCATAGTTCCATTCCCAATGGTGCAGGTTGGGAAACCCAATATTGTCATCTTCGCCAAGGAACTGTGGCAGTTAAACCGGGGGATACGGTTGAAAAAGGAACAGTTTTGGGAATGGTGGGTGCATCTGGGATGGCATCCTTTCCCCATGTTCATTTGACCGTGAGTTACAACAAAAAAGTGGTTGATCCCTTTGTCGGCCCAAATGAGGAAACGGGATGTAATATGACTCGAAATCCGATTTGGGAGGAACCTTTAGCTTATGTGCCAACGGGGTTAATTCGGGCAGGGTTTTCTACTGTTGTTCCAACAATGGATCAAATTTGGCAAGGGCAATTTGCTGAAAAGAGCCTTCCTCTTAATAGTCCGGCATTGATTTTTTGGATACAAGGGTATGGCGTATTAACTGGGGATGAATTTACGTTTAAGTTAATTGATCCGACCGGACAAACAATTATTAATAATCAAAATCAAATTGAGGAATCGAGTAAAACTTGGATTGGATATTCGGGTAAAAAAAATAATCCAGAGCAACCTTTAAAACCGGGAGTTTGGAAAGGACAATATCAACTGACTCGCTCAGGGAAAGTGTTAATTAATGTTCAACGGGAAATTACCCTAAAATAGGATATTACAGTTAAATTGAGATGGGCGAAGCCCATCCTACAAGTATTGATCGATTTGGATCACTCAATCTGGAGTCCAGGTAGTAGAATAGGGCATAGAAAAACTCCGGTATTAGGAGGAGATTGAAATTGGATGAACTAAGATCAGCACTGGAACTGGCAACGGAAGACGAGTTGCAAGAGTTAACCGAAGTGTTATTTAGTCGGCGGTTGAACCCTTTAGACTACGTGCGAACTCCTACCCCCATTGATGTGCAAAGTCGAGACCGAGACGCCTGGTTAGATGCCTTAGAACAGCGCTTTCGCTATTTAGCGGCGGATGGGGTGACGGTGTTACAGGGAAAAACCCAACAGGTCACTTATCGTCAAGCGTTAATTCAAGTCTGCCGTTATTTAAAAATTCCCTATTCAAAAAATTTTTCAACCACTGATTTAGAAGCAGAAGTTTTTTTACATCTTTTAGGTCAAGCGTGGAAACGTTTACCCCAATCTGAACAGGCTGCTTTAACACAACGAGTCCAAAAAGCTTTAACAGAAACTCGACCCCTGAAACCCTTACCGATTACTGCTCAAAAAGATCCGTTAGGATGGCTATTTAAAGCAGGGAGTTTAGTCACTATTAGTGCGGTTGTTAGACCGATTATTTTACAACAGCTTGCTCGTCAATTTATTCTACATTTTGCTCAATATCAAGTTGCCAAAGAAACGTTAATTAAAGGAGGTGCCACGGCTGCGGCTCAATTCCAAAGTTATGTGGCTATTCAAACGGCTAATCGAGGAATGGCGGTTAGTGCAGCCCGTTATGGAGTCACCCGCAGTGTGTTTTCGTTTTTAGGGCCGTTGCTGTGGACGTGGCTGTTTGCAGACTTAGGATGGCGGGCAATTTCTACCAATTATGCTCGAATTATTCCGACTATTTTTACCTTAGCGCAAATTCGTTTAACTCGTTCAGAATGGGTTTGGGAAGGAGTTTAATTTCAGCGAATATTTGTTAAGAATTTGTCGCTATTTTTGAGAATCAATCATGATCAAATTCGTTTTATTTCCCCATCCAGAACGGCGATTACAGTTGCCTTGGAATTGTTTACAATGGGGATTATTTTTGTTTCCTCTGTTCCCAACTTTTGGGGGATTAACGATTATTTTAGCAGCCGTTTTAAGTTGGCAAAGAAACGGACAACAAATTCTTAACAATTTAGTAACTAAAGGATTGATAATTTTAAGTTTATTATTAATTATTCTCTCGGCTTTAGCGTATTTTCCTTTAGAAGCATTCATCGGACTGAGTAATTTTATTCCTTATTTTTTTGTATTTTTAGGGTTAAGTGCGTTAATTCAAACTCCTGCACAATTACGTTGGTTATCTTGGTTGATAGTTCTTCCTGCAATTGGGGTGGAAATTTTAGGGTTAGGACAACAGTTTCTAGGATGGTCAGGAATTGAAGTCTTAAAGGGACTTTTGGGATGGGTTTTAGAACCCACGGGAAATCCTCCGGGTCGTATGTCTTCGGTGTTTATGTATGCGAATATTTTTGCGGCTTATTTAGTCATTATTTTAACTTTAGCAATGGGGTTATTCATTGAGGAATGGGTTGATTTTAAACATCAAAAATTATATCCTTACTCAGTTCAAAAGAAATTTATAAAACCTGAAATTAGAATTATTTTATTAATTTTTGTTATTAGTTTAACGGCGATCGCTTTAATTTTAACCAACTCTAGAAATGCTTGGGGTCTAGCCGTTTTAACGAGTTTAGCTTATGGGTTATATTTAGGATGGTGGTGGTTATTAATTGTTGTGATTACGCCAACAATCGCCATTTTAGGTGCAGCATTTTTTCCTCCTCCCTTTCGAGACGGATTAAGAACTATTGTTCCTGCTTATTTTTGGCAAAGAATTACGGATCAAAATTTTGTTCGACCCGTAGAAACCTTAAGAATTACGCAATGGAAATTTGCCTTAAATTTAGCTCAAACTCGTCCGTTAACAGGCTGGGGATTGAGAAATTTTACCCCTCTGTATGAAGCCAAAATGAATATTTGGATGGGTCATCCCCATAATTTATTTTTAATGATGATGGCAGAAATGGGAATTCCAGCCACATTATTTTTTCTAGGAATTGTGGGATTTATTTTAGGACAAGCGATTTTAAGCTTA
>JBMDYE010000278.1:0-23609 GCA_048595135.1 Planktothrix sp. | reverse complement strand
ACCACGAGTGCCACAGTATTGACCGTTTTGGCAGATGGGAACATCGCCTTTATTTTGAATATGGGCGGTGTAACAAACGTTGTAGTTGGCGGCTTGTGGCCCTGTTAGTTCAATGGCAAATCCTTCCACTTGTTGATTTTTTCCTCGTTCTCCCACCAGTTGCCCTTCAGGAGTCATGGGGGTATCACCGACTCTAGAAATATGAGCCATATAACGTAAATTCAGACCAGGAACAGGCGGATCAAAATTAATTTGGAAGGCTTCTAACCGACGACCTTGACCTCTGGTTCCTGCGTATTCCTGAGCGCTAAAACTGCGATCGCCCAGTCCTTGTAAATGAACTAATACTTTTAAATTCAGACTAGATGAAACGTTAACGGGTTGGGATTGACCTGTAATGGGAGCATTGCCGAAAACGATATTTTTCCCGTCAATCGTTGGTAATTTAGAAACATCAATTGCAGGAACAATAATCACTTCCGGGCCTCCTGGTGATTTCGGTTCATCCAGAATCACAATATCAGGAATTGCCCCTTGAGGTAAGGCTGCTGGGGTTTGAATGATCTGAGGAGGTTGCGCTTTGGGTTGGGATGGAAGCTGAATTTTTCTTCTAAAAATGGCAATCCCCAGAGTTTTACCGAACGCAGCGATAATTTTTTCTTCTAAAATTGACCATTGGTTATCATCTAAGGTGTCTTGCTGTTCCACCAGTTTCACTAAAGCTGCCAACGGGTGATTATCTGTGGTTAACGCTTCTGCTTCGGGATGCAGTTGAGACGTTTGTTGAGAAATCGCTTGCTTTAATTCACGAGCTTGATGATAAGCTGTCTGCAAGGGAGCAAAGTCGGTTTGTTCGGTATGAGTGAGGAATAAGACTCGCTCTAGAATCTGTAGAGCTTCTTGATGGGTTTTTTGATAGCCACTCGGTTGGCTGAAGGTTTGAGCTAAATCGTGCAACTGTTGAACAGTTGTAGCTTGAGTTGCTGAGGCTTGTCCCTGGTTGAGGAGAAGTTGCTGAACGGTTTTAAACGTTTGGGAGTAGGTGATGATCGCGTCCACAAGGCTTTCATCCAGTGGCGTTCCTACGGTTTTGAGTTGTTGAGTGGCTTCGACTAAACGGTTGCCTAAACGGGGATACTGTTCTGATAATGTTACGAGTTGTTGTTTTAACGTTTCCTGATTGGGTTCCACAAGAATTATCCTCTAATTCACATTAAAATTAATGGTGCTGAGTGTCCCCAAGCTAATTGGTTGGGTCTGAGGAGCCTATCCATCTTGCTCCATTTAAGATAGTACAGGTTAAGTCGCGAGGTAATCTGGTTCCTGTATTATTCATGAACAACGTAACGGATTCAGGGTGGAGCATTTCTGTTGGGAACACTATAATTGTGTCAGGGTTTTAAATGATCTAGATCACAACTGATCTAGTTTATGATCACTTCTGAAACTCCTTCACACTTATTAAATTAAGTGTAGTGGTATCATAGAAAACTTTAAAGATTTCGTGACTACTAAGTATTCCTGAGTCTAGACTAAACAAGGAATTGTATGAGTTGTATTCGTGATGTGGTACAAAACGCCCTTTCTACAGGCTATCTCAGCATTGATGCGGAAAATCAATTAAGGCAAATCTTACAAACGGCTGAGTATGATTCTGAAGATATCAGTGTTTTTGCGGGTTTGCAGTTAGCTGCCATGTCAGGACAAGTGAAGCAAGAATCCCGCGAACGTTATCAATTAGCGATTATGCAAGATTTTTAAGTCCTAATAAACAGCCATAATTCTAAGAAATCAGGGTAATCTACATAAAAATAAAATTAATTTAAACTAATTATTTCATTCTAATCTATTAAATTTTCATTAAAAAATTCACACATATTAAGGAATAGAAGGCAGAAGGCATGAGGCATGAGGCAGCTAGAAGATAAGAAATCTTCCTCCACTCCCTCCGCTCCCCCCACTCCCTCCGCTCCCTCCGTTCCCTCCGCTCCCCCGCTCTTTCTTCCTTGTGATCCGTATCACGACGGATGGATTATTTTGATCAATTTAACTTCTGCGTGAGAACACGCAACGGTTATCTAAAGGTCACAGGGAAATTGCTAGTAGTATCACTGATATTATTCTGAACCTCGGAGATTATAAGAACACCGTCGAGGATGGTTCAATCTAGGGGAGAGCAATAATGACCGTGGTTTTAGCTTCTGTTCAGACATTTATTGGTGCTGATGGATCTCTTAAACAAATTCCGTTATCGACAAAATTCGGTGAAATTGAACTCAAGCAACTCTGCGAAATGGCTGAAAAAAGCCATTGGAAAACAGAAGGTTGGGAAGAGCGCATTGCTCAAGCTCGGTTAATGGTAGACGCCAATTGGGCTAAACCGAAAGATTATGCGCTGTTAGAATTAGAACGTCAGGGTAAATTAGCGCAAGTGGATGGGGTTGAATATTGGACAGTGGAACTTGATCAAAACCGAGCCGCTGGAATTTACTTAAATTTAGAAACTTATAGCCTAGAGGTAATGATTGTTAATTTAGAATCATTTTCACCCATTCATCGAGAAAGAGTCGAAACTTTACACCGACTCATTGAATTAATTAGTCCTTAGTGGATGAGACGTGAACAGAAAAAGTGATGGCTTGGCTTCAACGAGAAACCGTAAATTAAGATAAACTAAGGTCTAGTTCAGCTATCTTAAGGTTGATGTCACGTTATGGGACTCTTTGATCAAATTATCGGTGCGCTCAATAACCCAAATCAAGCCGGAAGCAGTGATCAACTGGGTAATATTCTCAACACTGCTCAACAGCTTAGTCAGAATTTCGGGGTTTCTCCACAAGCGAGTCAAACGGTTATGTCGATGGTGGGGAGTCAGGTGCGTTCTGCTTTACAACAAAAGCGCTCAGAAGTTGGAACTGATTCCGTTCAAGATCTGGTGAACCAATTTGGAGGAACTTCCCCGAATTACCAAGCGGTTCAAATGTTATTTTCTCCCCAACAGCAACAACAAGTTATCCAAACCATTTCTCAGCATACAGGGATTAATAGTGAAACTATCGCAGCAATTTTGCCGATGGCTGTTCCCTTGATTTTAAATCTTTTAAAAACGGGAACCTCTACCCAATCTCCTCAATCTTCGGCTTCTAATAATGTTCTGAATGGGTTCTTAGATGCGGATGGAGATGGAGATGTTGATGTCGCCGATGCTATGCGTTTAGCCGGACAGTATTTACAGAAATAACTTTTAAAATCCTTTGCGATCGCTCTTAGTAGATAGACATTAAAACATGGTAATTGAGTGGTTAAAATTTCAAGTGCCTCCTGAACTTTGGGAGGCTTTTATTCAACGAGATGAGGAAGTTTGGACAGCCGGACTTCAAAAGTTTCCAGGATTTTTAGGAAAAGAAGTTTGGATTGAACCCGAACAAAACGAAATTGTTTTGGTGATTCGTTGGCAAACCCAAGAAGCTTGGGATGCGTTTCCGACTGAGGAAGTGGAAAAGCTGGATCAGGCAATGGGAGAGTTACGAATGCCAATTATTGAAAGCCGTAGATATCTCATCCGTAAGTTTAACCATTAATTAACGATTAAAAAATTATTGCATTTTTAAGTAAATTTTTGGATGAAAGCAAGGACAAAATTAACGCTCAAAAACCCAACGGCAATTACTAATAGAATAAACGTTAGAATACTGACAATTGAGCGAATTTGTTCGACATTGAACGGTTGATTAGGTTTCATTTTCTTAAATTCCTCAAACTCATAATTACAGTCACCAGTCATCAGTCACCAGTCATCAGTCATCAGTCATTAGTTTTTAATTCTTCTGCCTCCTGCCTCCTGCCTCCTGCCTCCTGCCTTCAATTCTTAATTCTTAATTCTTAATTTAGCTGCTTTTCTTGACAGATTTCTGTATGCTGGAATTAGCCACCCTCAGCCCAGAAGTTTAGTATAAAATAAACGATTATGTTTCCTCCTGCCTCTTCTACTGATCAACCCCGACCCCATCACCTGAATCATAGTGCTATGCCAATGCCAAACTCTATTTTTCCGGCTAGTATCATCTACTCCTTTCAGCAACGGCATTGGTTAGAGTTAGCAGAATATGTGTCCTTGGCAAGTTCTGCCATTGGTTCGGTTGTGGTGGCACTTTCCGGTCAAGCATTTTATGGGGTTGCCCCTTTAACCGTTGCTTTATCTTTAAATGTAGCCAATCGCTATCGTTTGGAGCAACAAACCCATCATGCTCAAATTGAAATTGTTCAGGTTCAAGACAGTTTAGAAAAGTTAGAAAAAAATACCGTTAAAGTGATTATCGGATTAAGACAACAATTAGCTCAGGATATAGACGCCCTACAACACCGCATTGAACAATTACCAACAACGGAAACCTTAGACTCTGTTTATCGAGCTAAACAAGTCGCCGCTTTAGGACAATCTATCACCTCCATGCAGGAACATATTGCCCAAGCGTTAGAAGACGTTCGCCATCAATTTCGTCAAGAATTACAAACATTTTCCGCAACAGAATCGGCTCATTTAGAATTTTTACAGGATAATTTAAGACAGTTACAGGAACTCACTCAGGAATTACGGACTAATGCGGTAACTCAGAAAGACTTTCAAGGGCGTTTTGGGGAAATTCAAGCGGTGATTGATCAGTTTCAGCACGAGAAAAGCAAGTCTTCTACTTCAGAGGAGGAATTATCCCAAATTCAAGCTAAACTCGATCAACTGACTCAAGAACATCAAGAGGTGATTAAGCCCCATCTGAAACGCTTATTAACAGTCGTTAAACAACTGCAAACGACGGATAATCGCCCTTTACCATTGCCCCCCAAGCCCCTTCCTAAAGGTTCCCAGGAATCTAAGTAGATCTATAATTTTTTAAAAAAATCCTCTATAATTTTAAGCGAATTTGATAATTTTTGAGGTGAGAGGATCAGTTAATGGCACTCCCAGAAATCACAGAAAAACTGTTAGCCGCTAAAAAAGCAAAGGGACTTACATTTTCCGATTTAGAACAATTAATTGGGCGGGATGAAGTTTGGCTGGCGGCGGTTCTTTATCGTCAAGCCAGTGCCTCCTATGAAGAAGCTCAAAAAATTGTAGAAGCATTAGGATTAGGCTCAGAATATATTGAACACCTAATAGACTATCCCATTAAAGGCTCACTTGAACCAGTCATTCCAACTGATCCGTTAATTTATCGCTTTTATGAAATTATGCAGGTCTACGGAATGCCACTCAAAAGCGTAATTCATGAAAAGTTTGGAGATGGAATTATGAGTGCGATTGACTTTACGTTAGATGTAGAAAAAGTTGAAGATCCCAAGGGCGATCGCGTGAAAGTAATCATGAACGGTAAGTTTTTACCTTACAAAAAATGGTAGAGGGAAGAATTAAGAATTAAGAATTAAGAATATTTACCGCTCATATCCTGCCCGTAAAGATCTTTAATATCTCTTATTCATTTATTAATAATTTGACCTTTGAGCAAGTGCTATGGTAGGATGAAAAGCTTAATTCGGTTCTGGCGGGGGTCAGTCGCTAGAGGTAACGGGGAAAGTTTGGTGTAAATCCAACGCTGTCCCGCAACTGTGAGGGGAGTTCAATTCTCTTAGTCAGAATACCCACCGAAAGAAATGCTATTAACGTTTCATAGGTCTGCGTGGTACAGATCATGTTTACTATGTTGAAGTTTTTTGACAAAATTTATCCGTATCTCTCGCTACAAAAAGGAAAAATAGCGATCGCTGCTATCAGTTTATTATTACTAATAATCGCGCAACCTGCCAGCGCCCATCATGCGTTTGGGAATCAAACACCAACCAACTTTTTTGAAGGATTTCTTTCAGGGTTAGCCCATCCTATTATTGGTTTCGACCACTTTGCTTTTGTTGTTGCGATGGGTTTAATTGCGGCTACCGTTAGTAACGGAATTGCAATTCCGATCGCATTTATTTTAGCTGCAATGGTGGGAACTGGGGTACATTTAATTAAACTGGATTTACCCTTTCCAGAAGTTGCGATCGCCGTTTCAGTAATAGCCGTTGGGATATTATTAATATTAAGAAAATCCTTAAAGCTAGAATTTTTAATTGCCTTAGCAGAAGTCGCCGGATTATTTCACGGATATGCTTACGGCGAAGCCATCATTGGGGCAAAAATGGCTCCTCTGCTGTCTTATTTAGCAGGATTTAGTGTGATTCAATTTGCGATCGCTTTTGCCGCCTTTAAACTGGCAAAATCTTTCCATCAAACCCTAGAAACCGGAAAATCTTCTCTACTGAAATATTCCGGTTTTGTCATTCTAGCTATTGGCTGTGTCGCCCTAACCTCAGCCCTAAATCAGTAATCAGTCACCAGTCACCAGTCACCAGTCACCAGTGAGAAAAGAGCAGGGGGAGCCGGAGAGCGGAAGGAGCGGAGGGAGCGGAGGGAGCAGGGGAAGAAATTTATTCAAGGTTCTACCTGGAAACCCCTTGTTGAAGGTTCTGCCTTCTTAATCGTTACAGCAGGCGGAGCCTGCAAGCCGACATTGGTAGGTTGAACCTAGCAACGAGAAAAAGCCCCTACAATTCTTAATTCTGATCCTTACGTGCTACGCACAGGCTCCGCCTACGTTCCACGACTGACGCTACTTGAGTCTCTTAATTCTTAATTCAAACCATGTCTGCAAAAATTCCTGTTACAGTTATTACTGGATTTTTAGGAAGTGGGAAAACCACCACTTTGCGTCATTTACTGCAAAATAATCAAGGTCGTCGCCTTGCGGTTTTAGTGAATGAATTTGGGGAAGTGGGAATTGATGGAGAACTAATTAAATCTTGCCAGGTTTGTGAGGACGAAACGGAAGAAATGAACCTGGTAGAATTAACCAATGGGTGTTTATGTTGTACAGTTCAAGAAGAATTTTTTCCCGCCATGCAAGAACTCCTCAAACGACGGGATAAAATTGATAATATCTTAATTGAAACATCAGGATTAGCCTTACCGAAACCCCTAGTTCAAGCCTTCCGATGGCCAGAAATTAGAACAGGTGCAACGGTAGATGGGGTGATTACGGTAGTGGATTGTGAAGCAGTCGCCAATGGAACGTTAGTGGGAGATATTGAAGCGTTAGAAGCCCAACGTCAAGCTGATCCGAATTTAGATCATGAAACACCCATTGAAGAATTATTTGAAGATCAACTCGCCTGTGCGGATTTAGTATTATTAACTAAAGTTGATCGGGTTGATGGCGAAACCCAAGCCAAAGTAGAACGTTGGTTAAAACAAGAGTTACGGGATGGGGTGAAAATTGTTGTTTGTGAACAGGGGAAAATTAATCCTGATGTAGTGTTAGGATTTAATGCGGCGGTTGAAGATCATTTAGAAGCTCGTCCGAGTCATCATGATACGGAAGAAGACCATGAACATGATGAAGAAATTAATTCGATTCCCGTTATTTTAGACCAAGAATTTGAGCCACAAGCATTAATAGAACGGTTAAAACAATTAATAAAAGAACGGGAAATTTACCGAACTAAAGGGTTTGTGGCAGTTCCCAATAAACCGATGCGGTTAGTGTTACAGGGAGTGGGCGATCGCATTGAAACCTTTTATGATCGCCTATGGCAGCCTAACGAACCTCGTCAAACTCGATTAGTGTTTATTGGTCAGAATTTACAATCTGCTGATATTGAACAAGCCGTTTTAGGTGCGTAAACTACCCACGTAGAGACGCGCCCAGGCGAAGCCATACCGAAGGTGATTGGCACGTCTCTACAATTTCCAGCACTCTTCACCCTTCCAACGCAACAACTAACACCAGAAGTAAGGCTTCTGTCCATTCAACCACAGCGCCATAGGTGTCTCCAGTGTGTCCACCGAGACGCCAGTTAAACCAAGCACCCACTAAAATTGCGATCGCTCCTCCTCCTAACCCCAGTCCCACCGCCACTAACCAGTGCTGAGGATTGAAAATCACGATTAAGCCACTTAAACCCAGCAATAATAGGACACCGGGAATTAAATCTAAAGAAGAATAGCTAGTTTCTTTGTGAAATGCGCCTTTTCCCGTTGGTTTCAGGTAGGGATAACGGGCGATCGCCACCAACTGTCCCCACCGTCCCCATCCGGCGACAGCCATTAAAATTAAACCTCGATCTAAATTCAAATCCGTTAAGGCGGCGATTTTTAAGAAAACAATCGCGATCGCAGCCATCACCCCAAACGCACCCGTGACACTATCTGCCATCACCTCTAACCGTCGGTTCGGATCAGCCACCGCTAACCCATCCGCCGTATCCATCGCTCCATCTAAATGTAATCCGCCTGTAATCGCAATTCCAATAATTACCACTAAAACAGAACGAGTTAAAATTGGGCAACCAAGCTCATCTAATCCCCAATCCATTAATCCCAATAACGCCCCAATTAATAGCCCAATTCCGGGGGCGAAACGAGCAATTCCGCGAAACTCCAGCGTCCAAGATAACGGGATGGGAAGACAGGTATAAAACGCGATCGCGGAAGCAAATGCCGTCCCTTGTTGATGAAGAAATCCACTGATCGAGCGGATCAGTTTATCACGTCGCATAAGAAAAAATTAAATTTAAGGAGATCTATAAATATTTACTAGGTTATGCCAGAATTGAAATGACAACTCATCATTGATAGCAAAACGCATTCCGGTATCAGTCAACAGTTTTTTGTTGTTCTTACAGCCATTGGGCTGTCAGCATAACCCTGTAGCTGATTTGATTGCAAACTGCTATCCGTCAAACTCTCGCCAGACTCTCTGCCTTTGAGTTGACAGACCTCAGAGTTGCCCTTGAGAAATTTCTCGCCAACAGAACCACTCGTCTTGATTGTTCCATTTTTGCATTAATGACAAAAGCGATCGGTAATTTTTACTTTCTGTTTATCTGGTTACACAGATTGAGCTTTGCTACAATAACAGTATCTACCATTCGGTTAAAAATGGGTTTTTAATCTCATATAGCATAAGTCTAAGCATTGCCAACAAGTTTAGGCAGAAATTCTGGCTTTAACCAAGCTGTTTCATCAACAATTACTAGATTAAAACCCGTCAACTAAAAATTAGGAATAACCACTTAGGCTTCCTACTGTGATCAGGGGTATTGGAGTTAATTATCTATGCCGTTTAATCGACTGATTTATAATTCCTCTACACCTAAACCTGAACGATCATTTACAATTACAGACTTTCTAGAACAGAATTGTCAAATTCTGTAATTAACAGATTACATCTGAGGCTTTTGCTCCATGAGTTACGATCAAATCAACTACAGGGTGTCGGCTCCTTGCATCATTGATACAGGTATTATTCTTAACAAGCGGGATATGCAAAAACTGCTTGTTGATTTAAGCCGTGTCCGTTATCACCATATTCAAGACGGACAAATATGCAGTGAAGGAGAAGGCTACATCCTCGAAGTCTTTGCCAATCCCCAACAGGCAACCTTAGTTGCCAATCATACCCTTTATTTGAACGTTTATAGTTTTGACTATTTAGAACTCAAACAGTCTCCTGAAAAGGAAACTTATTTTGATCTCGTTCAAGAGGGGGGGCGTTTATTACGGTTAATTCCCTTAACCAATCCCTTACAAGAACAATTTAATCGGAATTTGAACGCTGCTGCCCTTGATGCCGTGATGGATCAAGTTCTTTCTTCTAATTGGGATACCCCGATTGATGACGAAGATTGCCCGTTTTAATCGATCAGATTAAAGGCAAAATAAAATCAATCACCCATTATTTTGGCTCATCCAAGATGAGGGATTTAAGATGGGTGACGTTCAAAATCTGAGCAAAACTTACGTTAGAATCCGTGCAATCTTTTTCCTTTCAAGTTCAAGCGTGCTGTGGTCAGACTCAAGCCCGTGCAGGTATTTTTCATACGCCTCATGGTGCAGTAGAAACCCCCCGATTTATGCCTGTGGGGACACTCGCCAATGTGAAAACTTTAACGCCTGCCCACTTAGAAGCCGCAGGCGCTCAAATGATTTTATCGAATACCTATCACCTGCATTTGCAACCCGGAGAAAAAATTGTTGCCAAGGGGGGAGGACTGCATCAATTTATGGCTTGGAAAGGCCCGATTTTGACCGATTCCGGGGGGTTTCAAGTCTTTAGTTTAAGTAAAATTCGCACCCTGACCGAAGAAGGCGTGACTTTTCGTTCTCCCCATGATGGTCAACTGATTGAATTTACCCCAGAACGTTCGATCCAAATTCAAAATGAATTAGGGGCGGATGTAATTATGGCCTTTGATGAATGTCCTCCCTATCCGGCTACTTGGGAAGAGGTGAAAAAAGCCACAGAACGCACCTATCGCTGGTTAGAACGCTGCATTAATGCCCATCAACGGTCTGATCAAGCCTTATTTGGGATTGTCCAAGGGGGCGTTTATGGGGATTTACGCCAAACCGCCGCGAAACAGTTAGTCGAATTTGATTTACCGGGTTATGCCATTGGGGGCGTCAGTGTCGGGGAACCTGCGGAATTAATTGAAAAAATTGTTCAGGTGACAGCGCCGATTTTACCGTTTCATAAACCCCGCTATTTAATGGGGGTAGGAACCTACCGCGAAATGGCGCAAGCCATTGCGGCTGGGGTAGATGTCTTTGACTGTGTAATTCCGACTCGGTTAGCGCGTCATGGGGCGGTATTAGTCAAGGGAGAACGCTGGAATTTAAAGAATGCTCAATATCGAGAAGATTTTCAACCGTTAGATGACACTTGCCCTTGTTATACCTGTCAAAATTTTAGTCGGGCGTATATTAGTCATTTAGTTAGAGCCAAGGAGTTGGTCGGTTATACCTTGATTTCTATTCACAATGTTACCGAATTGATTCGGTTTACCCAACGAATTCGACAAGCCATTTTTAATAATACCTTTGCCACAGAATTTGCAGAATGGTTAACTGCCCCTTCCTGCGAAGAAAATACCCGCCTTGAGTAGGATGATGCTCTGCCCTATCATGATAGAAGGGAGCAGGGGGAGCGGAGGGAGCGGAGGGAGCAGGGGGAGTAGGGGGAGATAATTCTTCTGCCTTCTGCCTTCTGCCTTCTGCCTCCTGCCTCCTGCCTTCTTATCAGTTGGGGGATGATGGGCAGAGCATCGTCCTACCGGGGAAGCTCTTCTTCAGGATGACCTAATAATCGAATAATGGTATCAATATTATTTAATTCTCCGACAATGCGACGGACAGGTTTCGGCCACACTTTCACTAAGGTTGGAGTTGCCGAAATTTGATCGGCTTCCGCTAAATCAGGATGTTTTAAAACATCAATCACCTTTAATGTATAAGGATGACCAATGGATTGTTCTAATAATTGATGAAGGGTTTGTAGGGTGCGTTCGGTAACTAAACTATGACCCGATACAAACAACCGTAAAACATAACCTTTTGTTTCTGAAAATTGAGCTTTCGGCGAGAGATTGACCTGAAAACTCGGAGAACGCAATTCTGCTAACTGTCCTGGAACCATAGCATCATTAATTAAATCCGTTTTTTTAACTTGCATAATCAAATCATGATTTTTCCAAAGTTCAGGAAATTGATCATAATAAGTTGCAATGACCCAAGGATTACATAACTCTTCGGAATCTGTAGAAGCTTGCCAAATCAAATCATCCGTTTCAAAAACCGTATTTAATAAGGTTTGATATTGGAGTACCGGAGGATAAGCTTCTGCTGAGAATTTGACCTCTTGAGTTTGGGTGTCAATCCATCGATCAAAGGTTGCCGTATAACAAGGGATTAAAAAATGGGGAGGTTCTGGTAAACCCAAAACTTCTTGCAAACTGGCACACAAATGAAGATGCCAACGCCGTTGCTTATCAGGGTCGATACAATAGACTAAATCTCCCCCAGGCGTAAATAATGCAATTCCCTTAAACAAACGGGGAACATTAGATTGAATTGAATTCAAGGATTAAAGGAAGAATTAAGAATTAAGAATTAAGAATTAAGAATTAAGAGGGAATAGGGTTGGGGGGAATAGGAAACAGAAAACACTGATTGACTGCTTAACTGGGAAGAGAAAATTAGGTAATAAGTTTCTTCCCCCGCATCCCTCCTGCTTCTCCCTTCCCCCCCTGTGTCCCCCGGCTCAAAGCCGCTCTTTCTTCCTTCTTCTCTCGTTCTAACGGGTGACTCGTCTAGGAGTGACGTTTAATTTTCAACGCCTCATATTTTACTTTAGGTCATGTTTTGCAAGATCTTGGGGAAATTTCACATTTTTATTAGACTCGTCCCCGCAACATTTGACTCATCTCATTCGGGAAGGGTGAAACATCCAAACAAATTTCTTCTGTAATTCGTCCTTCCTGGTAGAGGTTATAAAGGGATTTATTCATCGTCGTCATCCCTTCATAGGTATCTTTCAGCATGATTTGATTAATTTCTTCATACTTATCTTTGACAATATACTCCTTAATAACATCAGTATTAATCAAAATATCGTGGAAAGCTGCCCGTTTTCCATCGGTTGTCTTACACAACAATTGAGCAATAATCGCCACCAAAGATTCTGCAATCGAAACTTTAATTGAAGATTGTTCCTCCGCCGTGAACATATCCAAAATCCGAGTAATGGTTTTAACCGCACTATTGGTGTGTAAAGTTCCTGCGACTAAGTGACCTGTTTGTGCCGCTTTCAGGGCGATTTGCATCGTTTCTTTATCCCGAATTTCCCCCACCAGTAACACATCGGGGTCTTGTCGTAACGCCCCTTTCAACGCATTAAAAAACTTCAAGGTATGGCGTCCGACTTCACGGTGTTTAATCAACGCCTTTTTACTTTCATGAACAAATTCTACGGGATCTTCAATCGTAATAATATTGTAGGCGTAGTTACGGTTCATGTAGTCAATCATCGCCGCCAGGGTCGTTGACTTCCCAGAACCCGTCGGCCCTGTCACCAAAATTAACCCTTTGTGATAGTTACAGATTTTTTTAAATACCTCTGGCAGTTTCAACTGTTCCAAAGTTAAAATTGTCGAGCCAATTAACCGCAACACCATTGAAGGGCCATTGAGAGCATCAAATAAGTTAATCCGAATCCGCACAAACCCTAAATCCGCCGCCCCGTCAAAATCGAGATTTTCTTGAAACTGTTGAATCTCCTCATCCGTCATCACTTCCGTTAACCAACTCATGAACGTTGGCAGGTCAGTAATCGGCCATTCTAGGGGCGTAATATCCCCCCGTTTGCGAAATCGAGGCGGTTCATTTACCCCTAAATGAATATCGGATGCCCCTTCATCATTGGCGCGTTTCACGATGTCTCGTAACGTCGGATGTCCAGGGCTAGGGCCTCGTCCTCGTGGTGTGGCTGAAGCACTTGGCGTGGCTGGCTTCGGTTGGGCTGGCGCAGTTGCAGGAGCCACCGTTGGCGTTGCACCGGCTGCGGGCGGGACTTTTGGTGCAGGGGGACGAGGAGGCATTCCGGGTACAGGTGGACGGGGAGGCATCCCTGGTACAGGTGGACGCTGAGATTGTGTCATATCGCGTGACCTTCAATTAAGGAAATGAACTGTTTCTGGGTGAAGAATTGAATACTTTCCTTCAGTCTACCCTCGAATCTATCGTTGCTGCAAAGGATTCATTTCTAAGTAGGGCTGTTTTAAATGATACACTTCAGAGCAGGTTCAGCCAGAAGCAATTTCTGGCTTGTAGACGGTTTAAACCCAACCCTTCAATTAATAAACTGATTATTTATGAATTCTGTTGATTTAGCCTTTACCTCCGCCTTAGAACAAGCACAACTAATCCGTTCTAAGCAAATTTCTCCTGGAGAGTTAGTTGAGATTTATTTAAACCGAATTCAACACCTCAATCCCCAACTGGGTGCTTATTTTACAGTTATGGCGGAAATGGCCTTAGATCAGGCGAAAGCTCAAATAAAGCAATTAACCCAAATTGCTGACCTGAGCGAGTTACCGCCGTTTTTTGGGGTTCCGATTTCCATTAAAGATTTAAACCCCGTCGTTGGTGTTCCCTGTAGCTATGGTTCACGGGTGCTGACGCAGAACATTGCGACTCAGGATGATGGGGTGGTCAGTCGGATTCGTCAAGCCGGATTTATTATTCTCGGTAAAACAGCCACCTCTGAACTTGGATCATTACCCTACACTGAACCCGATGGGTTTCCCCCCGCCCGTAACCCTTGGAATTTAGACTACACCCCAGGGGGTTCCAGTGGGGGCGCAGCAGCGGCGGTGGCGGCAGGATTATGTCCGGTGGCTCAAGGTTCCGATGGCGGGGGGTCGGTTCGTGGCCCTGCTTTTTGTTGTGGTCTTGTGGGCATTAAACCGACCCGGGGACGCATTTCTAACGCACCTCTGGGAGAACATCAAAGCGGACTCGCAACGAATGGCCCCCTCGCCCGTACCGTTGCGGATGCGGCGGCGTTATTGGATGTGATGTCCGGTTATATCACCGGAGATCCTTATTGGTTGCCTGATCCCTCTCCTTCCTTCTTAACTGCTTCCCAACAGCCCCCCAGCCCTCTAAAAATCGCCTTTGCAACGGAAATTCAACCCGTCGGTTTTGCCTCAGAGGACTGCCAAAAGTCGGTTCAACAAACGGTTCAAATTCTTGAACAATTAGGTCATCAGGTTGAAGAAATTCATCCTGATTTTAGTGAAATGATTGAACCCTTTACGGCGGTTTGGAAATCCAATGTGGCAGCCGTGCAGATTCCACCGGAATATCTGGGCTGTGTCAATCAATGGTTATTAGAAACGCAGATTTCTGCGGGGCAATATTTACAAGCGGTGTCAAAAATGCAAATTCTCGCTCGTCAGATTATAGCGGGTTTTAGTGCATTTGATGTTGTGGTCTTACCCACCTATATGCACGCCGCAATTCCTGTGGGAGAATATGCCCATCTTAGTCCCGAAGAAACCTTACAACGAATTATTAACTGGATCGCCCCTTGTCCGCCTTTTAATCTCAGTGGCCAACCGGCGATCGCCCTTCCCACTGGCTTTAATTCCCAAGGTTTACCCATAGGGGTTCAGTTGGTGGGACAACCTGCGGCGGAAGCCACGTTAATTTCGTTAGCAGCCCAATTGGAAGCGGTTCAACCTTGGCAACAATATCGTCCTGCGATCGCAATTTAATGAATTATTTTAAATTCTAAAACCAGACTTTTTATCATGAATAAAACCTTCTTGTCTTCTCAAAAATCTTCCTTAAAATCCCAATTGAAAAAGCTTGCGGTTCAATGGGGAGTCATCGCTACTACATTGCTAACCAGTCTTTCCGGTCAAATTTTGCCTGCATCGGCGGCAGAATCCGTGATTGTCCGCAAAGGGTTTATTTCATTCTCTGTTCCTGTTAAAGATTTAAAGACATTTGTAGAAACTCAAAAACCGCCTTTGAGCTTATTAGGAATTTATGGTTTATTAAGTAATGAGCAAAAGCAAGCATTATTAACTGCCTTAAGTATTAAATTAGATATTAGTAAAGAAACAGTTGAAACCGTTGTTAATAGTGAAATTGGGGATGAAATTTTAGAAAATTTTGATACCATTATGGTGTCTAAAAACAAATCACAAAATAATACGTTAAAACAAGCAATTTTAGCCGCAGCACAAGATCCAAAAGGATTATCAATTTTAGGCTTTTTAGAAGCTTATCCCCTGAGAGAAATTGATGTGGATCTTAATCAAGCCTTTCAAGTGGTTGGAAGTCTGAACCAAGAATTTTGGCTAACGCAAAAGTTATTTTTAGAAATCTTACCCCAAGGAAACCCCGGAAATCCTCAACCCGTTCCTGTTCCTTTTGATCCGATGCAACCGGGGTCAGGAAAAGTTCAAATTACTCGCTTAGAATTTAATGATAGTCAGCGCGATCGCAAAATTCCCGTTTATTTATATTGGTCATCAGAAATTACACCGGATAAACCGTTAATTCTCTATTCTCATGGTCGCGGTTCAACTTATGAAGAAATGCGCTATCTCATGGAACATTTAGCGTCTCATGGGTATATGGTGGTAGTTCCTGAACATCCGGGGAGTAATGCGGCTTATTTAGAACGGGAAATTTTTATTTCTCCCGAAGAATTTCTAGATCGTCCTAAAGATTTAATGTTTGTGTTGGATGAACTCGAAAAACTCAATGTTACTGATCCGACATTTAAAGGAAAATTTAATACCCAAAATACGATGATGATGGGTTATTCCTTTGGAGGTGGAACCGCGTTAACAATGGCGGGAGGCGAATTACAAATTGATGAGGTCAGAAAAAATTGTCAAGATAGTTTTATTACGTTAAGTTTAGGAAAAGTGACCCAATGTTTAGCGGGAGAACTTCCAGAAAATCGCTATCGGTTTACCGATCCTCGGATTAAAAGTGCGATCGCCTTTGCACCAACGGCTTCTACTTTATTTGGAAAAACCGGATTAAATAAAGTTGAAATTCCGACGTTAATTGTTACGGAATCCGCCGATAAAGTCACTCCGGCTTTACCCGAACAATTGGCAATTTTTCCGCAAATTCCGACTCAAAAATGGTTAGTGGGGGTTCTGGGTGCAACCCATTTAAGTGTCAGAGATCCGGGGACAATTGCCGATCAAAGCGGTGTTCCGAGTACCCCTGTGTCGGGAGATGAAGTCATCGCAGAGGCTTCTCAAGATGTTAGAAATTATGCCAAAGCAGTTGCGATCGCCATGGCAAAACAACTAACACCCGATGCAGAACAATATAAAGTCTTTCTCACCCCTGAATATTTCCAATCGATTTCGACTTCTAAGTTTCCCGTTCGTTTATTTTCCGATATTCCTCCCGAAACCCAAGCCTTAATTCAACAATTAGCTCAAGAAAATCAGTAATCAGTAATCAGTAATCAGTAATCAGTAATCAGTAATCAGTAATCAGTAATCAGTAATCAGCACTTCGACTCCTAAGCTGTTAAGCATCTAAAATTGTGTATTTAGAAATCGGAAAAGCCTCTTCTGTGTCAGCGTCCTCGCGGGTTGGGATATAAAGTTTAAATGCGGAACAGCTTATGATCGACCAGCGAGTGGAGACAGCCACACTACTTTTACCTAATCTGACTGACTCAATCGGGCTAGAAGTTAATCAGCATCAGGAGTCCACCATTCAGAATTAACTCACAGCGGCCTATCTACCCGGTAACTGATCACTCTGACACGCTATAACTGATTACTGATTACTGATTACTGATTAAAATAGGGCTATTCAATTTTTTATCTTGAACTGACTTATGACTCCTAAAAAAATTCTAGGATGGACAGCGATCATATTAGTTATTACTTTCATTACCTCTGGGGATACGTTTACCTTTTTACCCAAACCCGCTAGAGACGCCAGTAAAACCAGTCGCGAGTTTCTGGTCGGTCTATGGCCAGATTGGTTAAGACCGAAAGATACGAATGCAGAACGGGAACAAGAAATTAAAAAAATTGAGCAAGGACAGACGAAGTAAAGAATTAAGAATTAAGAATTAAGAATTAAGAAAACCCTAATCACCCCCTAGTAGGGGCGAGGTTGCCTCGCCCGCAGCCAATAGACGGTTGAGAATGGGCAATCGATAGCGAATAAAAGAACAAATAATCGCTTCATAAATTCTTAATTCTTAAGAGAAGGCAGCTATGCTGGAGAAATAAGAAAGAAGCAATGAGACCAAAATAAATTTCTTGTTCTTAATTCAGATCCTTAAGTGCTACGCACAGGCTACGCCAACGCTCCGCGACTGACGCTACGCGATTCTTAATTCTGATCCTTCGCTCCGCTCAGGACGCTACGCGATTCTTAATTCTTAATTCTTAATTCTTAATTCTTCTCTAGTCTTTTTTCATCCAGCTAAACATGGCGCGTAAATCTTTGCCGACTTCTTCGATGGGATGTTCAGCTTCTTGACGGCGCATCGAGGTGAAACCGGGTTTTCCGGCTTGATTTTCTAACACGAATTCCCGTGCAAATTGACCAGATTGAATTTCGCTGAGGATCTTCCGCATTTCGGCGCGAGTTTCGTCGGTGATCACGCGAGGGCCACGGGTGTAGTCGCCGTATTCTGCGGTATTAGAAATGCTATCACGCATTTTGGCTAAACCGCCTTCGACAACTAAATCAACGATTAATTTAACTTCGTGTAAGCATTCAAAATAAGCCAATTCCGGTTGATAACCCGCTTCGACTAAGGTTTCAAACCCCGCTTTAATTAAGGCGCTTAAACCCCCACATAACACGGCTTGTTCGCCAAATAAATCGGTTTCGGTTTCTTCGCGGAAGGTGGTTTGCAGAACGCCGCCGCGAGTTCCACCAATGCCTTTTGCGTAAGCCATGGCGCGATCGCGAGCTTGTCCAGAGGCATCTTGATAAATCGCAAATAAAGCGGGAACCCCTTGTCCTTGTTCGTAGGTGCGGCGCACTAAATGTCCGGGGCCTTTGGGGGCGATCATGACCACATCGACGTTAGCGGGGGGGACAACTTGACCAAAATGAATATTAAAGCCGTGAGCAAAGGCTAAGGTTTTACCTTCGGTTAAATACGGTTCAATTTCGTTGGTATAAACGGTTTTTTGCACTTCATCAGGAAGAAGAATCATAATGAAGTCAGCAGCCTTAGCCGCATCGGCAACCGAATGAACGGTTAACCCTGCTTCTTTAGCTTTAGTGGCTGACTTGCTGCCGGGATATAGTCCGACGATCACGTTCATGCCACTATCTTTTAAATTGAGGGCGTGGGCATGACCTTGAGACCCATAACCAATAATTGCAATTGTTTTTCCTGCCAAAACATCTAAATTGGCATCTGCATCGTAATACATCCGAGCCATAAGGCTTCTCCTTCCAGACTGATTTGATGGTGAGTGTGCAAAACTTTTATTTTATCATGCTCTGGTATGATGTTCAAACCCCACTACCCATCATATTTTTCTAGGAGAGAGTCTGGCGATGCTGGAATACATTACATTACCGGATCAGGTTTTACCTCCCGTTGCTCCTTATTGCCATGCAGTACGTGCTGGCGATTTTTTATTTGTGACAGGTCAACTTTCAGAAGATCCTCAAACTGGGAAGGTGATTAAGGGAACGATTGAGGAGCAAACTCATCAAGTTATGAACAACTTAAAGCTGGTTTTAAACCATGCCAAAGCCGATTTTAATCACGTGGTAATGGCACGGATTTTTTTGACGGATTTTCGTTATTACGAAAGGGTGAATGAAATTTATGCCTCTTATTTTGATACTGGACGTCTTCCCTGTCGAACCACTGTTGGTGTGATCGCACTCGCTGGCTTTGGAGATGTGGAAATTGATTTAATTGTGTATTGTGGTCAAGGGTAAATAATCGGGATCAGTCTGCTGATTTCTGGGAATAGTTAACTAGCAAACTCTACCAATAAACCCCGTTATGTAAATAAAGTTGTAGCTCTTATTACGGTCTACTCATCCCCCAAATCGGCTTGAACCGCTGTTACAATAAAGCTTCCAGCCCAATCAGACGAAGTTTAAATTAGGTAAACTCCCATTAAGTCTTGTTTCAGCTTGACCCGATCTTTCAAGAAAGGGAAATGCCATGATTGATACTAGAAGGTAATCCCTCTATCTAAGGGAATAGACCAGCAAACAAAGACTCGGTGCTATGGGGACTATGAAAAAACCTTCAAGATTAACTCGGCTGATTTGGGATTTTTATCGGGAAAACCAAGAAGAGTTAAACCAACTGAGACTTCTTGGACAATGCAAAGTTTTTCGGCGCTGGGGAGTGTTACATATTCAGTGTTCAACACCAGAAATCGGTGAGGCTGTTATTCTGGCTTATAATTTAATTAAACAGCCTATTTCTCAAATGCGATTAGCCCCTAAAATTAAAATTTCCGTTAAAAATACGGAAATTGCTATATTTTATGTTAAACCTGAGCCAATCATTGCTTAATCCTTTGAAGCGGTTGTCTAAACCTTCTGAAAGATTAAGTCGTCTGGATTTCCCTGCAACTTTAATTCCTTGCAGGGAAAGATCTCAAAACGATAAAATAGCCCCTAAATGGGTTGGGTTAATTGATAGATAACAGATTATGAGTTAGGATTGTGCAGATCACTCACCCCTAATTAACAAATGCTTATATTTTTTAGTGAAATTTTTTGATATTGAATTGGGTAAGCTTTCATCCGCTAATCCCCATCTAAGCTGTATATTCTAAAACAGTGAGATTCCTCCTGTTCCCCCAGTTGAAAGGGGTAATTTTTGATAACAGTCCAGCCACTGGGAGTTACACCGGAATCAATAAACGGCAAACTCTAAGTTAAATCCCCCTTGAACGATTTCTAGGTCATCCACTATGAAAATGTCCAAAGACAACCGAAAGCAACAAGTGAAAAAAGCCCTAGAAAAAATGCCAGCCCCTGAATATGTTGATGATTATATTACTGTAGCTAATCTAAAATATTATTTGGTATTAGAAAAACAAACGATAGGAGATTCTTGGCCTCTTAACTTGTAAAACAAGGGTTTGGGCTATGGTTTGAAGAATCGTTTTTCCTTAACCCTAGATTCAGGGTGATATCTCCTCACTGATCCGATTGAATTGTCTGGAAATCAAGAAAAACGAAGCTTGGACAACTGACATTCGACACTAAAGCTTCTACAATAAAGGGTTCATAAGGAATAAATGACTGAATATGGTTAACTTAACTCCTAATCCTAGTTTTAGTGTCACAATGCGTTTGGAATTGCCCAACCGCGCGGGAATGTTAGCAAGTGTTGCCCAAGCGATCGCAACGGTGGGAGGCAATTTAGGCCAAATTGATTTAATTGAACAAACCCTACAAAAAACAATTCGGGAAATTAGTGTTGATGCGTCCAGTGGTGAACACGCAGAAACGATTGTTCAAGCGGTAAAAGATTTACCGGATTTAAAGGTCTTAGCTGTCTATGACCGTACCTTTAATTTACATCGGGCGGGAAAAATTAGCATTCAAAGCAAAATTCCCCTCACCTCTCAATCGGATTTAGCAATGGCTTATACCCCTGGGGTGGGACGAATTTGTAAAGCGATCGCAGAAGATCCCCAACAAGTTTATAATCTAACGATTAAGCAAAACACCGTTGCTATTGTCACCGATGGGAGTGCGGTTTTAGGCTTAGGAAATTTAGGGCCGGCTGGGGCTTTACCCGTGATGGAAGGGAAAGCGATGCTGTTTAAAGAATTTGCTGATATTGATGCGTTTCCGATTTGTTTGGATACCCAAGATACGGATAAAATTATCGAAACGGTTAAATATATTGCCCCTGTATTTGGAGGGGTAAATTTAGAAGATATTGCCGCCCCTCGCTGTTTTGAAATTGAAGCAAAATTACGGGAAACGTTAGATATTCCGATCTTCCATGATGACCAACATGGAACAGCAATTGTTAGTTTAGCCGCCTTAATTAATGCTCTAAAATTAGTGAAAAAATCAAAAGAAGATATTCGCTTGGTTTTAAATGGGGCGGGTGCTGCGGGAATCGCCATGGCGCGTTTATTTAAAAAAGCAGGGGTACGTTATATTACCCTGTGTGATTCTAAAGGGATTATTTCCGATAATCGCACCGATATTAATGATCAAAAACGGGAATTTGCGGTGGAGTTATCGGGAACTTTAGCCGATGCGATGAAAGATGCAGATGTGTTTATGGGGGTGAGTGCGCCCGGTGTGGTGACGCCGGAAATGGTGCGTTCCATGGCAAAAGATCCGATTGTGTTTGCGATGGCTAATCCCATTCCCGAAATTCAACCGGAATTAATTAAGGATGATGTGGCGGTGATGGCGACGGGACGAAGTGATTATCCCAACCAAATTAATAACGTTTTAGCCTTCCCTGGTATTTTCCGAGGGGCGTTAGATTGTGGGGCAAAAAGTTTAACCATTTCGATGTATTTAGAAGCGGCAAATGCGATCGCGTCTTTAGTGTCTCCAACGGATTTAGATCGAGAACATATTGTTCCTTCAGTCTTTGATAAACGCATTGCCACAGCCGTTGCGGGGGCCGTTGCCCACATGGCACGTCAAGAAGGGTTAGCGCGTCATTAATAATAAGAATTAAGAATTAAGAATTAAGAATTAAGAAGAGGAGTCAGTGTGATGATTCAAACAACTTTAACTTTAGTAGAGACGCGCCAAAAGCCTATCGGCATGGCTCCGCCCCGGCGCGTCTCTACGTGAATTGAAGAGTATTTAACAGTTGTAAATGCTTTTGTAGCGGACTAAGGGTATTAGCGGTAATCATCCCACTAGCGGCAACCGCAGGTAAACCAATGCCTGGAAAGGTGGAATCTCCGCAACAGTAAAGACCTGGTAGGGGGGTATTTGACCCTGGAAACAGCCCTGAACCTGCTGATATAGCGGGGCCATAAGACCCCCGATGACGACGCAGGAACCGTTCATGGGTGAGGGGTGTTCCGACTAAGGTTACTTCGCAACGTTGACGAATATCAGGAATTATCCGTTCTAGTGCTTGCCACATAATTTCTGAACGCGCTTGTTTTTGTTGTAAATACGCTTCTGTATTTCGTTCTAATTTTTCCCAGAATTTATAGGGTTCATTTCCAGGGGTATAAACATGAATCGTGTGTTTTCCGGGGGGTGCTAAACTGGGGTCAAGTTGGGAAGGAATGGAGATTAAAATAACATTTTGGGGGGCTGTTACGCCTTGTTTCCAATCGTTAACAACAATAAAATGGCACGGTAAATCAGCAGGTAATCCGGTGGCATCTATTCCTAAATGCAGGTGCATAAAACTATCACATTCGGGAGTTTCTTGACGTTCTTTGCGAAATTGTTGGGGAACTGCACCATCAGGAATCAATTTTAATGTATCCCAAATTGAAGCATTAGAAATAACGGCTTTCTTAGCAAGGATTTTTTGATTGTTCCTTAATTTAACGCCAACGGCTTTTTGATTTTCGACTATAATTTGATCAACATGGCTATTTAATAATAAGGTTCCGCCGTGTTTTTTGAAGCCTCGAACTAAAGCATCGACTAACGCCCCACTTCCGCCCATCGGATAATCTAAAACAACCCCAGGACGATACCAGTCCGCAAACATAAAGGCGACTTCGGCGGCGCTGGTTCCCTTAGCGGGAAGTCCTGATAAGAGAAAACATAATAAATTTAACCAATTTTGAATAAATGGATCGTGAATGACTTGATCCATAATGTTAGAAAAGGGGCCTGTGAGTTGTCCAAGGGAGGGGAGATGTTGAAATAATTGGGGGACAAAACGGCCTACGGTAAAGATAGCAGTCCAATCTAAGCGTAACGCAACCGGAGGAAGGGCGATCGCCGCTTCTCCTAACGGTTTCATAATTCGTTGTAGTTCTCGCCATTCGTTAACGGCTTGTTTTCCCCGCAAACGTTCTAAAATTTGACAAAATTGTTCCGCACCAACAGAGGTATTAAAATCGCCTTCCGGTAAGCAGCAACCCCAGGTATCGTAAGTCACGCAGGGTAAGTCTTCCCCAATGGCGTCGAGAACTTGACGCAAAGGGTTTGGAGAGGGAGAATAGGACAATCCCGAATACAGGGAGGGGCCAGAGTCGAATTTAAAGCCCTGTCGTTCAAAGCTGTGGGC
>JBMDYE010000277.1:0-1765 GCA_048595135.1 Planktothrix sp. | reverse complement strand
TTCTTCTGAATTTAAGTTAGAATAATAGCTAACTCCTCGATATTTTTGAAGTCCTTTGAAGGTATAAGCTTTCCCTAAATGAGTGCCACTAAAAGCAACATCACCTAACTTATAACTAATCCCTAATTCTTTTGTAGGTGTCGGTTTAATTCTAACACTAATTCCTTGCTGTGTCAGTCGGTCAACCAAAACCGTCATTTCAGGTTGATCAATTGTAGCTTGATCAAGAACGGTTTGTAGTTGCTCTCTGGCGCTAGTTTCTCCAGTTCTAGCTAATTGTCTACATTCGCCTGTGGTGGGAGAACGACGTTCTTTTTCCCAACTGCGAACAGTGGGTGTTAACCCATATTTTTCTTCTAATTGTTCAATTAATTTCTCACTGCGTCGATAGTTCCAACTATCCGAGACGCAAGTTCCTTTACTATTTAATTTAATCCGACTTGCTGCAATATGAATATGATCATGCTCACAATCTGTATGGCGAAAGATTGCAAATTGATTTTGATCAAATCCCATTCCTTTGAGATAATCTAAACCAATATCAAGCCATTGAGCATCGGATAAAGCTTCATCCTTGGGAACACTTAAAGCAGCATGATAAACGGGTTTTTGCACTCGATTGTTCAAATAAAGAAAAGAGCGAAACTCAACAGCTAATTCCTGCGGTGTTTTTCCCATCATATTGCTTCCAATTAAAGAAGCACCTTCTTTAGAAAAGAGGTAATTAAGCAGTTTGGTGAAGTTCTTACCGATGATTTGTTTACCAATCATTTGTTAAAACAATATATGTAATGGATAAATTTTAGTAACTCAAGGAAACTACTTAAGAGCTTATTTATTCCTATTGTTACTTCATTTTTAATTGTTCATTTAGAATTTTTGGTTTCAGGTTGTTAAAGTTAGTCATGTTTAGCTTATTGGCTTTTAAGAGGGAAAACGCTCTATCTTACGGTTATCCTTTCCTAACTCGTAAATCAGCCAATCGGTTGATTTATTTTTTTCGGTTGCAACTTAATGGCTGGCTCAACAAATCTGTGAAGTCTGGAAATCCTATATTTGCAGGAAAATTATCATTTATGTCAAGTTTTGTTGTAAAAAAACTTGACAACTATTGAAAAGGTTGAATAATGGAATTAGTGCGTATCTAATAAGTTCAAAGAATGAAAAGGAGCCGAGTTAGTACCGCAGCGTTAATTCGTAGACAAATTGAAGAGGGAGGAGAAAGCTATTGGCGACACTCAGATTTCTCTAATCTGCCATCAGCAGCAGTTAGCAAAGCTCTCTCTAGACTGGTAGCAGATGGAGTTTTGGAACGAGTCAGCAAAGGGCTTTACTACCGTTCTCGCCCGACTCGATTCGGTCGTAGTCGTCCTTCTCAACATGAAATCCAAAAGCTATTAACTAAACAGAATTTGCATCCGGCGGGATTAAGTGCTGCTAATTTACTGGGATTTACAACTCAAAATTCAATCCAAGGTGAGTTTGCGACTTCCGCTAATAGTGTCCCACGCACCTTGATTGGATCTCGTGTTCGACTTCATACTCGCCGACCTCAAACGTGGAATAACTTGGAAGCCACTGATGCTGCGCTGCTTGATTTCTTAAGATCTAGGGGAAATTTGAGCGAGTTGTCCCCAGCAGAAACGAAGCGACGGTTACTGCATTATTTTCGAGATGGCGATCGCTTTGAACGATTAGTATCGGTAGCAGATGCAGAACCTCCGCGAGTTCGAGCCATGCTTGGAGCACTTGGCCAAGAACTAAG
>JBMDYE010000276.1:0-11800 GCA_048595135.1 Planktothrix sp. | reverse complement strand
CCGAAATATTTCGTTTTAGAAAATGTTCCAGGGTTAACCGTTGGTAAACATCGTCAATTTATTGCTGAAGTTATTGATAAGCTGCAAAACAATGGTTATAAAGTAGCAGAACCTTATCAAGTTTTAAATGCTTCCTATTATGGTGTTCCTCAAGATCGTTCTCGTTTATTCCTTTTAGGCTGTCGGGAGGATTTATCGTTACCCGATTATCCTAAATTTAGAACTCGACCTCCAAAAGTTAACGCTAAAATTGCTAAAAAAATGACTAATCTTCCTCCCTGTCCTACAGTTTTGGACGCAATAGGGGATTTACCGGATATTGAAAAATATGCTGATTTGCAATTAAGAGATTATATTATTGCTGAGTATGGAAAGCCCAGTCAATATGCTGAACTGTTGCGAAATCTATCTCGATTAGAGGATGATTTTTCTTATCCTCGGAAATTTCAACAAAATTTATTAACGTGCAGTTTGCGATCGCAACACACCCTCAAATCTATCCAACGCTTTGAAGCCACAAATTGGGGAGAAACCGAAAAAATAAGCCGTTTTCATAAACTCGATCCCCAAGGAATTTGTAACACATTAAGAGCCGGAACACCCAGTAACCGAGGCGCCTTTACGTCTCCCCGTCCGATTCATCCCTTTACCCCCCGATGTATTACCGTCCGAGAGGCGGCGCGGTTACATTCTTATCCCGACTGGTTTAGATTTCATGGGACAAAATGGCACGGATTTCGACAAGTTGGAAACTCAGTTCCGCCGTTATTAGCAAAAGCAGTAGCATCAGAAATTATTGCCATTTTGGGAATCACTCCTACTCAACCAACGGAACAGAAACAGTTAGGAGATGAGGCTTTATTATACTTAAATATGTCCCAAGCTGCAAAACGGTATGATGTTGATCCGAATGTGATTGAACCTCGACAAAGAAAAATAAAGATTGAGCAGAAAATCTTGAATAGGGATTAAAAACCCGGTTTCTTAAAGAAACCGGGTTTTTGGGGGCGTTACGATAAAATTAAGGATATTTTTGCTATACTTAAAAATCGGTTATCTTTTAATAGATATTACTAAAGTTAAAGGGACGGAAAAATTATGGTAAATAAATCCTATGCTGATGTTGATTTAGCCCCGTTTATTGATCATACCTTATTAAATCAATCAGCAACGCCTGAACAAATTGAACAGTGTTGTTATGAAGCCGATCGCTTTCAATTTGCATCAGTTTGTGTATATCCTTGTTATGTTCGCCAAGCGGCTAATTTATTAAAAGGAAAAAAACCCAAAGTGTCAACGGTGATCGGCTTTCCCACAGGCGCGACCACATCCGCCGTTAAACTCTATGAAGCGCAAGAAGCGGTGGAAAATGGCGCAACGGAATTAGATGTTGTCATTAATCTCGGTTGGTTAAAAACAGGACAAACGGATAAACTGTATCGAGAAATTGCTGAAATTTGTCAAGAAACCAGTCAACCCGTTAAAGGGATTATTGAAACCACCTTATTAACCAATGATGAAAAACGCCTCGCCACAGAAATCTTAATGGATGCAGGAGTCGCTTATCTTAAAACCAGTACGGGTTGGTATGGTGGCGCAACGGTTGAAGATATTCGCTTAATTAAAGAAGTCACAAAAGGACGAATTGGTATTAAAGCATCCGGCGGAATTCGCACCCCGGAACAAGCCATTGATTTAATTGTAGCAGGAGCAACTCGTTTAGGAACTTCACGGGGTGTCGATATTATTCGTCAACGAGATCAAGGCGAACTTCCAACCGTTGAATATTCAGATTATTAAGAAACCGGGTTTCTTCAAAAAAATCTTAATTATCCTCCCCAAAATCACTACAAACCCGGTTTATCAATTCGTTAATTCCTTATTATTTCAAACAATTTTATGACAAGAAGCTATACCGTAACAGGAATTAATTTAAAAGGAATGCCCCTCGGAGAAAACGATCGCATTTTAACGATTTTATCTAAAGAATTAGGTTTAATTCGAGCCGTTGCACCAGGAGCGAGGAAACCGAAATCAAGATTAGGGGGAAGAAGTGACTTATTTGTAGTCAATCAACTGTTTATTGCAAAAGGGCGATCGCTTGATAAAATTACCCAAGCCGAAACGGTAAAATCCTATTCTGGTTTAGGGCAAAATTTAGGAAAATTAGCCGCCAGTCAATATTTAGCTGAATTAGTTTTAAATCAAGCCCTCAGTGAACATCCCCAAGAAGAATTATTTCTCCTCCTGAATGAACATTTAAACCGTTTAGACACTTTACCCCATAGCTCCCAAATTTCTACCTCAATTCATATTATTGCTTGTTTAACTCATGGGGTTTATCATTTACTGGCTTTAGCGGGAAATGCGCCCCAAGTGCAATTTTGTTGTTTAACTCAGCAACCCTTTCACCTTAATTTCGATGATCCAGATTGGCGAGTGGGGTTTAGTATTGATGCGGGCGGTTTAATTGACTTAGCAGCCTGGACAAAATTGCAAAAACAATCTCGCCTGAATGGTTCCCAACTCACCCCCATTAAAAAACAAGACAAATCAGAACGACGGGTTGCTGAGGAACAACAAGCCTACACCATAGAATATACTCCCGAACCCGTGTATCGCCTCAGCACTAAATTAACCGCATCTCAGGTAGCAATTTTGCAACAACTGGCTCAACCGGAACTGCTTGATCCCATTGCTGATCCGCTTGCTTGGGAGAATTCTGCCTTTAATTGGATGACAGTGGAGCGGATTTTACGCCAATATGCACAGTATCAGGTAGGCTATCCGATCCGTTCGGGTGGGCTGGTGGATACCTTTACCCAGCAATTTATTGTTGACCCCCCTTTTTAAGCGGAGGTTCGGGTTTCCCCATTTGTTTTATGCAGACTGAACCGATTCGTCCAATTCGTCATTAAACTGTTATATGGAGTGCGATGATGAGCCGATCTGAAATAGGTTATTCCTGAACCGGGAATAGCACGAATTTTTAGAGTTCTCGCTCCTCTGGGAATGCTGCGTCAACATTAATAATTATGCGATCGCAAGATTTAGAAAAACAGCTTACGTTTCACCCCCCCTTAAGTGCTATGAAAGATTGGGAGATAGACTCACTGTTCGATATTCTCTCTCCGGTGTTTGTGGAAACAGACCAGGAGCGGGAGGGACAGTCCAGTTCATCTTCCGTACTCGCTCCAGAACTTGAGAACGGGAAAAAGTCCAGCCTTCCCGAACCCCCCGAAGAACCAGAACGGGGATTTGTCCCGGTATTAAAAAATCGCAATTTTCTCGCTTTATGGAGTGGTCAATTGTTCTCGCAATTGGCTGATAAAGTGTATTTGGTGTTGATGATTGCGATTATTTCCACCCAGTTCCAACAGGAAGATCAAACCATTAGTGGTTGGGTTTCGGCAATTATGATGGCGTTTACTATTCCAGCCGTACTGTTTGGGGCGGCGGCGGGAGTGTATGTTGATCGCTGGTCAAAGAAAATTGTGTTAGTCATAACCAATTTACTACGAGGCGGGTTAGTGTTAGGATTACCCCTTCTCCTTTGGCTCACAAAAGGTCAAATGTTGGGATCATTACCCATCGGATTTTATATCTTACTATTCACAACATTTTTAGTTTCCACGTTAACACAATTTTTTGCTCCCGCCGAACAAGCGGCAATCCCATTAATTGTTGAGAAACGTCATTTATTATCGGCAAATTCGTTATATACAACAACGATGATGGCTTCGGTGATTGTCGGATTTGCCGTTGGGGAACCGTTGTTAGCATTGGCGGATTTAGTCGCCAACCAACTGGGGCTTGAATCCATTGGAAAAGAATTAATTGTCGGTGGGGAATATGCGATCGCGGGTTTAATTCTCTTATTGTTACAAACCCAAGAACAAAAAGATCAACCCCACGAACAACCCCACGTCATTGATGATTTACGAGATGGAATTCGTTATCTCAGCAATCATCCGATTATTAGAAACGCCCTTTTACAATTAATTATTCTGTTTTCAATTTTTGCAGCTTTAGCCGTGTTAGCGGTTCGGTTAGCAGAAGTCATTCCTGAAATTAAATCCTCTCAATTTGGCTTTTTATTAGCCGCAGGCGGTGCAGGAATGGGAATTGGAGCCACGATTTTAGGTCATCTAGGACATCGTTTATCCCATTTTCAATTGGCGTTAATCGGTTCCTTTGGATTAGCAGGATCGTTAATTGGATTAGGGATTTTTAGTCAACAGTTATGGCCTGCTTTAATCTTAATTTTCTTCATGGGAATTTTTGGGGCAATTGTGGCAATTCCAATGCAAACCACCATTCAAGCGGAAACGCCGGAAGAAATGCGAGGAAAAGTATTTGGTCTTCAGAATAATGCCATTAATATTGCCCTCAGTTTACCCTTAGCCTTAGCTGGGGTCGCAGAAACCTTTTTCGGATTACCAACCGTATTTTTAGGGTTAGCTGGATTAGCAATTGCTGGCGGTTTTGTGACGTGGTTTATTTCTCGAAATAGTGTGCATTTGAATCAGTAATTTCTCGTTGCTAGGTTGAACCTAGCAATATGTTGTTGCAGGCTCCGCCGTAGGTCATAATTAACAAGGCAGAGCCTTAAAGAATGAATTTCAAGGTTGAACCTTGAAACCAGAGAAAGAATTAAGAATTAAGAATTTTAACTGGCTTATGATGATGGGGTACGGGCGGGGTAACCCCGCCCCTACGAAGGCGTGACTGAATATGGATGATCTTTCTCTACTAGAAAAAGCGACTCAATTTGTAATTTCGGGTCAGGGTGAAAAACCGGATTCTCGTTTAGTGGCGGAAACTTTAGTTCGTTGTGAAAAAAATGCCAAAAAAACCAAAGAACGTTATACCTTTGATCAGATGATTGGGGATTGGCGGTTGTGTTGGTTGACGGGAACTAACAAAATTCGTGAACAAGGCGGGGGAATTATTGGAAGTGGACGTTATGTTCCCCGGTTTGTAAAGATTAAAATTTCCTATTCCCGTGATCCGAATACGTCCTTACCCCAGGGAATGGTTCATAATTCTGTTGAGTTAGGAGCGCTTCAACTAACGGTTGCTGGCCCCGCTAAAATGTTAGATAAAAAGAATATTGTCGCCTTTGATTTTACGAGGTTAAGCGTCAAAGGTTTGGGAATAAAATTCTATGAGGGCGCCCTGAGAGGGGGAACAAAAAGTGAAGCAACCTTTTATCAAGACTCTGTTGCCAAGCAAGCATTTTTTGCTTACTTTTTAATTAGCGATCGCTTAATCGCAGCAAGAGGTCGAGAAGGGGGAATTGCTCTCTGGGCTAGGGAAAAATAACTCAGTTCGGTGCGTTATTTTTGTTCATCCAAATAAACTAACGCCCGGAACCGTAAACCCATAAACTGATCATAGAAAGGATTAATTTTGCACAGCGGCGGAATCACTAACGTTTGTCCAAATAAATGAATCGTTCGAGCAAAGGGACAAGCAGCAGGAATCAATTGGCAAATTAAGCTCGCAATGGTGGCATTTTTCACGGTCAGGGAGTCCATCCAATTCCGAACAGGTTGCAGCAGATCGAACACTTGAAGTTGAGGTTGAGTGGCGGTCGCTTTCATAGTCCTCCTTTAGGCAGAAGTAAAAAATGCCTTGTTATGTTCATTGTTAATCACATTCCTTAACTTGAATGTGATAATCCGGGGTTAAGGAATGTGAATTTGATCAAACCAAGGTTGTGATCTTAATCAATGGTTTGAGTGGATAATAAACGCGCTTCTAACAACCGAGCAATCATGGCACTGCGGGACGTGACCTGTAACTTTTGAAAAATGCGGCGGATATGGGTGGCGACTGTCCAAGGGCTAATCCCAAGCTGTTTTCCAATACATTTATTAGGTAGACCTTGGGCGATTAATTGAGCGATCGCTTGTTCACGGGGACTCAAACTCACCAATTGTTTAGGCGTGGGTTGACAGCGAACTAAATAATAAGAAATACCATCAACCTTGGATTCAAAAACAACCTCATGAACCGTTTCCTGATTCAAAGGCAAAATTTTGGAAGCGGGAGACAAATGAACCGATTGAACGAGATCTTGCAGTAAATCTTGAGTCATCATAATCACCAGGGGAAAAACAAAATAGAAATGTCTTAGAGCCTGTAGATGCACTGCAATGTTTAGAATTCTAGGGGAGTAATCCCTAATTTTTGTCTAACAATTGCTAAGGGAGTCGTGAGATCCGACTCAATATTCCAATCCATTAATCGCTTGGCTAATCGTCCAGCTTGGTAACTGTTCAAAATCTGAGATAAGCGACACTTTCCTGTGATTAATCCCAGTAAAATAATCACAATACAAGAAGGACGAAACACCTGAGCGCGAGTAAAGGCTTGTAACATTAGTTCCTCTTCAGGCGAGGCAGAAAGTCCGGTTAAAACGTGCCAAACATCATGAGTGCGTTGAATAAAATCTCCTGACTGAATCGGATCGAAATTATTCTGATCCAGATAGCGTGCTATCTCATAGCCTAATGTTCCTTCTGGAAATTGACGAAGCTCTTCTAAATTAACTTTAAACGGATGATAAGTTTTGACTTGAGGATTGATGATTTGAGCGAGTTTTAAAATCAAATTAATGCTCAATACTCCCATCAACAAAGCTCCTGATTCTGTGCATAGGTGATCGTTGAGTTCGAGTCAGAAAACATGGAAAAAGTGACAACAGTGATTCATTAACAGCCCATCACGAATTGCTAACCATCGCCCATTCTTCAATCATCACTAATAAACAAGGTTGCTCACAAGACGCGAGTTGAAATTGGCGTCCCTGTAAGCGCAGGGTCGTTGCTAGGGGGATGTCTACATAGGATTCCACAATCAGACGTTGATTCGGAAATAATTCTCGCCCTTCTAAAACCGATTGGCACAGTTTCCAGACCGCTTCAGGAACGGTCGCAGTGGCAGAGGGGTTAAGGGGCAATTGTTGACACCAATACCCCGCTTTCTGATTCGTGCAGATCAGTTCCCCGGATTCCGAGACAATTAATACCCCTTCGGAAAATCCTTCCAGTACCGTTTCCATCCAAAATGGAGGGACGGAATCAGGCGTTTTGGGGACAGGTTGGGGGGATTTTCGTTGACTTCGGCTTTGAGTTAAACGATTTTTACGGGCTAAAGCAACTCCTGACATCATCAGTCTCCTTAAAATGTGGCTATCACGTTGGCAGTGCCATCAGCATCAGGTTTTGAGCGGGTTCAGTCTGAGCGCTAATTGCTGAGATAGGGGTGAACCTCTCAATTGCACATATTGCTAGGCGTTCTTCCCTTATGCAGAGAATTGAATCACTTCACCAAGCCGAACAGCAGCCATGATTTGATTGAGAACAACTGCCTTCAACCCACCTGGTAAGGGAGATTAGGCCCACGAGAAACCCCGTTTTTAGCTCCTCGCTGTGGTTATCCTGAGATCAAACAGGGATTGGGTAGATGACCCCCAGTTCGATGGGAATAGCGCCATTGTCAAAGAAGAACTTCTGTAGTTGCAATGAGGCAACTGTGAAAGGATGTAGCCAACGGAGGCGGATTAACGGCACTGAAGGAGGGTGAAGTATCATGAACTCAACTTTACAGTCACCAGTCACCAGTCACCAGTCATCAGTTATCACTCATCAGTTAGAAGAAGGGTGGGGAGCAGGAGAAGAGATTTATTATTCGTTTAATACTTATTCCCCATTCCCTATTCCCTATTCCCTATTCCCTATTCCCTAATTCTTAATTCTTAATTCTTAATTCTTAATTCTTAATTCTTAATTTATGTTTGAACCTGAAGATCTCAACCAGTGGTTTTCTGCTGAACAACAGAAAAGTTATGTTTCCATGTTATTAGGACGAGTCGGGTTAACTCGGCGTCGGGCTGAATGTTTGGTTCGCTTATGGGCTTATTTGGTTATTAAACAAAAATTGCAATCTGGGGAACTGTTGAAACCGCCTCTTCAAGAGTTAACTCAACCGGAAGGTTTAATTCCCTGTACCCATCGAGAAATGGCAGCATTATTTTATCCCGATGGTGAGCGTGGCAGTGAACGAGCCGCCGGAATGATGTTAGATCGGTTAGTGGATTTAAGATTGGTTAAAAAACAATTTGACGGAAATAGTATTTGTTTAGAAATCAATAATTTAGCCAATTTAATCACTGCTTTTGATAAAAACCTAGAGCCTGCTGAAATCACTGTTGAGTTTAAAACGGATGCGTTTAATTCCCGAACTGATGCCATTCCAGTTGCTACTTTTTTAGCTCGGAATTACAATTGGATGAATAACAACACTATGTCGTTACCGCCCCGAATCGCCCATTGGTTGAGAACGTGGGCGCAACAATATCCAACAGGAATGCGGGTATTACGACGGAGTGATAACTTGAATCCGGTAGGATTTTATGTCTTTTATCCGATCGCTCGTGAATCTGAAAATTATTTGTTTCAATCTCCAGCAAAATGTTTACATTTGACCTCGGTTCGAGAAGTTGATCTCTTTCAAATGGCACGACCTGGAGATTTAACCTGTACGGCTGTATTTATTCGCAGTTGGATGATCGATCCTCCTAATAATCAGAAACCACAAATTTGTCAATTTTTAAAAGATTGTCAACATACCTTGCGACAGATGCAAGTCGATTTTCCCAATTTATGCGATCTTTATGCCTTAGTCATTCATCCGAGTTATGAAGAACTGGTGAAGTCTTTGGGGTTTCAAACCATTAATCAGGAACCCCTTGGATCGATCTACTTAGTTTATCTAGCTATTGATAGATTCCTAGCCTTAAACCTAGAAGCTATCTTTTTAAAAGATTCATTTCATCACCCTTAATCCTCTCTATCCGTGGATACAAATTTGTCAAAATTTGATAAAGATTCTATTCGCCAAAGCTTAAAAGCATCTACCTTAGATGGAATATTTGCTGCGGTTTTTGTGAACGCAACGGGCGGGGTTTTACTGACAAAATTCCTCCTAGATTTGAAGGTCAGTACCTTAGAAATCGGCTTACTCGCATCAATTCCAATGGTTGTTAATTTCCTCCAACCTCTGGGTGCATTTTTAGCCGATCGCATGAAGAGCCGTTACCGATATTGTCAGGTCATTTACGGCACATCCCGTTTACTCTGGTTAATTCTAGGATTAACCATTCTTTTTGTCCCAATTTCTGATCACTTCCCCCCTCAGAGTTTAGTTTATTTAACCCTCAGTATTATTTTAATTAGCAATATTCTTTGTGCCTTGGGGGGTTCTGCTTGGATGAGTTGGATGGCAACCCTTGTTCCTAAGCAGTTACGGGGGCGTTATTTTGGATTAAGAAATAGCTTATCGAGTTTAAGCAATTTAATTGCAATTCCCGTGATGGGAATGATTGTTTCCCACTATCCGTTAGGGCCAGTTCGAGGCTATGGCGTGATTGTTTTAGTGGGCGTCATTATGGGGTTAATTAGTTTAGGATTTCAACATTTTATGGTCGATGTTGATCCGCAAAAACAGCACCCCGTTGAACCGCCCCAACCGCCGGCGATTACCCAAATTGGTAAACCCAATGCCGCCACACCCTCCTATCCGCTTAAATTAGGCTTTATTTCCCAACTCTCTAATTTAATTGCTAAAAATTCTAACTTCTTTATCTTTGTTTTTTACTATGATATCTGGATGTTTGCCATTAACTTAAGTATGCCTTTCTTTAGTGTATACTTATTAAAAGGTTTACATCTGGATGTGGGTTTAGTGACGGTTTATGCCAGCATTCAAGCCGGAACTTATATGATTGCATTGCCTTTATGGGGACGATTAGCCGATCGCACAGGCAACCGGGCTTTAATTATATTAGTTGGAATTGTAGTGGCAACAATTCCTTTACTGTGGATGCACGCTCATCAAAATTCTTTTACCTTTTGGGTGTTATTACCCTTCCTTCATTTCTTTGCAGGAGCAACCTTAGCCGCCATTGATTTATGTAATCAAAATTTACAATTAGCGCTCGCTCCCATTCGCAACCAAGCCACCTATTTTGGCATTACGTCCGCCAGTACCGGAATTAGTGGGGCATTAGGCGCGACCACAGGCGGCTTTCTCTCCCATTTCTTTAATCAAGCACCGAATAGTTTATTCGTGTTATTTGCCTTGTCCAGTATGTTCATGTTAACCGCATTACTCCCCTTAACCTTGACCCGGGAACCCGGAGGTCACTCCGCCAAACTTTTATTCAAGAAACTATTAGGAACCCTGCGGTTAAACTGGACGTTGGATAACTTATCCCCATCAAAAATCACCTAATTAGAAGTAGGATGGGCTATGCCCATCAAAAATAATCTAACTATTTCTGAAGGTAGGATGGGCTATGCCCATCAAAAATTACCTAACTATTTCTCATCAATAAAACTGACCCTGAAACTCAGTTTATTGGGAAGTCCTAACCAGTGGTGTAATTATTAAACATGAATAATGTTCAGATGGGCTATGCCCATCCTACGGTTCTCTAACCAGTTGTGTAAGATTGATCATGAATGATGTTCAGATGGGCATAGCCCATCCTACTTTCATGAGTCCCCTTAAACAATCTGTTCAATTCAAAAAACTGCATCTACCGTTTAACTTTTTTACAATTTTCATCTTAGCCATAATGACAATGCTTTTAATTATTGGTTGTCATTATTCCCCCTTTATTGCCTCCTCAACGGTTCCTGAACCTGTTACGATTAAATTAGCAGGGTGGGGAGCAAACCCAATTGAAAAAAGATTACTACAACAATTAATTCAAGAATTTGAACAAGAACATCCTAATATTAAAATTCAATATGAGATTATTTCGAGTCAATACATGGATGTGATTAAAACTCGATTAATTGGAGAGGCGGCGGCAGATGTCTTTTATTTAGATATTGAAGAAGCCCCATTCTTAATGAGTCGTGATGTCTTAGAACCCTTAGATCCCTATATTCAACCGGAAGATAATCTCAACGATTTTAATCCTAAATTATTATCAGCGTTTAAATATAACAATCAACTCTACGGAATTCCTAAAGATTATACCACATTAGGGTTATTTTATAATAAAAAAGCCTTTGCTGAAGTCGGTTTAACTGAACCGCCCAAAAATTGGGAAGACCTACAAACTTATGCCAAAAAATTAACCTTAGATCGCAACAAAGACGGCAAAATTGATCAATATGGCTTAGGCATTATCCCCGAATTACCGAGACAAGCGTATGTGATTAAAGCTTATGGCGGTCAAGTCGTGAATGAAGACGGTTATGCTGATTTTGCTAATTCTAATAGTATCGAAGGTTTGCAAGTCATTGTTAATCAATATCGTCAAAAAAATTCAACTGTGTTTCCCTCCGATGTCGGCGCTAATTCAGGAAGTGAAATGTTAGGACAAGGAAAAGCCGCGATGGTCATAGAAGGGTGTTGGGCAATACCTTATTTATTGGAAACATTCCCTGACCTTGAATTAGCAACGGCGGAACTTCCGGCACTCAATAACAAACCAGGAACCATGATTTTTACCGTTGCTTATGTGATGAACCGCCAAAGCCAACATAAAGCCGAAGCATGGGAATTTATTTCCTATCTTACCCATTCAAAAGGCATGGAAAAATGGACGAGTTCCGGTTTTGCGTTACCCACTCGTCAATCCGTTGCTGAGTCTGTTGGTTATGACAAAGATCCGTTAAGATCTCCTTTAGTTAAAGGCTTATCCTATGGCACGTTATGGCAAGCTGGAGAATATTTATCCACCATTACAACCCATTTTAATAACCAAGTCTTAAGT
>JBMDYE010000275.1:0-3067 GCA_048595135.1 Planktothrix sp. | reverse complement strand
TAGCTTCTTTGTCAGTACAATCTTACTGCTTCATATTCTAGCGTTAAATTCTCTCAAATCCGTGTTATAATCAGACTCAACTATACAATAAACTGTATTAATCAATAACCTTGAAGGATTAGATGAGTTTGTTTTTAGTGTGGCGTAGTCGCCGCCTTGCGGCATCGCCATCGCTATTTTTTAGCTGATTAATTTTTAGAATTTTTTAATCGAATTGGCAGAGAATTAGAAACCCAGATTTCTCTGTCAAACCGGGATTTTGGCTTTTTTGTCTCCAAATATCTCGTTTACATTATTCACATTCGATAAAAATTCTGAAGAATAGTAGAATAATTTAAGCCATTAATCAAGATTCTATGAAATGTCTAAAGATTTAGAAGTAGAAAAGTTGGTACGAGTATTGCAATACCCTCACCAACTTTTAGTTATTTGATGGGCAGAGTCCATCCTAAGAGGGAGTTTGAGCAGAAAAGTAGTTAAGTTTAAATCCCTTAAAAATTAACGAATAAACCGATAAATTTTAGAATAACGATAAGGTTGTTCAGGATGACGAATCACTGATTTAATAGCAATAATCGGTAGAATAAACGTCCTCATGATTAAAATCGGACTTAATACAATTAATAAAATCAGTCCGACTATACTAAGAATTGTAATAATTAAGGTATATTCCCAAGTGCTAAAAACAACTAATATTAATAATATGGTATTAATAACATAGAGAATATATAAATTGATTAAATAATTTAATGCTTCTTTTGCATTTGCTTTAACAATGGGATTCTCCGATAAAAATAAAATTAAAAGCGGAATCAGAAAGCTAAAATAAAATATCCCCAGGAAAATAGATCCATGAGATAATGACGACAAAATTATCGTATTTCTTGATGCCATAAATTTGCTCAGGGGTAGGGTAGATAAGATGCGCTTACCCACCCTGTATAGCACTACGCATGAAATTTGATGGGCAGAGCATCGTCCTACGAGCGGGTTTGACTTGTTTGTAATTGTTGGAACATTTCCTCGGCATTTTGGGCGGGTTTATTACATTTCAACCCTTGACAAACTAACCCTGTGATTTCGGTGGGAAGATTGGCATCTAATTTAAACATTGCAGCCGGGAAATACTGCACGCTTAAGGTGGCAATTTGTTCTGAAGTTGTTCTGACTAAGGTATTATTTCGATACCAATCTAAAGCAGTCAATAACGTTGGGCAAGCTTGGGGGGATTTTTGCATAATGGAACTAAACGCCGTTAACCCCTGTTCTGCTCGATCTAAAATGTCTAAATCTTCGGTTAATAGAAATAAACGAACTAAATTAGAAACGGCAACCCCATTCGCCGACGGCGTGGCATTATCCATATAACTACGTTCTCTAATTAATAATTCTTCTCCGGTATCAGTAGCAATATTAAAATAGCCTTTTAACTCGACACTCCACAACAATTCATCAAATTCTGCTTGGACTTTTTTCGCTTGTTCTAACCAATAATCCGGTTCTACAATATCGGTAGAATCAGTTAATTGACGGCTGGAAATTGATAAACTCGCTTGATGTAAATCCATTAAGGCTTTAATGAAGAACGCGTAATCTTCTGATTGCGCTAAAACTTCCGGTTGCCCTTCATAATTAACTCGATGCAGTCGGTTATTTACCCATTGATGATTAATAATAAATTGAGTGGCTTTTGTGGCAATTTGTAAATATTCAACCGCTCCAAAAACTGCCGCCGCCCTGGCTAAACCGGAGATCATTAAACTATTCCAAGCAACAATCATTTTCGGGTCAGTTACAGAGGGAATCCGTCCGGGCCAGTTGTGGGTTTTGGCTTCTTGATTATTGCGGGCGGGAGGGAAAGTTTTAACGTCTTCTGGTGTTCCCCCATAACGAACTTTAAATAATTTTGCTAAGGCGGATTCAACGGTATCATTCAACTCATCTGCATTCCAACGTTGTAAGACATTTTTTCCTTCAAAATTCCCGGATTTTGTAATGGTAAATTGTTCTTGTAAAGCACCGTATTCTTCTGAGGTTAAAAAGGTTTCTAATTCTTGATTTGTCCACACATAAAATGCTCCTTCTTCGGGTTCTTTATCATCAGCGCTAACAAAACTATCGGCATCTTGGGCAGCATAAAAATAACCTTCGGGGGCGGTCATTTCCCGTTTTAACCATTCAACGGTTTTTTGAATTGCCCGTTGAAAGGCAGGTTTTTGAATTCCGGAACTCGATAAATCTGCTAAATATTCAACAATTTGCCCGTTATCATAAAGCATTTTTTCAAAGTGGGGAACTGTCCAACTCGGATCAACGGTATATCGATGAAATCCCCCCGCCACATGATCAAAAATTCCCCCTAATGCTAAGTCTAAACCCCGTTGCGTACAAGCTTGTTTTGCATCATATTTCGATTCAATATTAAAGCGAGTTCTTCGCAATGCCATTGCGGTATAAGGAATCATGGGGAATCTTGGCCCGCCATAATCATTATTGCTGATTACTCCGGTATTGGCTTCTAATCCTTTTTGTAATAAATCGTCAGTTAATTCTAACGTGGGTAAAACGGTTGATTGTTGCAAGTTCGTCATGATTTCATCTTTGAACGCTTGCAATTTGGTTTTTTCTAAGTCATAAAATCGACGAATGGCTTGCAAAACTTCTAAAAATCCGGGTCTTCCATAACGGGGTTCAATGGGGAAATAAGTCCCCCCATAAAAGGGAATTCGATCATCAGGGGTGAGAAAAATATTTAACGGCCATCCCCCTTGACCCGTCATCATTTGTAGCGCTTGCATATAAATACTATCAATTTCGGGGCGTTCTTCTCGATCCACTTTGATCGGAACAAATTGTTCATTCATGTAGTTTGCGATCGCCGGATCAGAAAAGGCTTCCCCTTCCATAACGGTACACCAATGGCAACTGGAATACCCAATTGATAGAAAAATCGGTTTATTTTCAGCACGTGCTTTTTCTAAGGCTTCGTCACACCAAGGCCACCAATCAATCGGGTTATCTGCGTGTTTACGAAGATAGAGACTTCTGGACTCAGCAAGACGATTTG
>JBMDYE010000274.1:0-14933 GCA_048595135.1 Planktothrix sp. | reverse complement strand
CATCTTCAGGTTTAACGCGATAGTACCAAATTTCATCAGGAGTAACGCGGACAGTGGGGCCAATATTACATTGACCCTGACAACCGCTGGCTTCTATCGTGACATCAGGAAGATTAGCGGCTTGGAATGCTTCTAAAACTACCATAGAACCCTGTCTTAAACAGGACTGATGTTGACAAACCAGAACACATCGAGGAGAAATAGCCGATTCTGATAAAGTTTCTGACATAAGTTTGTAGTTGTGCTGTCTTCGCGGCTCTCTTCTTCCAATATACAAGGGGCAAGTTGATCAAGGTTGTTTAGTCTTACAGATCAGATTAACTTTTCCCAATTTAACCGATAGAAAAACAGCTTTAGCTGAGTACAGCTAAAGCCGTTAATTACTTACACCACATTCAAACTCACGAATTCCCTAAGCGGACGTTTCCATTTCGGCAATATCTAACGTTGTTCGCAACACCGAATCTGGATTTAAACTTATGGAATCTATTCCTAATTCCACTAAGAACCGTGCAAATTCAGGATAGTCACTCGGTGCTTGACCACAAATTCCAATTTTACGGTTATGTTGTTTAACAGTTGTGATCGCCATTGCAATCATCCGTTTCACCGCATCATTCCGTTCATCAAAAATATGTGCCACTAACGCCGAATCCCGATCTAATCCTAATGTTAATTGCGTTAAATCATTAGAACCAATCGAAAATCCATCAAACACTTCACAAAATTCTGCCGCCATCAACACATTACTGGGAAGTTCACACATCACATAAACTTGTAACCCATTTTCACCCCGAACTAACCCATTTTTCTCCATTTCAGCTAACACTTTCTTGCCTTCTTCAGGAGTGCGACAGAAGGGAATCATCGGAACCACATTCGCTAATCCCATTTCATCCCGTACCCGTTTTAAGGCTTGACATTCCAGTGCAAAAGCATCCCGATATTTCGGATCATAATACCGAGAAGCACCTCGCCAGCCAATCATCGGGTTTTCTTCCGACGGTTCAAATTGTTTTCCGCCTAATAAATTCGCGTATTCATTGCTCTTGAAATCGCTCATTCGCACCACAACCGGACTCGGATAAAACGCCGCCGCAATCATACTAACGCCTTGCGCTAATTTATCGACAAAGAAATCGGCTTTATTTTCATATTGTTCGGTTAACAGGGCGATTTTTTCTTTAACCTCCTGATCTTCTAATTGATCAAAATATAATAACGCTAAGGGGTGAGTTTGAATGTGGTTGGCAATAATAAATTCTAACCGGGCTAACCCGACACCATCATTAGGAAGCGCACATAATTTAAACGCTTCTTCCGGGTTCCCCACGTTCATCATTATTTTTGTTTTTGGTTTGGGAACATCACCTAAAACGGTTTCTTCCACTACAAATGGAACCAACCCTTGATAAACTTTTCCGTCTTCTCCTTCCGCACAACAAACAGTAATTTCTTCCCCTGTTGTTAGAACTTCCGTTGCATTGCCACAACCCACAATTGCCGGAATTCCTAACTCCCGTGCAATAATTGCAGCATGACAAGTTCGTCCGCCAGAATTAGTAATAATGGCACTGGCTTTTTTCATGATGGGTTCCCAATCAGGGTCAGTTTTAGGAGCCACTAAAACTTCTCCGGCTTGGAAGCTATCCATATTTTTAACACTGGTCATGACACGGGCTTTTCCTTGCCCAATTTTATCGCCAACTGCCCGACCCATCACTAAAACATGACCCGTTCCTTGCAGTTTGTAATTTTCTAAAACCCGTCCTGATTTCAGAGATTGAACGGTTTCGGGACGTGCTTGGACAATAAATAATTCCCCTGTAACTCCATCTTTTGCCCATTCAATATCCATCGGGGAGTAACATTGCCGCGCTTGGGAATAGTGATCTTCAATCATCAAAATCCATTTCGCTAATTGGATAATTTCATCATCAGAAAGGGCAAATTTTTTCTGTTCAGAAACCGGCACATCAACGTTTTTAGTTGTGCCTCCTTGGTCGTAAACCATTTTAATCGCTTTTGTGCCTAAGCGTTTTTCTAAAATGGGTCTGAAGCCTTCCCGTAAGGTGGGTTTAAAGATTAAATATTCATCAGGATTCACCGCACCTTGAACTACGTTTTCCCCTAACCCGTAAGCAGCAGTAATTAAGGCAGCATTTTTAAAGCCTGTTTCTGTGTCAATGGAGAACATAACCCCGGATGTGGCTAAGTCAGACCGTACCATTTTTTGTACCGCAACGGATAAGGCAATACTGAAGTGATCAAAGCCTTTAATCGTCCGATAAGAAATGGCGCGATCGGTAAAGAGAGAGGCAAAACATTGGCGAGTGGCTTCTAAAACCGCTTGAACGCCATGAATATTGAGGTAGCTTTCTTGTTGACCTGCAAAACTCGCATCGGGTAAATCTTCCGCCGTTGCGGAGGAACGCACCGCCACATCAGTATCCGCACCATAGCGATCGCATAATTGTTGATAGGCTTCCACAATCGTTTGTTCTAACAAAGGCGGAAACATCGCATTGAGGATTAAAGACCGAGCTTTTTGACCATGATCGCGCAGGTTTTGAAGATTCTCCACATCTAAGTTGGCAAATAGCTCTCTTAATTGTGTTTCCAACCCTGCATATTCGATGAAATAGCGATAACTATAGGCTGTAATCGCAAACCCCTGGGGAACATTAACACCTTTGGGTTGTAACTGTTGAATCATTTCTCCCAAGGACGCATTTTTACCTCCCACTAAGGGAATATCTTCAATTCCCACTTGATCGAACCAGAGAATTAGTGCTTGTTCTTTAACGGTAGAAGCGGTTTGAGCGGCTAATGTTTTAAGCATGGTTGGAAAACCTCCAAATTAAATTAGCTGTCTGCTACCTAGACAGAGGTTATGTACTTTTGATTCAAAAATTCGGTTGAGGATACAGTTAGCTAGGTTTGTCTCCCTTTAGACATAGTTAGCAATTCCCCAAAAATAGTCAAAAGATTGATCCCCAATATTTAAACGTTTAGGTTTATTGCTTTTTACAGAGTTGCAGGTTGTGGCTGAATCGATTCTTGGCTTGAACTTGCTCTTAATTTCATCTTATTCTGTATCTTGGAAATTTGCATCAAGGTTGATAGAATAATATTAGTTACTTAACGAAAAGAATAGTGAAAAATCGGCTTCTGAGGGATTTTTACAAAAGGTTAAGTTTTGTGAGGTACAGTAAATGAAAACTCAGGATAATTATGCACCCGTACAAGTGTGGACTCAACATCAATGTGTGGATATCACCTGTCCCATTGAGTTCATTTTGGAGTTAATCGGAACCAAGTGGTCAATTCACATTTTGCGGGAGTTGTTTCGGGGACAACGCCGCACCCATGAATTATTAGAAGCATTACCGGGAATTAGTACAAAAACCTTAACAGTCCGGTTACGCGAGTTGGAAAAACAAGGGTTAATCCGACGGACTGTTTATGCGGAAATTCCTCCTCGCGTAGAATATTGCTTGACTGAGAAGGGATGGGAATTACAACCGATTCTGCTAGCGATCAAGCAAGTGGGAGAACGCTGGTTACAACAAAGCGACTGTGGGTGTCCATTGCACAATTTACCCGTTGAAAGTACACCCGTAACAGTCTGATAGTGCTATGCACTTAGAGGAAATAGGGAAGAGTAAAGCTGTAAAAGGGGTTGCTGGATTTAAAAATGTTCTAACTGTAATGTGTAGCGCAATAGTCTGTTCCCTTCCGCCTGCTCTATCATTTTGAAAAGTAAAATTCTGTAACAATTATTACAAATTTAATGTTTTCTTTGGGATCAAGCGTTAGGCTACAGATATAGCCGCTTAATAGCAGCTATAACAGTCGAAGGATAGATTAGGACATTTACGAAGATTGTGGGCTTGAATGATCCAGCATTTTCCTCCTACCTTCCCTTCGACTAGAACGGCTCAACGCTAACCGAGGTCTAAGATTATGGTTTCCTCCCCATTGCAAGTGAACCCAGCCCCCACCCCCGCTTATATCTGTCCCTACGATCGCACTTGTAGCTATTTAGGACAAGCCGCCTCCGAGTTACAACTCGATGACAGCATTCTCGTCATCCTGCAACAACCGCGTAAAGTCGTGACCGTCTCAATTCCCGTCAAAATGGATAACGGAACCGTCGAGGTGTTAGCGGGACATCGGGTACAACATTGTGATGTCCTTGGCCCCTATAAAGGCGGAACCCGCTATCATCCCGCCGTAACCCTGGGGGAACTCTCCGCCTTAGCCATGTTAATGACGTGGAAATGTGCGTTATTAGGAATTCCCTACGGAGGCGCAAAAGGGGGAATTGCCATTAATCCCAATCAATATAGTGTGGGAGAACTAGAACGGATCACCCGTCGCTATGCGAGTGAACTCATTAAAGATATTGGGCCAGAAACCGATATTCCAGCGCCGGATGTGGGGACGTCCGCCCGTGAAATGGCCTGGATCATGGATACCTATTCAATGAATATGGGTCGTGCGGTGCTTGGGGTTGTTACGGGTAAACCGTTATCGATTGGCGGTTCTAAAGGTCGGGAAATGGCAACGGGACGGGGGGTAATGATTACCGTTCGTGAAGCTTTAGCAGAACAAGGAAAAACCCTACAAGGGGTTAGCATTGTAATTCAGGGTTTTGGGAAAGTCGGTGCCGCCGCCGCTCAACTGTTACACGAAGAAGGCGCGAAAATTCTCGCGGTTTCCGATGTAGCGGGCGGAATTTATTCTGAAAATGGCTTAGATATTCCTGCCTTACAAGTGTATGCCGCCCACAATCAACATCGGATTTCTGGATATCCCGGCGGTGAACCGATTACCAATGCTCAATTGCTGACGTTACCTTGTGATGTGTTAATTCCAGCCGCAATGGAAGACCAAATTACCGAAGATAACGCGGAACAAATTCAAGCGAAAATGATCGTTGAAGCGGCAAATGCTCCGATTACCTTAATCGCGGATCAAATGTTAGAAATGCGGGGCGTTATGGTTCTGCCCGATATTTTAGCCAATGCGGGCGGCGTTGTCGTTAGTTATTTGGAATGGGTACAAGGTCAATCCTATGTGTTCTGGGATGAAAAACGCGTTAATGCCGAAATGGAAGCGTTGATGGTACAAGCCTATGAGCGGGTTAGCTTACGCTCAAAAGAACGGGGCGTTTCGATGCGACTAGCTGCCTATACATTAGGAGTCGGTCGTGTTGCCCAAGCCTTAGCTGATCGAGGATTATATCCGTAAGGTGACTAATGACTTGGTAGAGACGCGCCATGGCGCGTCTCTACTGACTGATAACTGATTGCTAAATCTTTGCCAATTTTTGGGTAAACCATGAACAATGAATCATGAATACCATTGGTAAAGATTAACCTATGACGTTAGAGTTTCTGACCCTTCCTCCCCAAAACGGAAAACCTCCTAAAGGACTATTTGTGTTTATGCACGGTTGGGGTGCGAATGCACAGGATCTAATGGGGATTGCTCCCCTACTGCGCTTGTCAGACTATCAATTTATTTTTCCGCAAGCGCCGTTTCCCCATCCACAAGCGCCTTTAGGACGGGCTTGGTACGCTTTAGAAACAAAGCAATACACTGGACTGGAGCAAAGCCAACAACGATTAAAAGAGTGGCTCCCGACTTTAGAAGCAAGTACGGGGGTTCCTTTATCTCGGACGATTTTAGGCGGATTTTCCCAAGGGGGAGCAATGACGTTAGATATGGGGCGTTATCTTCCCGTTGCGGGTTTAGTCGTCTTAAGCGGATATCTGCATTTTTCCCCGGAACCTGTACCTCATCCTTTACCCCCTGTGTTAATTGTTCATGGGCGATATGATCCGGTTGTCCCGTTACAAGCCGCCATCAACGCTAGGGACGTTTTTCAGCAGTTAGGGGCCAAGGTAGAATATCAAGAATTTAATATGGGTCATGAGATCCGACCGGAAGTTTTAACCTTAATACAAAGTTTTGTTGTGGAAGCGATGCCTAAATCTACCTAAACCTTTAGTATAGAAAAGGGGCTATGGGCGTGTGTTTAAGCCGTAGCCCTAACGCTCAAAGCAAATGCAATTCATGGGAGGTGTAACTCATGGAAACCCTGACTCGATCCGCATCCACTATTTCCGCTTTAACCGCCAATGATGTTGCTCAACTGGCTGCCCGTTTAGAACGGGATGATTATACCGATCCTTTTGAAGGGCTGAATGATTGGCATTTGCTGCGAGCGATCGCATTTCAGCGTCCAGAATTAGTAGAGTCTTATCTTTACTTACTGGATCTGGAAGCCTACGATGAAGCCTAATTCGGTAATAATCCTTTGAACTGATGCTAAAAGTTTTACCCTCCCCATTGCAGAAACGAATTTTGCTCGGAATTAGTGGAGGGATTGCAGCTTATAAAGTCTGTGAAATTGTTTCAACCTTAGCAAAAGCTGGGGCTGAGGTTCGGGTTATTTTAACCGACTCAGCCCAACAATTTGTTACGCCCTTAACTTTTGCCACCTTATCCCGTCAGACAGCGTATACAGATCAAGAGTTTTGGCAACCCACTCACGGACGCCCTCTGCATATTCAGTTAGGACAATGGGCAGAGATTTTTATTATTGCTCCCCTCACTGCCCATACGTTAGGAAAATTAGCCAACGGACTGGCGGATAATTTACTCACCAATACGGTTTTAGCGTCTAATTGTCCTGTGTTACTTGCCCCCGCCATGAACCGCGAAATGTGGAAGCAAGTTTCGGTGCAGCGCAACTGGCAAACCCTTTTAACTGATCCTCGGTTTCATGCCATTACCCCGGTTACAGGAATTTTAGCTTGTGATTTACCCGCTACAACCACAGAACCTTCTACACTTGAAGGGGCGGGACGAATGGCAGAACCGAAGCAAATTCTAAGCCAGATTGAATCGTTATTACACACCCACGGTCAGCGAGATTTAGCCGGAAAGCAGGTTTTAATTAGTGCGGGGGGAACCCGTGAATACCTTGATCCGGTGCGGTTTATTGGGAATCCGTCAACGGGAAAAATGGGACTGGCGTTAGTTCAAGCGGCGGTGCATCGAGGGGCATCGGTTACGTTAGTACATGGCCCAATGAATACAGAATTAGTCGCCTCGTTACCGGAAGTTCAGTTAATATCTGTCACCAGTGGGGACGAAATGTATAAAGTTATGATGGAACAATTCCCCCAAGCGGATTTAACGATTATGGCGGCGGCGGTTGGAGATGTTAAACCCGCCACTTATAGTGAAGAGAAACTCCCAAAACGGTTATTACCCAAGGAACTCCCATTAAATCCTATTATTGATATTGTAGCAGAATTAGGAAAAATAAAGCAACCCCACCAACAATTAATCGGGTTTGCGGCACAAACGGGGGCAATTTTAAAACCGGCCCAAGATAAATTAGAACAGAAAAAATTAGATGCCATTGTTGCCAATCCGATTGATTTACCCGATGCTGGGTTTGGGACAGAAACCAATCAAGCAATATTTTTGCATCGGGAAGGTCGAAAGAAAGATATCGCCGCTTGTAGCAAGTTACAATTAGCCCATTATTTATTAGATTTTATCAAATCAGAATCAACCCTTTAGAGTTTACTTTGATTTCAGAAACTGCCATAATTCAGAACTCTTAAAATCATCAATCACAAAAGCTACCCCTAACGCTTGCAGACTATTGGGATCATGAGTGGATGCGACACCAATGGTTTTAATTCCTGCGGCGACTGCTGCCCGAATACCCGATGGTGAATCTTCAAAGGCGATCGCATTTTCTGCTAAAATATTTAATTGATTTAAACAATATTGATAAGGGGTTGGATCAGGTTTTCCAATTCCTACTTCATCGGATAAAACCACCGAATCAAAATAATCTGATAACTTTAAAGCATTCAGCATAAAATCCGTATTCTCACGGGGCGCATTCGTCACTAAACCTGTTTTTAAATTTTGCTCATTTACCCATGCTAAAAAATCCATTAACCCTTCTAAAGGCGGTAAATCAGTTGCCATTTCTCGAAAGAGAGCTTCCTTTTGATCAGCTAATTTCATCCCGTCTGCTTCTGAAAATTGCGGAAATAAATCCTGCACAATTTCTGCATTAGTTTTCCCACTAATACGAGCTTTATATAAACTAGGAGTAAGCTCAATCTTGTGGGGTTTCAAAACCTCCAACCAAGTTTGATAATGTAAGGGATCTGTATTGGCTAGGGTTCCATCTAAATCTAATAAAACGGCTTTTAGCATGGGTTAACTTTTGAGGGTTTACAAATCCGGTTATTTTTGAATGGTTCCGTCGGGCATAATTGCTCCTTTAAAATCTGCCCCTTTTAGATTAGCACCATTTAAGTTCGCAGCATTCAAATCCGCATCATTGAATTTAGCATTATCTAGTTTAGCATTGCTGAGATTAGCCCCTCTCAAAAAAGCTCCGGTTAGATTAGCATTGCTTAAATTGGCATCCGTTAAATTCGCGCCTGTTAAAGCAACGCCTGTTAAGTCTGCTCCTGTTAAATCTGCCCCGCTTAAGTTAACACTATCTAAGAGCGCTCCTTTCAAATTTACGCCTTTTAAATCGGCTTTACTTAAGTTAGAATTATTGAGTCTAAAACCTTCTAAATTTTTCCCTGCAAAGCTTTTACCACTGAGATTACATTCTAAACATTCTTTTGTTTCTTCCATCTTATTCTCAGCAGCAGGTTTCCCACATCCAGCTAAACTGAATGTTAATACTACTGTCAAAACTAACAGCAAGGATTGATATTGTTTACCTAAAAACAAAAAACGGTTATTGTGCATAATTATTTCTAATTTCACCATGTTAACTGATTTTTTTATTACACTAAACCCTTTAGGGTTTAATTCTTAATTCTTAATTCAGATCCTTACGTGCTACGCACAGGCTCCGCCAACGCTCCGCGACTGACGCTACTTGAGTCTCTTAATTCTTAATTCAGATCCTTCGCTCCGCTCAGGACGCTGCGCGATTCTTAATTCTTAATTCTCAATTCCTCCAATATCGTCGCCAATGGAATAAATTTTCAGTCCAATCAAATAATCTATTATTTTGACGACGGCGTTGGTTTAGCCAAGCGATCGCAGTTTGGTGATAAACATCAGAAAACGATGGCAAAATAGGCGGTAATTCTGCTAACGTATCCAGTCTTATCCCATAACGAATCGCTAAAGCCAGAGTCGAAATAAACTCACTGGCTTGTGAACCAACCACAGTTGCCCCTAAAAGTTTACCATTAGAAAGAGCAACTAATTTACAAAATCCGGTGGTTTCGCCACTCAGTTGAGCTTGAGCAACTTGTTTAAAATTTTGTCGTTCTACAATCACTTGATTGCCATAACGCCGTTTAGCTTGTGCTTCAGTTAATCCAACCCTAGCGAGTTGAGGATCGGAAAAAATCACCCAAGGTATCACTTGATAATCAACGGTAAACTTAGGCCAGTATAACGCATTTTTGATGGCAATTTGGGCTTCATAATGGGCAACTTGAGCAAAAGGATATCCTCCTAATACCTCTCCACAAGCATAAATTCGGGGGTTTGTGGTTTGTAATTTTTTATTTAACCGTAAATAACCTTGTTGTAATTTGACTCCAACGGGTTCTAAATTTAGAGAAGTTAAATCAGCTTGATATCCGGCTGCTATTAACATTTCATCCACTTCTATTGCTTTATTTCCCGCTTGAATCCATTTTTTATCATCAATCACTTTAACTTGAGTAACTGGAGTTTGGGTTAAAATTCTCACTCCTTCTGCTTCTAATTGAGCTTGAATTAAACGAACTGCTTCAGGATCTTCTTTGCCTAAAATTTGATTTCCTTTAACAATTAAGGTAACATTACATCCTAATCGATTTAAGGTTTGTGCTAATTCAATTCCCGTGGGGTTTCCACCGATAATCGCTAAATTTTGAGAGGATAAATTCGGTTTTTTTAGAAATTGACTAAAGGTTTCTTCGGTTAAAAACCCGGCGGAAGCTAAACCTTCAATATTGGGAATTTTGGGTGGGGTTGGAATGGCTAAGAGGTAAGTTCGCGATCGCAAAATCCGCTGATTTACAGCAAAAGCCAGATGAGGAGTATTAATAAACTCTCCTTGTCCCCGAATTACATCAACTCCCCAGGATGCTAACTGATCAACAGAGTAAAGCTGATCACAATTTTCCGTAATATCATTGAGCCAGTGAAGGGTATTTTGCCAATTAAAATTTCCCGTTGTTGAAGCAAAGCCAAAAGGTGAAGATTGGCGAATCTGTTGGGCTATTTTTCCAAGGGAAATTAAGGCATGATGGGGGCGAAATAAACTTTTTTGAGAAGTTTCAGGAGGTTCAACTAAAGCCACTCGTCCTTGCATTTGTGCGGCTAAAATTGCTGCATAGCGTCCCGTCAAACTCCCCCCCAATATAACACTATCATAATCTAACATAATCAGTAATCAGTAATCAGTAATCAGTAATCAGTAATCAGTAATCAGTAATCAGTAAAACAGTAATCAGTAATTTCTCTTTGCTAGAGTCAACCTAGCAATATCTTATTGTAGGCAGAGCCTTCAAGAATAGGTTTTCAGGTTGAACCTTGAAACCAGAGACACTAGACAAATTTTTGCTCCCAACAATTAACTCATGACTTCTCACTGATTACTGATTACTGATTACTGATTACTGTTCTGAGCGATCGCCCATTGAGACATCACCAAATCAACCGCCGTTTGATATTGTTGATCAACTTCCGTTGCAATTTGATTGCGAAGTAACGGTTCAGAAGGAACCACTCGATCCGGCATAATTCCCAATTTATTAATATCAGTATGATTGGGGGTTTCATACTTAGCAACGGTAATCGCTAAACCCGCCCCATCGGATAAATCAAATAACGATTGAATTAACCCTTTTCCAAAGGTTTTTTCACCGACTAAAATGGCGCGATGATTATCTTGTAACGCCCCAGCTAAAATTTCGCTAGCGCTGGCGGTTCCTGGGTTTACTAAAACCACTAACGGAGCTTTTGTTAACGCCGAACCATTGGCTTCAAAACTACCTAAAACCCCTTGACGATTAACGGTATAAACAATGGTGCCTTCATCCAACCAAAGACGAGCAATTTCTACCCCCGCTTGTAACAATCCCCCTGGATTATTTCTTAAATCTAAAATATAAGCTTTTGCCCCTTTTTTTTCTAAAGATTTAATCGCATGGGTGACTTCTTCCGTCGCATTAGCGCTAAATTGACTTAATCGAATATAACCAAAGGGAATTTGACTAGATTCCGTTTTTAATTCAGCTAAAACGGGATTCAATGCAATGCGATTTCTAACTAAAGAAATTTCCTCAGCCGTTTTGCTTCCCTCTCCTCGGATCACCGTTAATTTAACAGAACTGCCAATCGGCCCTCGCATTCGAGCAGCGGCTTCATCTAACGTTAATTCTTGGGTAGAAATGTCATCAATTTTAATAATGCGATCGCCGGGTAAAATCCCCGCTTGTTCAGCCGGAGATCCATCTAAAGGAGCAATCACCGTTAATTCTCCCGTGTCCGAATTAATCGCAATTTGTAACCCCACTCCCGTCAATTCTCCTGAAGTATTCACTTGCAAACTTCGGTATTGATCCGGTCGTAACAAACGGGTAAACGGATCATCCAAAATCGCTAACATTTTTTCAATCGCACTGTAAGTTTCCTCGCGATTTTTTAAGGGTTGTCGGAGGATTTTTTCGCGAATAAACCACCAGTTTTGATGATTAAAGCTATCATCGACATAAGCTCGATTAACAATTCTCCAACTCTCGCTTAAAAGCTTCTGTTCTTCTGTCAAAGCCCAAACCGGACTCGTCCATGAACTCCATATTAAGGAAATTTGCAAAATTATGAGAAGGGCGATCTGAAAAACTCGCTGGTGCATGATCCGAAATCTGAATGGCTGCTTTAACATTTTCTTTAACTTGAACCGATTTGGGCATTAAGAATCGAAAACAGGGCGGGAGAACGTTTGGAGGCTGAGGAAGCTGGGATCATTACAGAATCAAGCTTGACAGAATGATCATTTTCCTTTACCCATTCCCTTTGTAACTGATTACCCTAGAACCCGCCGTCTGGGAAGTTAAAATTCCTCCCGGAGACAGAGGGGGTAGCTGTCCTCCGCCCTAGAACTTGATTTGGCACTTTTGTGAAAATTGAGTTGAAGCTATGTTACATTTTTTATCATAGGGGAGAACACAGAGGGCGAGATTGCCCTGCTCTCCATCGGATGAAACCGAGGCCCCCTATTCCTGATGGTAGTGGCTTACTGACAGCCAGATTGCCCTGGCGCTAAGAAGTTCAGCCGAAGGACATCCCTTAATGAACTAATCAATTAAGGGAACTTTAACAGACAGCAATCTATTATTAGGAATTCTAGCTTCATGTTTTCTAAGGGAATTAAAGAATCTCAAACCTACAAGTGGTTTGATGAACGCCTGGAAATCCAAGCCTTGGAAGATGACATTACGAGTAAGTACGTCCCCCCTCATGTCAACATCTTCTACTGCTTGGGTGGGATCACTCTGGTTTGCTTCTTAATCCAGTTTGCCACTGGATTTGCAATGACCTTTTATTATCGACCCACCGTCACCGAAGCGTTCAGTTCCGTTCAATACATTATGACGGATGTGAGCTTTGGTTGGTTGATCCGCTCTATCCATCGCTGGTCTGCCAGTATGATGGTGTTAATGATGATCCTGCACGTCTTCCGCGTGTACTTAACCGGTGGGTTCAAAAAACCCCGTGAGTTAACCTGGGTGACGGGTGTGGTCTTAGCCGTGATCACCGTGTCTTTCGGGGTAACGGGCTACTCTCTGCCTTGGGATCAAGTGGGTTACTGGGCGGTTAAAATCGTGTCTGGTGTTCCTGAAGCCATTCCCATTGTCGGTTCTACCATTGTGGAACTGATGCGGGGCGGTACAGCCGTGGGACAAAGCACCTTAAGCCGTTTCTATAGCTTACATACCTTTGTTTTACCTTGGCTGATTGCTGTGTTTATGTTGATGCACTTCCTGATGATCCGTAAACAAGGGATCTCTGGCCCGTTGTAAATCTGAATAGATTTCAACCCGTAGCATGGTCGTGTCTTGTTCGGGAGTTGCATCTTTTCTAAGAAACGTTAACCTGAAAATAACGATTCTCTGACTTGCAACTGCAAACCAGAGCCTTCTTGCTACACTAAGGTCAGTTCGCTGTCCTGATCATCCATAAGCAGCAAGCAACATCCGATTAGATTTCCTCAGAAAGGAGAGCATTTTTAATCATGTCAGTTTTGAAAAAGCCGGATCTGAGCGATCCCGTCCTTCGCGCTAAGTTGGCTAAAGGCATGGGTCACAATTACTACGGTGAACCCGCTTGGCCCAATGACTTGTTATATACCTTCCCGATTGTAATTTTGGGAACCTTTGGTTTAGTGGTTGGGTTGTCCGTTCTTGACCCCGCAATGGTTGGAGAACCGTCTAACCCCTTCGCCACCCCATTAGAAATTCTGCCTGAATGGTATCTGTGGCCCACATTCCAAATTCTGCGGGTTGTTCCTAACAAACTGTTAGGAATCATGCTGATGTCTTCGATTCCGGTGGGTTTAATTGCAGTTCCCTTTATCGAAAGCGTGAACAAATTCCAAAACCCCTTCCGTCGTCCCGTTGCAACCACGATTTTCCTGTTTGCAACCTTAGTTACCCTGTGGTTAGGAATTGGGGCTGCAATGCCAATTGACAAGTCTTTGACTTTAGGCTTGTTCTAAATTGTTTCAATTCTTAAACTCTTTGTGATACCTGTGGGTCTACCAGGATGTAAGTGTTAAGCTAAGTCTTGGAGACGACCACAGGTATCCCTTTTTGGGGCTATTTTCCGAATGTTACTTGATCAAAGACAACAGAAGATTAACCTGACCACTTCCTCTCAACACCCCTCAATCTGGTGCTTTCTGGAAATTTTCTCCTGTGAAGGGGGCATCCAATCCTATGTGAAAAATTTGTTAGAAGCTTATCAGAATATTGCCCACTTACAACCCGGATCAGAAACCGCAGGGAATCTAACGACAAAAGTTTTAATCTTACGAGACTCGCCTCAATGTTTTAATCCTTTAGAATCCCCATCTAGCCCCTTCCAATTTAAGTATTTTCAATCTCAGTATCCGTTTTGGGGACGAGTTCAGTTAGCCGCCACTTTACTCTTTAATTTACTCAAGTACCGCCCGCAACAGGTTGTGTGCGGTCATATTAACTTAGCGTCTTTAGTTTATCGCTTGTGCAAACCCCTGGGAATTCCCTACATCGTTCAGACTCATGGAAAAGAAGTGTGGCACCCCCTCCCCGCCAAGTATCGAAAAGCACTTCAAAATGCGAATCAAATTTGGACAGTTAGCCGGTATACCCGTGAGCAAGCCTGTTTAGCGAATCACCTCGATCCGAATTTGTTTAAATTGTTACCTTGTATGGTGGACGGAGAACAGTTTACCCCTGGCCCCAAACCTCAAGCGTTAATTGAACTGTATAACTTGCAAAATACACGGGTGTTAATGACAGTCGCGCGACTGTGGAAAGGCGATCCTTATAAAGGCGTAGATGTGACCATTCGCGCCTTATCCCAAATTGCAGAGGTTTTTCCTGATGTTAAATACTTAGTCATTGGTCGAGGGGATGATCAACCGCGGTTAGCCCAACTGGCTCAAGATTTAGGGGTCGCGGAGCGAGTGGTTTTTGCTGGGTTTGTTCCCACAAACGAATTAGTGGATCATTATCGCCTTTGTGATGCTTACGTGATGCCCTCTCAAGAAGGGTTTGGCATCGTTTATTTAGAAGCCATGGCCTGTGGAAAACCCGTTGTAGCAGGAGATAACGACGGTTCTGCTGATCCGTTGCAGGATGGCAAATTAGGGTGGCAAG
>JBMDYE010000273.1:0-19715 GCA_048595135.1 Planktothrix sp. | reverse complement strand
TTAAGAATTATGAATTAAGAATTAAGAATTAAGAATTAAGAATTAAGAATTAAGAATTAAGAATTAAGAATTAAGAATTAAGAATTAAGAATTAAGAATTAAGAATTAAGAATTAAGAATTAAGAATTAAGAATTAAGAATCGCGCAGCGTCCTGAGCGGAACGAAGGATCTCAATTAAGAACAAGAAATTTCTTCTTGTCCCCTTGTCCCCTTGTCCCTCTTACCTCCTGCCTCCTGCCTCCTGCCCTCTGCCTAAGAGCGCTCGGTGCCTTCTTGTATATAGACAATTTGTCAAAAAGCTCTTATACTAGATCGGCGATGTCCAGTTTGATGTAGTTAGGAGGGTATCATTTCTGAACCACTTAATTTGACCGTGAGCCTACGAGGGACTCGTGAAGTCAAAGACAACTATCAACTCTTTCGCCTCACCGGATTGATGGATGCTTTCTCAGAAGGCACCTTTCGCAAGGTGGTGGGTAAATGTATTGATGATAAAAACTCCCCTAGACATATTATTTTAGATCTGTCTAAAATCGATTTTGTAGATAGTTCAGGTTTAGGAGCGCTCGTACAGCTTGTTAAAAAAGCTCAAACGAGCGGAGGAACTTTACAGATTGTTTCTAATCCTCGTGTAACTCAAACTGTGAAATTGGTTCGCTTGGAGAAGTTTCTATCTTTACAGCCTTCAGTGGAAGAGGCGATCAAAAATGCCAAAGACTCCTAATACAAGTCAGAATGAGGCTAATCGGTGTCTTGAGAGCAGAAGCAAGGTGAGAAGACCGAGTGAATAGAGTTAGGGTGGAAAAATTATATGACTGCGTTGTTCTAACTGCTAGCCGGTTCAACGTCTGGTTAGTTTCTTAGCCTCGATTAAATGCTTAATCAAAGCCTATCATCAGAACAAGTTCAACGGATTTCTCCAGCATCTTGGGCTTATTTAGGAGATGCTGTTTATGAACTGTATATCCGTAGTGTTTATCTCATCCCACCCAAGCGATCGCAACTTTATCATCAACTCGTGGTGGAGCAAGTTCGTGCTGAAAGTCAAGCTCGTCATTTGCAATCGCTAGAACCTCACCTCACCAGTGCCGAGTTAGAAATTATTAAACGGGGTCGAAATGCTACTTGTAGATGTCCGAAAAGACTCGATCCCGCTATCTATCAGCAAGCTACCAGTTTAGAAGCCTTAATTGGATATTTATATTTAACGGATCAACAACGCTTACAAGAATTGTTTGAGTATCTTAATCTAGAAGCTGAAATTAATCAGCCTTAGACATAGAAAGTTATTACTATTAAATTGTTTTCTATATAGCTAAATCCTTAAAGATTGTAGATCCTCAAAATTGTGAATTAAGAAGAAACGATGATTTTTTAATCTTAAATAACCGTCCTAAACGCAACACCAAAATGTCAAAATTTAATCGTTCAAAACCTCAACAAAAAAATGCTAGATCTTCATCTAAGCATTTTGATAAACCTTCTCGCCCTAACCCAACGGAGTCAAAAAAACCCGTTAAATTTTCTAACCGAGAAAAACCTGTTCATGTTAATCGTCCTCCTCGTGAACCTCAAAAAATCGAAGAATTTATTCCTGAAAATTCCATTGAAACTGGGGAAGAACAGTCAGAAACCGATTTAATTTATGGGCGACGGACTGTTCAAGCCGCGTTAGAAAATCAGCGATCGCTCAGTCGAATTTGGGTGGTTTCCAAACTCAAAGCTGATCCCCGTTTTCAAACCTTGTTACAAGAAGCCAAAGCCAACGGAACCATTATCGATGAAGTCGGTTATCAACGGCTTGATCAAATGACTCAAGGGGGAAACCATCAAGGGGTTGCGGCTCAAATTGCGCCTTATGAATATCAAGAATTAGAAGAATTAATTGAACAAGCAAAAGCCGCCAGTCCTCAACCCGTTTTAATTGTCGCCGATGGGATTCATGATCCCCATAATTTAGGCGCTATTATTCGGACTGCGGAAGCCATTGGCGCTCAAGGATTAATTATTCCTCAACGTCGGGCGGTGGGAGTCACCTCAACGGTAATGAAAGTAGCCGCAGGTGCTTTAGAAACCTTTCCCGTTGCGAGAGTTGTGAATCTTAACCATGCTTTAGAAGACTTAAAAGAAGCCGGATTTTGGATTTATGGAACCTCAGCGAATGCGGAACAGCCTCTTCATCAAGCTAAATTATCAGGAGCAATTGCTTTAGTGGTAGGCAATGAAGGGGAAGGCTTAAGTCATTTAATTGAACGGAATTGTGATGTGTTAGTTTCTATTCCTTTAGTAGGACAGACCGCTAGTTTAAATGTATCCGTCGCCACGGGGATGACCCTTTATGAAATCTATCGACAGCGAGAGTTTAAAGCCGGAAATATTACTTCAAAAACGGTATAATTCAATTCCTTCATTGGTCAGGATTCAAGTTAAAATGGAATTAGGAAAGTAACCTTTTCTACTTTTAGCTTTCAATCCAATAGAAAAGGGATAGTTAGATAGAGGATAATAGTAGTATGGTGTGATAAAAATAGCCCATCTATTAAAGCCTTGCTCACGATCCCTATCCCAATTTTGTTCTAACCTCTGCTTTAATTTACGAGCTTTCTAACTAACCTGCTCAAACCGCTTTAAAAAGCTAGAGCTTGGTTTAAATCAATCAGATTCACACTCAGATTTGTTCTACTCTGTACATTGAAAAAACAAAGGTAACAGGGTATAACAAAGTGTAAAGATTTTGACTCAACTTCGATAGGTTTAACCAATCTGTTAACCCATGACAATCTGATCGATTAGATCCCGTTTCCAGAATCAGCCAAACACAACAGCATTATTGACAGGATGAATAGAAATGAAAGAACTTCTGATTAGTTTACTTAACTTCTTCGGATTAGCGTTCTGGGTGGAAATCATGACAGAAAACCCCCATTGCACCTACTATTTTGGCCCCTTTCTAACCCTTGAGGATGCTGAAACTTCTAAATTCGGTTATTTAGAAGATATAGAAACGGAAGGAGCGCAGGGGATCAAAGTGATGATTAAACGCTGTAAACCCGGTGAATTAACCATTGCCGAAGATTTAGGAAAAAAGATGGGACGTTGGGTTATTCCTGCGTTGTCCGGTCAGCCTTGATCTCGTTGATTTTTAAGCATTCTCCGCCTAAATTTTGTTAAATTGGTTAATCCAATTGTCAATATCATTGAGGATTTGTTGGGGAATTTCCCAGGGGAATAGATGAGCAGTATTGGGATAGCAAAAAAACTGCGAATTGGGTAAATATTCAGCCGTTTCTTGACTGGATGTCGCCGTAATATGGCGATCGCATTCTCCTGCAAGAACTAAACAAGGGCAGTTAATTTGTTGTAAATCCGGTAAACGATTATAACCCAAACGTAAGGCAGAATTTAACGCTTGGGTGGCTAAAGGAGACGTTTGTAAATAGGCGGGAACGGCTTCTTGTGCTAAATATTGATAAGCCGTAGTATGATGTTGCTGAATTAAATAACGAAATAGCGATCGCTTTCCAAAAGTATCAATATTCCATTTCCAAGCCGGAAACAGCCAATTCATGATCCCAGCAATTCCGGTATAAAGATTATCTTGCCAAGTAATGGGCGGATGATTTCCCCTCGGTCTAGCCGCCGATGCAACTAAGATTAAACCGGAGACTTTTTGGGGAAACTTTAATGCTAATTCTAGCCCTAAAATTCCCCCTAATGACCATCCTAAAACGAAACAGTGATCAAGATTAAGTTCTGTTAGTAATCTTTCTAAATCAATTAACTGATCCCGAATTTCAAATCGTTGATTAGTTCGGCTTTTTCCATATCCCCGTAAGTCCGGTGAAATCGTTAAGAATCGTTGAGATAAATGATTTGTAAACACAGACATACACCGACCCGATCCCGGATGTCCATGAATACAAAGAATCGGATATCCTTGACCTTGAATATAAGTATTTAACCGTAAATGATTAGGCATTAAAGTTACCAGTGATCAGTCATGGTTTCGTAGGGGCGCTCTTTACCCCGCCCCTACAGAGTTATCAATTCTTAAGTCTTAATTCTTAAAGTTGACCATTTTCAACAATATATTGAGCAATTTTATTAATCGAATTCCGAATTTGGGGAATATTAGCGGTGTTGTTATCAATAGCGGTAATAATATATTTTTCCCCATTAATAGAAGCCGCTACCGTTGTCCCAATTACTCTGGAATTTTGACCTGTTTTTTCTCCTAACCATTTCGTTTTTGGAACACCCTGCAATCCTGCATAACCAATTACTCGGTCATATTGACGACCTAACGCATCAATTAACTCTTGGGAAGAGGGATGTTCATAATTATAAACTTGAACCATCATTTCTGTCAGTTCATTACTGGTTAAACGGTTTCTGCCACTTCCCGGTCGCCGAGGCATAATATTATCCCCCATTAGTTTAAACTGAACTCTGGTGACTTTATATCCTTCTTGATCGAGAAAATTATTAATATATTTAGGCGTTAAATAATCAATTAATTGATTGGTGGCAATATTACTACTGTGATCAATCATTTCTCCCATTAACCGTTTTAAAGAATAAGATTGTCTAGCTCGAATTTGAGACGCATCCTCTGTGAAATTCCCGCCATCAACATAAATTTCTTGATTCAAGTCAATCTTGTCTTCAGCCGTTTTTTGTAAAAGTGCGATCGCAATCGGGACTTTAATTAAACTCGCTGGACTCGCCGGAGGTTGATCCCCTCGCAAACTCACACAATCCCGTTGTAACGTACAAACACTGAGCATCGCTTGGCGGGTTAAACCACTTTCTTGACGAATAGCTTCTAAAATTTTTGACCGTGCATCTAATAATTCACTGGTAATTTCAGATAAGGTCGATTCGTATTGTTGAATTTTTTGAGTCGCTTCCCGGGCTAAAAAAGATTGTTCAGGAATTTCATGTAAATTATCAATGGCTTGCGTCCAGAGAATTTGAACTTTTTGGCGGTGTTGGGGAGACGGATCAGAGGGATCAGCAACGTCTGTGGCTTGAGTGGCTAACCGAATTGCTTGTTTCCAGTTATCTTTGGCTTGTTTTTCAACTAAAATTTGAATGTCAACTAATCTAAGCTTTTGTAATAAGGTTTCATTCGGTTCAAATTGAATCGGATCAGCGAATAAAGAATTAAAAAAATTAGGTTTTGTTCGATTAGCAGCAGGTTTTTCTAACTCTTTAATTAAGCGATCGCGTAAACTGATTAATTCTTCTAAAGAATCCGCACCATATAGTTCTGAAGACGTTCCCAACGACGGTAACGCCTGAGTCAGTCCAATACTAACCATTAATGCAACACTACCTGTCACCGTAGTTGCTAAACGCCAAAATCGACGCATTTTTACTTCTCCTCACACACAGGTTAATGATGGACAGTAATGGTAAATTAGCCGCCAATTTCCTGCTAATTGCCCGAAGATGTCCCTAAAATTAGCTGAATTTGGAATTCTCTTGCATAGTGTACGATCAAATCGCTCCCACTGGAACGCCTCAAGCTTAAAAGATCAGTTAAATTAGGAAAAAACAGAGCAAGGCAAGGTATCAGCAATGGTGACGGTTCAACTTCCCAATGGCCCTAAAACCCATCCTTGGTTACAAACCTTAGAATGGCTGCGTGATCCCCTTGGATATATGGAAACCTGCGCTCAAGAATATGGGGATTTCTTTACATTAAAAATTGGCCCGTTATTTACCCCGCAAGTTTTTATTAGTAATCCCCAAGCCATTCAAGAAATTTTTGCGACTGATCCCCAACAACTTGACGCTGGAAAATCTGCGGGTGTTAGATCGCTGTTATTAGGCGCGCAATCTTTGATTTCTTTAGAAGGACAACCCCATCAACGTCAACGAAAATTATTACTTCCCCCCTTTCACGGGGAACGAATGCGAACCTATGGTCAAGTCATGGGAGAAATTACTCAGGAAGTGACTGAAACATGGCAAAACGATCAACCGTTTTCAGTGCTTTCATCCATGCAAATTATTTCTTTTAATGTCATTCTCAGAACAGTATTTGGATTAGAAAAAGGAGAACGCTATGAGCAAATCAGGGAACTGTTGATTGAAATCATGAACCCAAAAAAGCCGGTATTACTAACTCTAACATTTCTATTTCCATTATTACAACAAGATTGGGGAGATTGGAGTCCTTGGGGGCATTTCGTACGATTAAAACAGCAACTTGATCATGCTATTTATGCTGAAATTGCTGAACGTAAAGCTAATTTTGATCCAAATCGAATCGATATTTTATCGATGATGGTGGCTGCCCGTGATGAACAAGGGCAACCGATGACGGATGAAGAAATTCGAGATGAATTAATTACGTTATTAGTGGCAGGTCATGAAACAACTGCTAGTTCGTTAGCTTGGGCATTATATTGGATTCATCGTTCACCGATGATTCTAGAAAAGCTTCTACAAGAGTTCGCAAAAGTTGATCAAAATGGTGATCTTAATGAGTTTACAAAACTGCCTTATTTGAATGCTGTTTGCCAGGAAACGTTACGAATGTATCCCGTTGCTATGTTAGCATTTAACCGTTTGGTTAAATCTCCTTTAACCATTCAAGGATATCAATTTGAACCGGGAACGTTATTAATTCCTTGTATTTATTTAACCCATCATCGAGAAGATTTATACCCGAATTCTAAAGAATTTAAACCGGAACGATTTTTAGAGCGTCAATATTCACCTTCTGAATTTTTACCCTTTGGTGGGGGAAATCGGCGCTGTATTGGATTAGCATTTGCCCTGTTTGAAATGAAGATTGTTTTAGCGACAATTTTAACGCAATGGCAAATGAAGTTAGCCAGTTCTAAGCCTGTTATCCCCGTTCGTCGAGGAGTTTTATTAGGGCCATCGGAAGGGGTAAACATGATTGTTAAAGGAAAGCGATCGCAATCCAATCTAGTTTTAATATCTCATCCTTAAATTGATGCTAAAAATAGCAAGGGAATAGAGAATAGGGGACAAGAGGACAAGGGGAGAGGAAGAGGTCATACAAATTCACGGGTAAAATGAAACAGCCCTGGGGGGGTTTTCCCGCCCTTACTCCCGCCCTTACGCAGGTTTAGGATTAATATCCTCTCGACGCATCAGCCGTATTTTTTAACGGTAATCCTTGCTGGCTATTTTGAATGGCTTCAATAATTTGGGGTGCGACACAAGCCGGAATAGTTTTAGCCGCAATATGGGGAGTAATGGTAATCTGGGGATGCGTCCAAAACCGATGATTTTTTGGTAAAGGTTCTGTTTGAAAAACATCTAAACAAGCACCGGACAGTTGACCGGATTTTAAAGCCTCTAATAAATCTTCCTCTACTAAATGTCTCCCCCGCGCCACATTCACTAAATAAGCGCCAGACGGTAAAGCTGAAAAGGTTTTTTGATTTAAAATTCCTTCTGTTTCCGGCGTTAAGGGAAGTAAACAAACTAAGACAGAACAACCACTTAAAAACTCGTTAAATTGTTCTTTTCCAAAAAAACAATCTATATTTTCAATGGGTTTAGCAGTTCGACTCCAACCGCGAACCGAAAAACCAATTGTTTTTAATTTTTTCGCTATATCTAACCCTAATACCCCTAACCCTAAAATTCCAACGGTACAAGACTCAGTATTTCTAGGGGGTAATCCTTGCCAAAGCTGTTGATTTTGTTGAAGTTGATAAATATTTGCTTGGCGATGAAACCTCAACACTGCTAATAAAATATATTCCGACATTTGAAGGGTTAAAGATTCATCTACTAAGCGGACAATCGGAATATTTGGGGGGAGATGAGTATCTCTAAAAATATGGTCAACCCCTGCACCTGTGGAAATAATCACTTTTAAATTTGGAAATTGCTGAAGTACCCCCAACGGGTGCATCCAAACTAACGCCGCCTCAATGTCTTCTAAATTTCCAACATCAGGATAAACGTTAATCTCTAACGTTGGCATCACCTTTTTTAAGGCAGAAATCCAAACTTCAGGGGTTTCAAATTCCCCTAACAGCAGTAAAGCCATGTTAAACCCTAATCATTAATTTTAAACGACCATTCTTAACCATTTATGAAACTCATTTCTAACCGTAGCACGACCCGATTTAATATGATCTTTAATAATTTTGGGTAAAATTTCAAGGGATAATTCAGGAAAAATTAAACTATGAGGAACCCGTTCATATTGTCCCGCTTGCAATTGATAAATTTGTAGCTTTTTCTCATCACATCGCCAAATTTCAGGCACTTCTAAACGACTATAAATCGACCGCCGTGATAACGATTTTCGAGTTAAATCCACTTCTAATACTAAATCTGGAGGGGGATAATCCGGTAAATTAATCGTTAAAGCTTCTTGAATTGCCGGAAAATTTTGAATATAAAAACAGCTATCCGGTTCAATACTAATTTGTAAATCTTCCCGTTGCCATAATTTTGCTCCAAAACAACGATAGCTGACTCGATGTTCTTCTAAAAGCGTAATAATAAATTCTTCTAAAAGTTCTGTATATTCTTGATGTTCAGGAGAAGGGGTAAACAGTTCCAGCTTTCTGTTATCATAAGCTAATCGCGTCACCGTATTTTTTTGGCGTCTGAAAATAATTGTTTCTAAGTCTTGCCAGGGGACATTTTCAAGGACAATATTACCCGGATGAGGATTTTTAGACATTTGAGCGGAGAAATTTTGCTAAAAATATAGGTTTGATTTTATGATAAAAAGTATCTTATTACAAGAGGACAAACCGACAGTCACCCAGCACCAGTCTTGACAGTTACTCATTCCCAGCCATTAGTTAAAAGTTATTAGGATGTCTTGACATTTACTGCTAACTGTAATAACTAATTACTGATTACTGATTACTGATTACTGTACGGGCGAAGCATTGGGAAGATAACTTATCGGTTGTTATCCTAAATGACTGCCCCAATGCTTCGCCCCTACGACTGATTACTGATTACTGATTGGAGAAATTAACAAATGTCTACAGCGTCTTTTGCCCTTAACCCAACGACAACCACCCAAATTACCTTTTATTATGATAATGGTCATGAAGAAGCCTTTTCGCTTCCCATGCCAGCCGAGGAATTTGCTCAACAACTTTCCCAACTGTTTAATCAATTATGGGTCACATTTCACCTGGCTGACCAAACGGTGATGATTAACATGACCAAAGTTGAGAAAATAGAATTTAAACCCGCTATTGATACGATTGTCGGTGAGGGTGTTTTCCCCAACGCCCAACGCATTACTACCCTTCATAAAGGGGCTACGGGTCGATTTAAAGTTGCCGAGTAGGACAAATTTTCTCTGATCGTCCAAAATAACAAAAGACAGATTGAACGACCCTAAAGGATTCCAAATTTATGGCAACCGTGTCTTTAATTCGGGCGAACTCTTATGAACTTGAAGCCTTGCGAACCTCTGTAGAAACCCTACTGGAACCCTTGGGGGGAATGAGTGCCTTTGTAAAACCGGGTTCCCGTGTCCTACTCAAACCGAATTTATTAACGGGAAGTCGCCCCACCAAAGAATGTGTCACCCGCCGAGAATTAGTCGCCATTGTGGCGCAACTGGTGATAGAGGCGGGAGGAAAACCGTTTTTAGGGGATAGTCCCGCCTTTGGGAGTGCGTTGGGTGTGGCGAAAGCGAATGGATATTTACCGTTATTAGAAGCATTGAATTTGCCCGTTGTCGAGTTTCATGGTAAGCGTTATCAAACCGTGAGTGAAGGGTTTGATCATTTACGACTCTGTAAAGAAGCAATGGAAGCTGATGTGGTGATTAACTTACCGAAAGTTAAATCCCATATGCAGTTAACTTTGACAATGGGGGTTAAAAATTTATTTGGTTGTGTCCCCGGAAAAATGAAAGCCTGGTGGCATTTAGAAGCGGGAAAAGATGTTAACCGTTTTGGGGAAATGCTGGTTGAAACCGCAAGAGCAATTAATCCCGATTTAACCATTTTGGATGGAATTATCGGTCATGAAGGGAATGGGCCTAGTGGAGGTGAACCTCGTCAATTAGGCGTTTTAGCAGCATCAAAAAATGTTTTTGCATTAGATCACAGTATCGCTGAAATTCTCAATGTTGATCCCACTTTAATTCCGACGATTGTTGCCTCTCAACGCTTAGGTTTATGTCCTGAACTGGCAGACATTAACTATCCGTTATTAAGACCCGTTGATGTCAAAATGTCGGATTGGAAATTACCCGATGCGTTAATGCCGATTGATTTTGGTTTACCCCGTGTGCTGCAATCAACTTTCCGGCATTTTTATATTCGTTGGATTAAAGAACCCATGGCATCTTACAGCAATCGTTAATATTAGTCACTAATCAACCTTATGTAGAGACGCGCCATGGCGCGTCTCTACCCAATATGGTGCGTCTCTACCCAATATGGGTGTTTTGCAAACATTTAAAGAGGGAATATTAAGTCTGAATTTTGGCTTCAGCAAGGTGTTTTTTCAACGTTGCTACGGGTAACGGCCCTTGAAGATGACTCCAAGGTAAAACTTGATCTAAATCCCAATTTTGATGTACATAAAACTCTAACTCTGGTAATTTCCCCCGTAACGCTTTAAAGGCGCGTCGATAACTCCCCAGTGAATCTCCATAATCTCTTACTTGTTCTAACAAATAAGAAAGGCGGCGATCGCCTCTAGACAATAACGCTTGAATCACTGACCATTTATAACTTTCCGGTCGGAAATCTATGCCAGTCGCTTTCATTTGTTTTTCAAGTTGTTTTAGTCGTTTTTCCGCATCAGAATTGACCCCAAACCATTGAAAGGGAGTATGGGATTTCGGGACAAAGGTACTACAGCCTAATGTTAATCTTAGTCCAGGCGCAGATTTTTTTAATGTTTGCATCATCGAAACTGTTGCCTCTAAATCTTCGATTTCTTCCCCAGGAATTCCCACCATTCCATAGAGTTTAAGTCCTTGTAAACCTCCGGCTTTTGCATTAATAGCCGCTTGAATAATCTCATTTTGTTCTAATTTTTTATTGATGATTTTTCGCAACCGTTCACTTCCACTTTCAACGGCAATTGTTAGACTCCGAGTATCCCGTTTTGCTAAAGTTTCTGCTAATTGAACTGTTACTGTATTAGTACGGACTGACGCAATACTTAAGCGAACATCATCATATTGAGGTTGGCTTAAATAAGTTAGTAACGCTTCAAATTCAGGATGTTGAGTCACTGACGCGCCTAATAATCCTAACCGTTTTGTAACCTTTAATCCTTGTTCAATGGCAGGAATTAAAGAGCCTTCTAAATTGGCGGTTCTAAAGGGTAATGTTAAATAACTGGCTAAACAAAAGCGGCACATTTCCGGACAACTGCGTACTACTTCCACCATATAAATATTTTCCCAAGCCGCTTTTTCAGTAACAACGGTTGAGGCAGATAATGTATTTCCTCGATAGGTTTGTTTCTGAACTTGCGTAGGAATACCCGACTCAATGGGGGTAATACTTTGAATTAATCCATCTAAACCGTCATAAGAAACTTCATATAAACTGGGAACATAAATCCCAGGAACTTGTGCTAAATGACGCAGTTGAACGGATTTTTCTTCATGACGAACTTGTTGATAAGCGTCAATAAAATCCCCTAATAAGTTTTCTCCATCTCCCAATAAAATGATATCAAAAAAATCAGCAAAAGGTTCAGGATTAGCGGTTAAAACAGGCCCACCCCCAAAGACTAACGGATGATTGGTTTGGCGATGAATAGAACGTAAGGGAATATTCAGGAATTCTAACCGCTCAAAGATATTAATATAATCTAATTCCCAAGAGAAAGAAAATCCTAACAGTTCAGGATTTTGGGGTAAGGGTTCATGAATATCGGTGAATAAACGGCTAACATCAACATCAGGACGCATGGCTAACGTTGACCAGACAATTTGATAACCTAAACTGGTAATTCCAACCGTATATTCATTGGGAAAGGCAAAAATAATCGGAATCGCATCAAATTCGGGTTGTACAGGGGTAAAGAGTAAACGTTCAGCAGAAAATACAGAAGCAGTCACAGGATTAATTAATAAAAGAATAAGGAACAAAAATAGAACGTTAGAATTTACGCCGTTTAATCACAATTTACTCTTGTATAACAGCAAATAGAGGGCGCAAATTTTACTTGATCATGTTATGACTATTTTAACGAATTATGATTATAACGGTTTTCAAGTAGGGACTAAAAACCCCGATTTGTCTGAGAAACCGGGTTTTTGGCTTGTAGTTCCCTTCCTTAATCAACAAAAATCCCACTCAAACAAGCCGAGCGGGATTTTGTTTTTGTTATTAAGTTGAATTGGGTTTGGGGATTAAGGATAACCTATCCGTTCTCCGATTCTACATCGCAGAACCCATACCAACATAGGAACCGTAGAAGAACAGACCAAGCACCACTAAAACACCTGTTCCAGCGACGGTTGCTACTAACCACAACGGAATTCTACCGGATTGAGACACTGTTTTTACCTCGTGAATTCAAAAATCAATGTATTTGATTAAACCATTCAGTTGATGAAAATCCAGTTAGTTAAAGAAATAACTGGAGAATAAAATACCGAGAACAAAAACCAACAGCAAACCCAAATAGAGTGAGGTACGATTTAACTCTACGGGTTGGCGATTTGGATTAGGAAGCCGATCCATTGTTAAGTCTCCTATCGTTGAATAAATTGCATGGCGGCGATCGCGCCTAAGAAGAAAACAGTTGGTACAGCTAAGGTATGAACCGCTAACCAACGGACTGTAAAAATCGGATAAGTAATCGGCTCATTGCCGCGATTAGTACCGCTAGTCATGTTATTAAACTCCTAATGTCAACTATTTACTAATGAAATCCTGAATTTGATTTTTGCTACTAAAGCGATCGCTAATGATGGGAAGTTCTTGCCGTTCTTGAGTAAAATACTCATCGGGGCGAGGGGTTCCAAACGCATCATAAGCTAACCCGGTGCTGACAAACAGCCAACCGGCAATAAATAAAGCCGGAATTGTAATACTATGAATGACCCAATACCGGATACTGGTAATAATATCGCCAAACGGACGTTCTCCAGTTGTACCTGCCATCTTGAATTCTCCTCTAAAAAGGGTTGAACACTAGAATATATATGATACGGGAGCAAGGAATGTGGGACAAGCCAACTTGATGGATTTGGCTGTCTCCCCCATTTAAGCGGTTTCTTCAGAGGAACTCTTGTACCGGAGTAAAGCTCCTCGTTGGCCTAAAATAAATCCTTGCTCAGGGTTGAAAAACTTGATCTTGTATAAGTTGGCCGGAACGTTTTCGATGCCTCGGTCTTTGAGCCAAGTTTTTCCCCCATCACCACTGTACAGGAGATTGCCACTCCCGCCACTCACCCAAATTTCTTCCGGGGTACGATAAGCTAAATCTAAAAATCCCCAACTGGTTGAGTATTCAGGGTTAATGGGATCGCTCCATTCCTGGTTTTTCTCTGGATCAGTAAACCGCAGTTCTCCACCGCGTGCAATCATCCAGAGACGACCATCTTGAGTAAAGCCAATTTTTTCTAACCGTTTAGAGCTAGTGCGGTTGTGGGGTTCCCAAGTCGCTTCTCCGGGTTTCCAAGTCGAGTAGAAATTCCCCTTAGCAGAAACGCTAATATAACGACCATCCTCAGAACGGGTCATATTTCGCGCAAAGCCAACGGCATCTTCCACTAAGGCTGTCCAGGTTTTGCCGCCATCTGCGGTTTCATAAATCGCCCCCACATCCGTTGCCATCTCCGCCCGATTCGGACTTAATGCCACAATGGTATTCGGAGATCCCGGTAACTTGGCGCTTAAAGTAATCCGAGTCCAAGAATTGCCTTCATCGGTGGTGTGCAATAAGATCGAAGGTTGGCCAACAACCCACCCTTCAGCCCCAGAAAAGCTAACGGAGGTGAAACGAACTTTTTCTTCGCCTAACTCAAGCTGTTTGGCGTTCCAGGTTTCGCCGCCATCATGGGTTTCTAAGAGGGTGGCATCACTGCCCACCACCCAACCATGTTGGGGGTTGGTTTCTGTAAAGGCAATATCCGCTAAGTTGGCTTGGGTTTCAGTAGGAACCACTTGCCAAGGGTTATAGGTCAGTTCTGGTAAATACTTGCAGCTAGCACAAAGTAAAGCAACTGTCAAGACTATGACGATTTTTTTGAAAAATTTAGCAACGTGCATTAGAGTCCGATTAATTTCAAATCCCTTAATTGAGTGCATACATACTCATAAAGAACAAAAAGCCCAAAGCTAACCCACCAAAGATCAAAAGATTCTTTTGGTTGGCGGTGAGACGGTTAACGCCAATGCCAAACCCTAAATTTTCTTCAAATCCAGAGGGGTTTTCCTGAGAGCCGATATTGATAAACTGGCTTTTCGGTGCGCCACAGACCGGACAGCGCCATTTTGTCGGTAAGTCCTCAAAAGCGGTTCCCGCCGGAACCTTAGAACTCCCTTTCGCTGGCTCATAGACGTAGCCACAGGCTTTACACTCGTGCCGATCTAAGGCGGTAACTTCCGTAGCTGACTCACTCATAAGCTCAACAGTAATGAGTTGGGGATTATTAGAAGATCTATTAAATAATATTACAAAATTAGCAGTACAGCCAAATCGATTTTTAGGGGATTAAGGGGATTAACAGACCAACAGTGAGGTTCATTCATCCGTATAATATGTAAACAATCAGTTACAAACCTAGAGCGATCTGATTTATTGTGTTTGTTCTTAGTGGCTACGAATATTTTTTAGGCTTTTTAATCCTGTGCAGCCTGGTACCGATTCTGGCTCTGGGTGCGTCCAAAGTGTTGCGACCTAAAAGTCGCAGTGCAGCCCGTCGCACCACCTACGAGTCAGGAAACGAACCCATCGGCGGAGCTTGGATTCAATTCAACATCCGATACTATATGTTCGCTTTAGTATTCGTTGTTTTTGATGTTGAAACCGTGTTCCTGTACCCTTGGGCGGTTGCCTTTCATAAACTCGGACTCTTAGCTTTCATTGAAGCTCTGATTTTTATCGCAATTCTTGTCATTGCACTGGTTTACGCTTGGCGTAAAGGTGCATTGGAATGGTCATAATCGAGGGAATCAACGATGACTCAAAGCATTTCACCGGAAACGGGAAAAATTATTAATCCAGTTGAGCGACCCCAAGTTACTCAGGAACTATCCGAGAATGTGATTCTCACCACGGTGGATGACCTCTACAACTGGGCGCGCCTCTCCAGCTTATGGCCGTTATTGTATGGGACAGCCTGCTGCTTTATTGAATTTGCAGGTTTAATTGGTTCCCGCTTTGACTTTGACCGCTTCGGCTTAGTCCCCCGTTCTAGTCCTCGACAAGCAGATTTGTTAATTACCGCGGGAACGATTACGGTTAAATATGCTCCGATTTTGGTGCGGCTCTATGAACAAATGCCCGAACCGAAATACGTGATTGCCATGGGTGCTTGCACAGTGACAGGCGGAATGTTTAGCATGGATTCAACAACCGCCGTGCGGGGAGTTGATAAGTTAATTCCCGTTGATGTCTATATTCCTGGGTGTCCTCCCCGTCCCGAAGCAATTATTGATGCGATTATTAAACTTCGCAAGAAAATTGCTGATGATTCCTTACAAGAACGGGGGAATTTACAACAAACCCATCGTTACTATACCCGCACTCACCAAATGAAGAGTGTTCCGCCAATTTTAACCGGACAATATTTGATGAGTGAATCGCGGCAAGTTCCCCCCAAACAGTTAACCGAAGCAATGGGAATGGCTGTCCCCCCTGCATTGCAAGCCGAACGCGCTCAGGAGGAAAATCGTGGCTGATTCAGAAGCAGCAATTATTGAAGCGGGTCAAGTCTCCCAATGGTTGACTCAAAATGGGTTTGAACATGAATCCCTTGGCCCGAATCAAATGGGCGTGGAGATGATTAAGGTGGATAAAGATTACCTAATCCCCTTATCAACGGCACTCTATGCCTATGGATTCAACTACTTACGGTGTCAGTGTGCTTATGATGCTGGCCCAGGGGATGATTTAGTCAGTGTTTACCACTTAGTCAAAGTTGATGACAATGTGGAACAACCCCAGGAAATTTGCGTCAAGGTCTTCGTTTCACGGGACGATCCTAGAGTCCCTTCAGTCTATTGGATCTGGAAAAGTGCCGATTTTCAGGAGCGAGAATCCTATGATATGTATGGGATCGTCTACGAAGGCCATCCGAATCTAAAACGGATTTTGATGCCGGAAGATTGGGTGGGCTGGCCTTTGAGAAAGGATTACATTTCTCCTGATTTTCATGAACTGCAAGATGCTCAGTGAAGCTTCAAGCAACGGTTAGCATCTCGCCCAAATAGCACCCCCATCGTTCAAACGGGGTGCTGATTTTGATAAAAGCGGTTGTAACTTTTAAGCGTGCAGTTCAATTCGGCGATCCAAATTGCCAGATCTCTAGGAAGTCTGATATAGTTGCCTACGATAATGTAGAATTCATATCTGGCTTGGACTTGATGCACTCTCGATTCAGACGAAGAGGTGTAAATTAAAAGTTAAGCAACGGGTTCTCACCCGGAGCCAAACGGAATCAGTCTTCGCAAATCACTTTGGTGGAGGAGTCAAATTGTGAGCAATCTTAACGGTACAGTATTTAGCGATTTTAATCTCAACGGAGTCTTTGATCCGGGTGTAGATACGACTCAGGCTAATGTAATTGTTTTTTTAGATCCCAATGGGAATGGCATCGTTGATGCGACAGAAAGAACCGCTCTAACCGATGCGAATGGGTTTTATCAAATTGGTAATGTTCCCGCAGGAACTTACAACCTTCGGCAAATTGTTCCTCCTGGGTTCACTCAGTCTACCCCAGCCGCACCGATTACTTTAACCGGAGCAGCAACAGAAAACGTTACCTTCAATTTTGCTAACGTAGGGGCTGCCGTTTCTCCTGTTGTCCCTGGCCCTGTGTTCACGACGGGTAATATCAGTGGGGTTGTCTTTGTTGATAACAACTTGATTGGTCAAGCGGAATTCATTGTTGATGAAGACGGCAACTTAATTCCTGATCTCACTACGGTCAATCAACTCGGTCTGCTGTACGATCCGTTCACAGATGCAACATTATCTGGTATTCCTGTTTACATCGACCTCAATAATGATGGCTTCCTAAACGCCAACGAACCCCTCACATTTACTAATGATGCGGGTTTCTATGACTTTACTGTACTCCAAACTGGCTCCTATGTCCTCAGAATTGCCGATGCCTTCGAGGTGACCGGAGAAAACTCAATTCTGGGCAGTTTGCAACAAACGACCCCAAGCCCGGATATTGTTGATGTATTTGCTGGCACAACCACTTTTAATGACTTTGGTGTGGTTGTTCCCAACAGTATTTACGGTAAAGTAATCAACGACCTGAATGGCAACGGTTTCCCAGAAGCGACTGAACCGGGAATCCAAGGCATTCCTGTCTTTATTGATGCGAATGGGAACGGAGTCTTCGATCTCGGCGAAAAAACGACAACCAGTGGAGCCGATGGTGCTTATCTACTCAGTGGCTTAAACACCAATATTGGAGAACAAGACAACGAACTGTTAGCGCAAAATCCATTCTACGCTTATCAACTGCTGGTTGATCCCCTGAGCGTTGCTAACAGCTTTGACGTGGCTGCACTTGCACCCTCAACGGGTTATATCCAGACTTCTCCATTACCTGGGCCATCGATTGATGTCCCTGTTGTTCCCAGTGGTTCAGCACAAGCTAACTTCCTCTATGCTTTTGCTCCCACGGCTTCGGTGGCGTTACCCGATAGTATTACTGGGTTCGTCTTCAATGATTTGAATGCCGATGGTATTGTTCAAGCTGGAGAAACGAATATTCCGGGTGTCAATGTTTACATCGATTTGGATAATAATGGAACGCTGGATGATGGCGAGCCTGTGTCCGTCACTGATGCCAGAGGAACCTTTGGTTTCTTAAATGTCTTTACTCCTAATGACTATGTGGTTCGGGTTGATGATGAGTTCCTGACGACTCCCGTTCCCAATGTCACGTTAGGGACAGGACAAGCGGCTCAACTAGCCATTGGTTTATCCACGTTTGAACCGACTATCCCGATTAATGAAGATCAATTAGTCGTTGTTCCTGGCTTTAACCCTGGCGCCTTCCCAGTCACTCCTGTTGTTTAAAACAACTTTATATTTTCATTCAAAAGCTCATATTATTTCCTCATCCTGGGGTCAGGCTAAGTTGAGCAATCAATTAGCGGTAACCCAGGATGATTTTTTCGCAATTCCGTTTTGAGGTTTAGCAAGACTTTACGGATTAATCTGTATCCTGGTACTCAGATTTTTGATAACACTTCAGATTAAAATTAAATATAGCTTAGATTAAGTGGAGTTTAATCGTTAACAACTTGTCTCAACTGTTAGCAGCTTCAACGTTTCCTGCCAGCACTTTTAAGCTTAATAATGGCTTAACCGTCATTCATCAACAGATCTCTGCAACCCCTGTTGTTGTGGTCGATGTTTGGGTACGGGCAGGTGCTATCTACGAGCCCGATCACTGGTCAGGCATGGCTCATTTTCTAGAACACATGATCTTCAAGGGAACCGATGCAATTAGGCCCGGTGTGTTTGATCAAGTGATTGAAAGCTGTGGTGGAGTTGCCAATGCTGCCACAAGTCATGATTATGCTCATTTTTACATTACAACGGCGGCTCAATATTTAGAAGAAACGCTGATGCCGTTGGCAGATTTATTATTACACGCGGCAATTCCCAATCAAGAATTTGATCGAGAACGAGATGTGGTCTTGGAAGAAATTCGTTCCTCTGAAGATGATCCCGATTGGATTGGTTTCCAAACGTTGATGGAAACGGTTTATCCGTATCATCCCTATGGTCGTTCTGTATTGGGGACAGAAGCTAAGTTAAGGAGTTTCTCTCCAGAAGAAATGCGCTGTTTCCATAGCTGCCGTTATCAACCTCAAAACATGGCAGTAGTTATTATTGGGGATGTGAGTGAACAACAAGCTTTAGAGGTGGTGAGTCGCGCTTTTAGCGACTTTTTACGTCCCAAAACTTATCCGCGCCTCTATCAAATTACCCAACCTAAAATCAAAGGCATTCATCGTCAAGATTTACATTTACCTTATGTTGAAGAAGCGCGATTAACCTTAGCTTGGACAGGGCCAGGGGTGAAAGATTTGCGAACCGCCTATGGTTTGGATTTACTTTCCTCGGTGATTGCATCAGGACGCACCTCTCGCTTAGTTCGCAAGCTTCGGGAAGAATTGCAACTGGTACATGATATTTGTAGCGATTTTTCCTTACAGCAAGAAGCCAGTTTATTCACAATTAGTGCGTTTCTTGAACCTCAAGATTTGTATAAAGTAGAATCCTTAATTTGTGAAGAAATTGAACGGTTAATGCGGGAACCTGTTTCCGAATCAGAATTGCACAGAAGCCAACGGTTTCTCTGTAATGATTATGCGTTTTCGACAGAAACACCGGGACAGTTAGCGGGTTTATATGGTTATTATTTTACCATTGCTCAACCCGAAGTAGCCGTAACTTATTCTGAACAAATTCAATCCTTTCAAACTTCAGAACTGCAAACGGTTGCTAGAAATAATCTGAATTTAGACAATTATGCGATTGTTACCGTTAAGCCCAACTGAGG
>JBMDYE010000272.1:0-4785 GCA_048595135.1 Planktothrix sp. | reverse complement strand
GTGTTCAAGCAAAACGAGTTGAACTCGCAACCCAAGCCGCCAGAAGTTACATTGATGCGGTTAAAGCTGATCCGGTGAACTTAGCTCCTAAAGTCACCTCAAATGCGGCTCCATCAGCAGGTGATTTCACAGCAGAAGGTGTTGATGGTTATTTGGATACTAATAAAAAATTGTACTGTGTCAATTTTGATGGAGACCTAGGCTGCCAAACAAATAGTATGGTTGATATGGTGATTCAACCTATCATTACCAACGTTAAAGATAATAATGCGAATAATGTTAGCTCTGGTTATGAAATGCAAGTAGCAGTTTATCGGGCTAACTCCTTTAGCTCTGGGATCACGCTTCAGCCCGCTACTAAGTCGGATAGCTTAACAACCAATTCGTTAGGAAATCGTTCTTTACCTTTAGTTGTCATGAAAACTGAAGTTTTACCCCCAGGTGCAACCTATGAGAACCTGCAACAACGAATTAATTCAACTGCACCATAATAATTTTATTTCCCTCTTAATTTAGAAATCCTTTGAAGCGAATGGAGCAAAGACAATGAGACGCTTTCTTAGATTATTACTTCAGAATCAAATGCGGTCAAGTCCTGCCCGAATCAATCCCCAAGAAAAGGGGATGACGATGATTGAATTACTCGTAGGTACGATTATCGCATTTATTATTCTCACCCCGTTAATGGGAATGGTAATTGGTTTATTAAATGATGACAGTAGAGAAGGAGCTAAAGCAACCACTGAACAGGAAATTCAATCAGCCTTAGATTATATTACTGAAGATGTTAGCCAAGCTCTCTATATTTATGATCCTAGTAAACAAACAACAGTAGCAGGAACTACGACAACAACGGATGAAATTAATCAGCTAAAAACGGCTGGTTTTTTACCAACTACAGGAACTCCTGTTCTAGTATTTTGGAAACGAAAAATAATAGAAAATGCTGTTCCTGTTAACCTGACAGAAACGCCTTTACCTAAAGATTGTAATGAAACTGATCCCAAAAAACAATGTAATGATACTTACGTTTTATCATTAGTGAGTTATCATTTACTATCAGATACAAATGCAACTTGGTGTCAACCTCAAGGAACAAAGTGTCCGAGTCGAATTATTCGCTATGAGATTTCTGATTGGTTGAAAAAAACTGATGGAACTCCCTACACAGAAGCCGAACTAGGGCAAACTCTCAAGAGTTATGCTAAAACTAATCTGGATAATTTACCCTTTAATCCTGCTTTTAGTTTAGATAAACCATTACTAAATGTTACGGATACAGCACAAATAGCTAATGCTAGATCACAAGTTTTAGTGAATTATATCGAAGACTTTAAACTAGATGCTACTTCAACGAATAACTTAGCTAAAATTAACATTACAGCCAATTCTGGGCGACGGATTGATACGAATGCAGCTTCTTGTATTAATAAATCTTCGCCTTTTTGTGTACAATCATCGGTTCAAGTTCGAGGTTTAAGCGGCTTAGGAACTTCAGAATAACTAACATTAAAAAGGATAATATTATGAAATTTAAATACATATTAAATCGGCTGTTAATTGATTTCTCTCGAAAACATCAAACCCAATCTAATCAAGGTTTTACTTTGATGGAAATGCTTGTTGTAGTTATGATTATTGGTATTTTAACAGCGATCGCCGCCCCTAGTTGGAATGCCTTAACCACAAGACAACGTTTGAGAACGGTTAATAACCAAGTTTTTCAAGCCCTTCAAACAGCCCAAGCAGAAGCAAAAAGAACTAAATCTAATTATTCATTTGAAATTGATGGCAGTAAAGATCCACCAGAGTATAGCATTTACATAGACGGTACTAATAATGATGACAAAAAATGGCAACAATTAAGTGTAGGAGGATCAATTAAACCTAACATGATTAGAGCTTACGCTCAAGCAAATGGAGATGCTACCAAAAAGACAATTACTTTTGATCATTTAGGAACCGTCAAAGAGCCTAAACTGGCAAGCACTAATAACAATACTGATGGGTTTAGTGTTGTTATCTCTTTGCCAAATAGTAAAAATTTTCGTAAATGTAGTATTGTTCAAACCATATTAGGAACTGCAAGAATAGCCGAAGGAACGGAATGTCCTGAACCAAAGTAGAAACTAATGCGATCGCCTTTCCTAACTCCGTAAAACCACCCAGTTGATGAATTCGTCCTACCCTAAACAGCCTTAAAACCGTACATTCACTTAAATTATTACTACCAAAAAATAGTAATTTAAAACACAACAAAATCCGTCTCTTTTTTCTAAACTGGTAAACGTATTCTTGTTATTTCTCCAAGAAATAATCACTCCACCAGACAAACACCAGATTAACAATGACCCGTTTAGAAAAAAACAACAGCGTTCATCTACCTAACGCCGGATTCACCCTGTTAGAAAACCTAATTATTATTCTAATCATTAGTCTTCTCAGTGCCGTTGTTGCTCCGACTTGGTTAGGCTTTATCAACCGTTACCGCCTCACCACCGCCACCCAACAACTGCAATGGGCATTCAAAATGGCACAAACCAACGCCAAACGCGATAAAATAGCATGGCAAATCAGTATTCAAGAAACGCCTCAACAGATTCGACTCGCTCTCCATCCCGCCACCGTTCCTCCGGTTCAACTTCCCGCCTCCACTTGGACAACCTTAGAACCCGGTATTCTCATCGACGATAAACAACCTAACGCTAAACAAAAACTCGAAACCACCCTCCGTAAAATTAACCCCACCACCAACGCGGTCAGCACCAAAGGAACCATGTACCGCGCCCTCTTCAACTACAAAGGCTGTCCCGTTTATAACCCCAATGACGAATGTACCCAAACCAGCCTGTTAGCGCTCGGTCGCATTGCCCTGTATCATCCTCATTTAGGACAAACAAGGCGCTGTGTCATTGTTTCTACCGTTCTTGGCGTTACCCGTATCGGACGAGAACAAACCAAACCCAACGATGACCGATATTGTTATTAAAATTTATCTTAATCCCTGGTTCCTCTGGTTCTACCAGGGAACCCAAATGTGAGGCTCTGCCTCAATTTTACAGCAGACAGAGCCTGCATTCATCATTGCTAGGTAGAACCGAGCAACGAGAAAACGAGAGAAAAATTATTATTCTTATTAAAGAATTGGAACTCTTTGCCAAGGACTTTAACAAGATAAACTAAGAACCTGATAGTTTGTCTCATGTCTCAACTCTTGTAACCCTGAGACAAAATCCCAACTTACCGATAAAGGATAACTATGTCAGGAACATCCATCAACACCATTATTGCCCGTGAAATCCTGGACTCTCGCGGACGCCCCACCCTCGAAGCAGAAGTTTACCTCGATAACGGCGCCTACGGACTCGCCCAAGTCCCTAGCGGTGCTTCCACCGGAACCTTTGAAGCCCACGAACTCCGAGACGGAGATAAAAGCCGCTATGGAGGTAAAGGTGTCCTCACGGCCGTTAAAAACGTTCAAGAAATGCTTGTTCCTGCCCTAACTGGCTTAGACGCCCTCGACCAAACCTTAATTGATGAAACCATGATGGAAGTCGATGGCACTCCCAACAAAAGCAATGTGGGTGCTAATGCCATTTTAGGCGTCTCTCTTGCCACCGCCCGTGCCGCCGCCGAAAGCGTGGGACTCCCCCTCTACCGTTACTTAGGAGGCCCCATCGCCAATGTTATTCCTGTTCCCCTGATGAACGTTATCAACGGAGGCGCCCACGCTGCTAATAACGTTGATATTCAAGAATTTATGATTGTTCCCGTCGGCGCTCCCACCTTCCGAGAAGCGCTGCGTTGGGGGGCGGAAGTGTTTGCTTCCCTCAGTAAAGTTCTCGATAGTAAAGGACTTTTAGGTGGCGTTGGGGATGAAGGCGGTTTTGCCCCTAACCTCGGTTCTAACCAAGAAGCGCTGGATATTCTCATTCAAGCGATTGAAAGTGCAGGTTACAAACCCGGAGAACAAGTGGCGCTCGCCCTGGATGTTGCTTCCAGCGAATTCTACAAAGACGGAACCTACACCTACGACGGTCAACCCCACTCTCCGGCTGAGTTAATTAACTACATGAGCGAGTTAATTAGTAAATATCCCATTGTCTCCATCGAAGACGGACTGCAAGAGGAAGACTGGGGTAACTGGGCGGCTCTCACCGAAAAAATTGGTAGCCGGGTTCAACTTGTTGGGGATGACTTATTTGTGACCAACCCCAGCCGCCTGCAAAAAGGCATTGACCAAAAAGTCGGTAACTCGATTCTGGTTAAACTGAATCAAATTGGTTCCTTAACCGAAACCTTACAAGCTGTTGACTTAGCGACCCGTAACGGCTATACCTCCGTGATTAGTCACCGTTCTGGGGAAACAGAAGACACCACCATTGCTGACTTAGCCGTTGCACTGCGGGCGGGACAAATTAAAACCGGTTCCCTCTGTCGGAGTGAACGCATCGCCAAATACAACCGTTTGTTAAGAATTGAAGACGAACTCGGCGCCCAAGCGGTTTATGCCGCCACCGTTGGTTTAGGCCCTCGTTTCTCCAAGTAACCTGAAATTGTTAGAACTCAAACACCCGGTTTCTCAAAGAAACCGGGTGTTTAGCCCGGTTGATGCCCCCCCCAGGGCTGTTTCATTTTCAAGAGTGAATTTGTATAACCTCTCCCCCTAACCCCCTCGACCGCATGGAGAGGGGGGAAGAATTTCTAAGATTCAACATCAAAAGTTATTAATTACTCCTTAATTGCTCCCCCTTCCCTTGCAGGGAAGGGGGCTGGGGGGTTAGG
>JBMDYE010000271.1:0-4298 GCA_048595135.1 Planktothrix sp. | reverse complement strand
TAGCTTCTTTGTCAGTACAATCTTACTGCTTCATATTCTAGCGTTAAATTCTCTCAAATCCGTGTTATAATCAGACTCAACTATACAATAAACTGTATTAATCAATAACCTTGAAGGATTAGATGAGTTTGTTTTTAGTGTTGCGTAGTCGCCACCTTGCGGCATCGCCATCGCTATTTTTTAGCTGATTAATTTTTAGAATTTTTTAATCGAATTGGCTTGGGATTAGGAATTAGGAGAACGAGATATTGATTGCTGTTTCCCACCAACTCAACAACGGATGATTTCTAGGAGGTCTATACCGTCCTTGGGTTCGGATCGCTTCCAGGGCAAGGCGTAATTTATCCGCATCAAGATTTGTTTCTTCTGACCAATATTTAATAATTTCTAAGGTTGAAAAAATTTTTAGATTCAGTGCTTCTTTTTGACAAAATGCGATGGCTTTTCTGTCATCCGTTGCAATCGCCCATCCTCGATGAACAGCGATCGCAAAAGTTGCCGATTCACCATCATCACCTAGTTCAAAGACATAATTAATATAAGTTTCTTCCTCTGCTTCTGACTCAAAATCTACAACTAAAAGTAGATCTTGTTCAATCGCCATTTCTAACTGAATTGCACCTTCATTTTCTTGATTTTCAAGTTGTTTCAGAGTGAGTAGTTCTCTGGCTTTAACCACTTCTGTCACCACAACCTGGGCTGGAATCGTCTTTAAGATGGATAGGAAATTACCCGACGCAAAAAAGTTTAAAATACAGCAAGCATCAAGAACCAGATGGGAGTTTTCATTTAACATAAATTATTCTCCCAAATCCTATGCTTGACGCAAATCTAAATGGGCAATTTCCTCGATCATTCCACTCGAATAATCCCGTAATAGATCCGCAATCCGACGAGCTTCTAAACGATCAACCCCTAAGAAATGAGCAAAACGTCCTTCTGTAATCAGTCCTTGATCGAAAGCTTCTATTGCAAGGTATTGATAATGAATGGGAAGCCTATCAGTCCGTTGGGGAATTTCTTCTAACTGAAGTTCCTGTTGTACTTTTCTAACTTTTAATCCGCGATCGCGCAGTCGTTCTATAGTACCAGACGGGATAAGTTTGATAGATTCTAATCGATTACCGAGGGCTTCAATCGATACCCCATAATAATGAGATAAGGTAAATAAATTAGTCGGAGTAAATTTTCCGTGAGTCTGATACATATCATTAAATCGTTTAAGTAAACCACTGGTTGGCATCAGGAAATAGTCAGGAAAACTATCACCCAGTTGTTCAGTTACTGGCTTTCTTTGGTACTGATTTTCATAGTCCATTACAGGTTTGCGTCGATGGGCAAGAAAATGAAGATATTCATGAGCCAGCGACCAGCGACGTCGTTCTTCTGGGTGTTTAGCATTAATGGCAATACAGCCGCCCAGTTGTTCATCGTAGCTGTATAACCCTGAATATTTTGAAGGCATTTCCAAATAGAAAATACGCAGTCCGACGCTTTGTTCTAAAACATCCCGAAGAATAGGAATTGGACTATCACCCAGTCCTAATCGTTGGCGTTCTGCGATCGCAATACTTTCTGCGGCAGCCTCTATCGGCATATTTGTGACATCATATTCTTGAGGATAATTTCGAGGTAGAGGAGCATCCATAATTTTCTCAAGTTCTAAATAGTTTTGGCAGAGTTCCTCTAGGCGCGAAATTGCAGGATTAATTTGGGCTTGTTCCTTGTCAGTCTGTCGATAAGCGACTCGAAATTGAACCCCAAACGGCTCAATAATGGGGCTTTGTTGAACAAAATCACTCACAGCCCGACCATAAGCACGAGTCAGCTTAATTAGTTCATTGGGTTTAAGGCGGCGTTCCCCTTTCTCAATTGCCACAATTGTTGTCCGTGCTGCATCAATCACTTTGGCGGCATCCGCTTGAGTCATCCCGCATTTTTTACGAGCCTGTTGCAGGCGTTCACCCAGTTGACGGAGATCGATTTTATCGAGAATGTTGGCAGTCATAGCGTTTTTCCTTTAACTTGACTGAACAGTAACTAGATGTTGATCTGATATCTGCCGATTATTTTCTCGATCTAACAGACCCACCGAAATTAGTGACTCTACTGCATCCCATTCGGCAACATACGTTTGATAAAGCTGTATTAGACGTTGTTGCATTTCAACAGGTAATAGATTTTCTGCTCCAGCAGTTCGATCCACAATATCGTCTAGTTCTAAGAATCGTTTGGTTAAATTCTGCCACTGAAAGTTAGGGTTAGTTGAACTATTCAGCAACTTTTTGAGCGTGAAAACTTGTTCGAGCATATTTTGCAGATACAAGCTTGGATCTTTTGCTGGTTTTTTGCCATGAGGTACAACATAATGGGTTTGATCATTCATATTTGAAGCAGCGATCGCTTGCCGTCTTAAAAGGCAGGAGGAGCAATATCCACATTGAAAGATTTGCTTGCGATGTGGACGATCACATGAAACTGTTAGTGACACTAAATTGTTTCTGCCATCTTCAGCTAAAGCCTTGCATATTTGAGCTTTAGTCCAAAATAGGAAAGGATTTTGTATTCTAAATTCCTGTCCTAAAAGCTCTGAAACGATATCACTCACCATGAGTAAAGTCAATGGGTGAACAGATCGAGTGTGATCTAATCCAACAGCAGATTTACGGTAGGGAAGATTGATTGCGCCAATTCCATTTTCATAAACAAAAAGCTCTTTATGACCCATCAAATAAGCACAAGCCGAACCCAATAATGTAAATACAACACCTCGCGCACGAGAAACTTTATTTTTGGCATGGTGTTTACTATCAGAAAAATAAATCGGGACTCTGCAAAGGTTGAGACGATTATTATTAGGAAAGTAGGGTTGGACTGCTTTGAAGACTGTCTCCTGACGAGCATAAACCTTCTTATCACTGCCAGTTCCAAACAGCATAAATTTTGCTCTAGCATTTGCTTGAAGGCGAGTATAAACACCAGCAAGAGCATCAAGACCGCCACTCCATAGGGCTACTTCGTCTATATGAGTTTCAGTTGATAAAAGAAGAGATTGCTGCTCAATGAACCGCCCTGAATCAAGTCGTTTTTGAAAATCAAAAAACCATCGCCTTCCCGTAGCCCATTCAAGCAAGCTAAAAAGTTTGTCGTGCAACGAGGCAGTATTTAATATCTCTGGATGACGTACTGGAAGAAAAACTAAAATTTGAGCTTGGTCTTTATGCAAAGGGTGGGTAATCAGACGATCAGTTGTATGAATTGCGACTGCCAGGTCAATTAGATCAGCGATAATTGATGGAAATTCTTGGCAGACACGATATTTAAAATTGTTGTCATTTACAGTAATTCCTATAGTGCTTTCCTTACCGCTTGAGTGCTCTATAAATCGAACCTTTCCATTACTATTCAAAATGGAGTCAAAGTGTAACGTATAATCGATATCGTAGGTGTAGTGTTTTTTCATAATATCTAACTTCCTAGAAGGTCTTCATTTAGATCTACTGGTTCCTGTGGAGAACGGCGGGGCATACGCAATTTTTCTATACTCTGATCTTTAATAGCAGTTTTAGCCCATTTGCTTGTAACAGCATTGATATTTGGTTGAATTTCCTCAATTTTTTCTAAAAGAGTTGCTGGCTCAACCCCTGCATGATGTGTAGAGATGAGTGGAACCCGTTCCTTAAAATCTGATTCATAGCAAGTATTAATGTACCTCTGAAAAATGGCTTCTGAAGCACTATCTGAATCTAGTTTTTGTCCATATCTCAAATCGTGGATTAAGCTCTTACCAGCAACAAGAATAAGTCCTTTCAAGCGATGTGAGCCATTCGCTTGTTGCACTAATCTATCAAATTCCACAGTCAAAGCAGCCCAGTTTACAACTCCAGTCTCACCAGCAGCACTGATAGTTCTATCTAAAATCTCCGCCATACTTTGGGCAAGTTGAACAGGCACATTTCCTTTTTTTTGGATGTCTTGTTTAAGGGCTTTCATAAACAATCGAGCGCACTTATCACTCGTTACCTTCCCCTCACAAAGCCACTTGTAGGGTTTGTAATACCCTCTGAGGCTGGTGTGAATAATATCTCCATCGGGCATAACATCACCTCCGACTGTTGGAGTCTACTTTTACTCTTATAGTAGAGCGAGAGTTTAACATTGTCAAGTATTAATAAAATAAATTATAAAAAATGTCAGGTTTAAGTTAAAGCCAAAGCTAGGCAAGGCTTACAAGGCACTACATAGCCAACCTAGAGCCTGCACAAAGACAGCACTTGAGGCTAAATTAGGCTAAATCA
>JBMDYE010000270.1:0-2414 GCA_048595135.1 Planktothrix sp. | reverse complement strand
AGCGAACCCGTTAAAATCTTATTAGCAAATGACCCCGGATTAAGCTTACAACCCATTAATACCTTGTATCGGGTTTCTTATTTTTATAATCCTAAAGAATTACAATCTAGAACCGTTGAAAAAATTAAAAAAGCTGGGTTTAATTGTGTGATGTCTGCTGATAAATATTTCGATGTTTTACCCGAAGGAGTCGCCAAAGGATCGACTTTATTAAAACTTCTTGAACACTTGCAGTTAAATTGTGATGATGTGATTACCGCCGGAGATACACTCAATGATTTAGCATTATTTGAAACCGGATTAAAAAGTATTGCCGTGGGGAACTCAGAAGCGAAATTAGTTGAAAAAATTAAAACCATGCCTCATGTTTATCATAGTTCTGCCCCAGGAACCGCCGGAATTGTGGATGGAATTCAATATTATGGTAAAACATTATAAGGTGTAAATTGACAATGGTTCTATGTCTCAAAATCCCGCGATGATTCCCGATCAACCCTTGACCTTAGCCATTTTAGGTGCAGGAACTTGGGGTTGTGCTTTGGCAAAGTTAGCGCGTGATAATGGGCATACCATTCAGTTGTGGTCACGGCGTTTAGGCAATCAATTAGAAGAGAGTATTCAGAATGCAGATGTATTAATTTCTGCCTTATCGATTAAAGGGGTTGTTACCACCGCAACCCAACTTCAAGAAATTGGATTACCGAAAAAAATTCCCATTGTTACCGCTACAAAAGGGTTAGATCCAGAGAGTACCAAAACCCCCTCTCAACTGTGGGGAATGATGTTCCCTCAGCATCCAATTGTGGTGTTATCCGGGCCGAATTTATCGGCAGAAATTGAACAAGAATTACCGGCTGCAACGGTGGTGGCGAGTTGGGATTTAGAGGCGGCAAAAATTGTTCAAACCCTGTTTGCATCTAAGCGATTTCGAGTGTATACCAGTACCGATCCGTTGGGAACCGAATTAGGAGGAACGTTAAAAAATGTCATTGCGATCGCCGCTGGAGTTTGTGATGGGTTGCAGTTAGGAACCAATGCTAAATCGGCGTTACTCACCCGTGCGTTAACAGAAATCATTAGAATTGGAACCCACTTAGGAGGAAAAACAGAAACGTTTTTTGGGTTATCTGGTTTAGGGGATATGTTAACCACTTGTAGTAGTTCCTTAAGTCGTAATTATCGAGTCGGGTATGGGTTAGCAGAAGGAAAAACTTTAGACCAAGTTTTAACGGAATTAGGCAGTACCGCAGAAGGCGTTAATACAACCAATGTATTAATTGAAATTGCTGACCGAGAAAAAATTTATGTGCCGATTTCTTGGCAAGTTTATCAACTATTAAATAATCAAATTACCCCCCAACAAGCGGTAGAAGCGTTAATGGGGGGAGATTTAAAACCGGAATTTTCAGATCCATCTTATTCCTGAAAATGGATGGAAGATTAGATCAAGAAGTCGTAGGGCGGGGTCATTCCGCCCACTCATCTTTACCAATGATGTCTTACTAATTTAACGTTCTAAATTTGACTCGCAACCCATCACGGGGACGAGGTGTGGGAACCATAATTAAGTCTAAATTTTGTTCGGGTAACAGTTCCCATTCATAATTTCTTGCTAACAATGCGGCAAATAATTTCATCTCTAATTTTGCAAATTCTTTCCCCAAACATTCTCGCATTCCGCCTCCAAACGGAACCCAACTAAAGGGTTTAGGTTGATCTTCTGCCCGGTTTGGACTAAAGCGATCGGGATCAAATTGATCTGGTTGAGAATAAACGTTTTGATCTTGATGGGTTCTGCCAATTTGATATAAAACTGACCATCCTTTTGGGATAAAATAACCTTGATATTCGCAAGCTTGAATCACTTCTCGAAACCCACCCCCAACCGGAGGAACAAACCGCAATACTTCTTTGATCACCTGATCTAAATACGTCATGGATCTTAACTGTTCAAAGGTGATAGGTTGGGAAAAATCAAACTGAGCTTGTTCGGTTCTAATTTTAGCTAAAATATCAGGATGTTGGGCAACTTGTAGACAGAAAGAAGCGATCGCAGAGGTTAACGTTTCATGTCCCGCAAATAATAACGTTAAAATTTGATCCTTGAGTTCTTCAATACTCAGTTGATTTCCTTCATCATCTTTCGCTTGTAACAGTAATCCTAACGCATCTTCTCCCGATGACGGTTGTTGTTGACGTTGACGGATGATTTTTTCAATTTCTTGTAATAATAACTGACGACAACGCAGCGCGCGATTAAACTTAGTACCCGGTAAACGCAGGGGAATGGTAAATAATCCATTACACCAATCTTCAAATAATTCTTCTAAATGACTATCGGCTGCTTGATTAGTTCCGACTAATAATTTACAAGCCACATCAAAGGTATATTTTCGCAGTTCAGGATACCAAGC
>JBMDYE010000269.1:0-10311 GCA_048595135.1 Planktothrix sp. | reverse complement strand
TTTACGGGTATATTGATGATCCTTTAACGTCAGAGCAAGCCTTAATCTTAAAACAGCAAGATCACCTAACCTTGAGAGGATGGGCAATTTTTCCGCAGCAACAAAAACAACCGCAACTCGTCTTTTTTTCTCAAGGAAATCAACGCTCATTTTTTGCCAATGCTCCAGTTGGCTTACCCAGTCCTGATCTTGCTGAAGTGTTTAATTCTTCAAAATATGCTCATAACCGATGGCAGGTTAAAATTCCTGCTAAATTATTACCATTTGGACAAGTAACCCTGAAAGCTTGGGTATACGATCAAGATCAGAATGAGTTTATCCAGTTAAAAGGAGAAGTGTTGATTCTTGTTCAGAAAGCCTAACCCTTTCTTAACCCATTTCGTTTTATTCTTATAGTCGAAGAAATAGACACTATTCTGGTAAAATTAATAATTGCTGACCACTGCTGAATCGGAAAATGAATATTATTCCAACGGAAATCAGTGATGTTTTAATCATTGAACCCAAAGTATTTGGGGATGAACGAGGCTTTTTCTTTGAAAGTTTTAACCAAAAAGCCTTTTCAGAAAAGACAGGAATCACCGCTGAGTTTGTGCAAGATAATCATTCCCGTTCAGTCAAAGGCGTCCTGCGGGGTTTGCATTATCAAATTGAGCAAACACAAGGTAAACTGTTGCGGGTTGTGGCGGGTGAAATTTTTGATGTCGCAGTGGATATCAGAAAAAGTTCTCCCACCTTTGGACAATGGGTGGGCTGCATGATCAGCGCAGAAAATAAACGTCAATTCTGGGTTCCTGCTGGATTTGCTCATGGGTTTTTAGTTGTTTCTGAGACCGCAGAAGTATTGTATAAAACGACGGATTATTACGCCCCCCAACATGAACGGTCTATTATTTGGAATGATCCGGATATCGGCATTGATTGGCCAGCGGGAATTACACCGATCTTGTCAGCCAAAGATCAAGCGGGTCAAACCTTAAAAACGGCGGATTTATTCTCATGACAAAAATTTTACTAACCGGAAAAGACGGCCAGTTGGGTCAAGAATTACAACCGCTTTTAACGTCCTTTGCAGAAGTTGTCACGGTGGGACGGGATACCCTCGATTTATCCCAACCCCAAGCCATTCAAAACTTAATGGACACGGTTCAGCCCGAACTGGTGATTAATACGGCAGCTTATACAGCAGTGGATAAAGCCGAAAGCGAACCGGAACTGGCGATGGCGATTAATGGAACTGCACCGGGAGTTTTTGCTAAAGCTTGTCAACAATTAGGGGCGACATTAATTCATATTTCAACGGATTATGTGTTCGATGGAACCCAAAGTTATCCTTATGTTGAAACGGATTCAACGAACCCCATAGGCGCCTATGGTGAATCGAAATTAGCCGGAGAAATTGCCATTCAAGAAACGAATGCCAAGTTTGCAATTCTGCGGACAGCGTGGGTTTACGGGGTCGGTGGCAAGGGTAATTTTGTGAAAACGATGTTACGCTTGGGGAAAGAACGAGAAGAAATTCGCGTTGTGACTGATCAAGTGGGGAGTCCAACTTGGACGGGCGATTTAGCGGAGTCCATTGTACAATTAATTCCCGCTTTGAATTCTGAAACTTACGGAATTTATCACTGTACCAATAGCGGGGTAACGAGTTGGTATGATTTTGCGATCGCCATTTTTGAAGAAGCAAAACTTCTGGGTTTTCCGCTGAAAATTGAGCGGGTAATTCCGATTACAACCCCTGAATATCCGACCCCAGCAAAACGTCCCGCTTATTCCGTTTTAAGTGGAAAAAAATTAGCAACAGTTCTGGGAAATCACGCCCCCCAATGGCGTCAAGGACTCCGAAAAATGTTGCAAGAATTGGCTAGCCAATCCTAAGCGAAAATCGGAAGCTGTTCTGGAACTAATTACCAAGATTTATCATCAGGGTAGAAAAGCGAAATTCATCTGTAAAACAGTTAACTGTCAACCCTCAACTCTCACCCCTATTCTTATGAAAGCACTCATTCTTTCCGGTGGTAAAGGTACTCGCTTACGTCCGCTGACTTATACAGGCGCGAAACAATTGGTTCCCGTCGCCAATAAACCGATTTTGTGGTATGGAATTGAAGGAATTGTTGCCGCTGGAATTACAGAAATTGGCATTATTATTAGCCCGGAAACTGGGGAAGAAGTAAAAGCGATTACCGGAGATGGCGATCGCTTTGGCGCCAAAATCACTTATATTCTGCAAGAACAACCCGCAGGTTTAGCCCATGCGGTGAAAGTGGCGCAACCGTTTTTAGGGGATTCTCCCTTTATTATGTATCTCGGAGATAACCTGATTCAAAGTCAATTAACCAATTTTGTTAATCAGTTTAAGCAACAACAACTGGATGGGTTAATTTTACTGCGATCTGTTCCCAATCCCACCGCCTTTGGGGTCGCTGTGGTAGATGAACAAGGACGAGTTTTAAAGTTAGTTGAAAAGCCCAAAGATCCCCCCTCTAATTTAGCATTAGTGGGGGTTTATTTTTTTGATAAAACTATTCATGAGGCGATCGCCAAAATTCAACCCTCTCCCCGGGGAGAATTAGAAATTACCGACGCCATTCAACAATTAATTACTGACCAAATGAAGGTGGAAGCTTGCACCTTAGAAGGTTGGTGGTTAGATACGGGGAAAAAAGACGATCTTCTCAGCGCTAATCAAATTATTTTAGATTCCTGTACCACCTATTGCGTTGAGGGAAAAGTTGATGACAATAGCCAAATTTTAGGGCGGGTTAAAGTCGGTACAGGGAGTAAATTAGTCAACTGTAATATTCGAGGGCCAGTCATTATTGGCGAGAATTGCTATTTAGAAAACTGCTTTATTGGCCCTTATAGCAGTATTGCTGATAATGTCACGTTAATCGATGCTGAAATTGAGCATAGTGTGATTTTAAGTGGGGCAAAAATCATTGGTATTCATCAGCGTATTGTAGACACCGTAATTGGACGACGGGCTACCTTAACAACCGCCCCCCAACGTCCGAAAGCCTTACGGTTTATGATTGGCGATGATAGTCAGGTTGAATTGGCATGATGTATTGGCTAACCGTTAATTATTATTCGACTGATTTAATTAAACGGTTAATTCAATCGATTGAAGTTCATTTTGGGAGTAATTATCAATTAATTATTGTTAATAACTCCCCGAATGATTCCTCAATTTATCAGTTAAAATCATCCTCTGTTTTAATTTTTGATGCGTCAGAAAACCTCGGTTTCGGTCGCGCCTGTAATCTGGGGTTAAATTGGGTTTATCAGCAAGATCATCAAGGGGTGGTCTGGCTGATTAATCCTGATGCGTTGTTACCAGAAACCTTAGTTGTTGAAGACATTAAATTTTTTCAAAAATATCCTGACTTATCGATTTTAGGAACAGTTGTTTATAACTCTAATCAAGAATTAGAATTTACCGGGGGAGAATTTAACCCGAAAACAGGTGAAATTCGAGGTTGTAATATTTTATCTGAAGAGATTCAGAAGCAACCTTATTGTTTAACCCAGTGGGTATCCGGTTGCAGTTTATTAATTAACTTCAAGAAATTTAGAGAATGTCCTCAGTTTGATTCTGATTATTTTTTATATTACGAAGATTTTGATTTTTGTTTACGATCTCAACAAAAAGGACATAAAATTGGCATCACATCCCAATTTTATGTGATCCATAATACCTCATCAATTACCAGCAAAAATCCAGATCAAAAAATCCAACATAGCATTTATAGTTATCTCCTCACCCTCAAACAATATACTCCGTATTCAGTATTTTTATATTGGTTGTTTAGAATTACTTTAGTTGCTATTTTAACATTCCTCATTACCCCGAAAAAGTCAGTTTATAAACTCAAAGGGGTGAGGATGATTTTATCCAAACTATTTTAGATATTTTTTCTCCTTAGAAGGTATGATAAATGGAGAGACGAAGAGAAATAATCGCTTGGTACAATGTCTAATTCACTCTTAATTAATTTATCATTCCTGATTCCTGAACCCACCGGAATTTCTGTTTATGCAGAAAATATTCTACCCGCTTTAAAAGAACTCAATCCGACCTTGCTGATTTCTGCACCCAAACCCAACTATTCTTGCTATGCTATTCCTAATAATATGACCCCTAACCAGGGAACTAAAGGCCATTTAAGGCGCTTGCTTTGGACACAGTTTAAACTCCCTCAAATTGATCGGAAATTAAATGGAAATTTGCTATTTTCTCCGATTCCTGAAACTCCTTTATATTCGGGGTGTCGGTCAGTTGTAATGGCGCATGATTTAATCCCTTTACGTTTTCCCAGAAAAGGATCACGCTTAACGGCTTATTTTCAATATTATATTCCCAAAGTTTTATCCCAAGCGGAACATATTATTTGTAATTCTCTCGCAACTGCTAAAGATTTAATTGACTTTTATAAGATTCCTGAATCAAAAATTACACCGATTCCCTTAGCATATAACCGTGACAAGTTCCAGTTTTTAGATTTACCCACAAGTAACTATTTTCTTTATATTGGTCGTCATGATGCTTATAAAAATGTTGAGCGAATTATTACTGCTTTTGCTCATTTAAAACATCGTTCTGATTATGAATTATGGTTAGCTGGCCCAACGGATAATACTTACACACCCGCTTTAAAAAAACAAGTTCAAGAACTGGAATTAACTGAACAGGTAAAATTCTTAAATTATGTTCCGTCCGAACAATTTATTAAAATGATTAATCAAGCAACTGCGGTTGTTTTTCCGAGTCTTTGGGAGGGGTTTGGTTTCCCGGTTTTAGAAGCAATGGCTTGCGGAACTCCTGTCATTACTTCTAATCTTTCTTCCTTACCGGAAGTGGGGGGAAATGCGGTTTTATATGTGAATCCTTATCAAGTTAAAGAAATTACCGAGGCAATGGAAACATTAATTAATGATACTCAATTGCGATCGCATCTCAGAACTTTAGGATTTGAACAAGCGAAACAATTTAGTTGGGAAAAAACCGGACAACAAACGGCGTTAATTTTACAAAACTATTGTTGAGAATTTTGTAAACTAGCAATTTGTTGAGAAAACCAGAATGCTGCATTAAAATTATTAGTTTTTTCTAATTGTTCTAAGGTTAATTCTAATAAAGCAATGGGTAAGCCATTTAACGCAACAGAGGTGGTAATTTCCTGATATTTGCCATTGTCTTGTAACCGAAATGCGATCGCCCGTTTTCCCCGAATATCAATCACCCAGTATTCAGGAATTCCTAACGCGGCATAAAGTTGTTTTTTTTCATCTAAATCAAGGGCTAAAGTTGTATCGGAAATCTCCCCGACTAAATCAGGAACTCGCCATTGATCTAAATTAATTCTCCGAGGTTCTCCTTCTTGCCATCTGGGAGAATTTTCACCAATATATAATACTTTATCTGGTGAAGCCGCCCGTTGATTGGGTTTTTCAATCACACAGCCACCTAAAAAATCAACTAACACATCAGGTTGGCGGACAAACCAAAACCCAAAAACTAATGTTAATAATTCATTAAATCGAGCGTGATTAATTCCTTCGTTTCCCATATCAATCCACAAATATCCTTGATTAAAAGTAATATTAATAATTTCTAGATTACGATTATTAACATAACTTAAATAATCTTCCCACGTGGCAGGTTGCCATTGAGGAATTTTATTCAATCCAGGAATAGAAACTAGAGTTGTCATGGTTTCATCCTAATTTTAGAAGAAGATCTATTTTATTTTAACATTCAGTTAAGGGTCGAGGGTGCGCTGTTCTGAGCAAAGAGAATTTGCTGTTAAATCTTTAGAGATTTCTAAGATTAGTTTGCTCATGATTTTGTTTCCCAATTTCGTAGTCGTGAGTAGGATGGGCATAGCCCATCAATAAAAGACTCTTTCACTAGCAATAGGGGGATGCTGACATTGAGCTAATTGGAATTGTAAGTTAGGGTTATTAGATCGGTTTTGATGGGCAGAGCCCATCCTACAAGGCCATCGGATCGGGAATTGAGTTAATTAGAATTGTAAGTTAGGGTTATTAGATCGGTTTTGATGGGCAGAACCCATCCTACAAGGCCATCGGATCGGGAGAAGCCTGACGATCGCTTTTCAACCCCCCAGTCTGAGAGAAAATGTTAAAAACTATTACAGCGTAGCTAAGAATGTGAACTTCATGCCTCAAAATACAGCGATAGGTAGTGATGACGTTGGGCAAATGTCCAGGGAAATCGACTGCCTAACCATGCTACAAGTCAATTTGAGGACTAACTCAATCGCCGAAAGGGGAGAGGGAAAGAAAACAAATTGGGCGAGTAGTGGGTTCTCAATCAACTCTAAGTGGTTATCAGATTTTAAGGACGAGCGACTCAACTTAACAAAAATCTGAATAACAGAAAAAAAGCGAGAACCCAAATAACGCTTGTGGAGTGTGGATTCGAGTAAATTCTCAGGAATTTGAGGAGAAGCTGAAACAAGCGGTGATTTAGATTAAGTCTTGTAAAAGATTTGATTGCGGATCACAAAGCAGATACACTCTAGATCATCCCAGATCCAGAAAGTATCTGAGACAGCAGGAACGCTCAGGGGTAACTCTGAGGCTCTCAGTTTCAAGTTTTGAAGCATTGAGAGTGTCAATTCAGGAAAACGTTAGCTAAACGCTTTTGTAGAAAATGAGTATTGTCACAAAATCCATCGTTAATGCCGACGCCGAAGCGCGTTACCTCAGCCCTGGCGAATTAGACCGGGTTAAAGCTTTTGTTACTTCTGGTGAACGTCGCCTCCGCATCGCCGAAACCTTAACTGGCGCTCGCGAACGCATCATCAAAGAAGCCGGAAACCAACTGTTCCAAAAACGCCCTGATGTTGTCTCCCCTGGTGGCAACGCTTACGGCGAAGAAATGACCGCTACCTGCTTACGCGACCTCGACTATTACCTGCGTCTGATCACCTATGGAGTCGTTTCCGGTGATGTGACCCCCATCGAAGAAATCGGAGTCGTCGGCGTTCGGGAAATGTACAAATCTTTAGGTACTCCCATTGAAGCCGTTGCCGAAGGAGTTCGTGCCATGAAAAGCGTTGCTGGTGGTCTGCTCTCTGGTGAAGATGCAGCCGAAGCCGGAACTTACTTCGACTACCTGATCGGTGCAATGTTGGCCTAGTCCAATCGCTCGATCAAAATTTTAAACGATTCCTAAGATTCAGCGACTACAAGGAAATAGAACAATCATGCAAGACGCAATTACTTCCGTAATCAATTCTTCTGACGTTCAAGGTAAGTACCTCGACGGCAGTGCTCTGCAAAAACTGAAAGCTTACTTCTCCACTGGAGAACTGCGCGTTCGTGCCGCCAGCACCATCAGTGCTAACGCTGCCCAAATCGTTAAAGAAGCAGTTGCCAAATCTCTGCTGTACTCTGACGTGACCCGTCCCGGCGGAAATATGTACACCACCCGTCGTTATGCTGCTTGCATCCGCGACTTAGACTACTACCTCCGCTATGCCACCTACGCTATGTTAGCTGGCGATCCTTCTATCCTCGATGAGCGCGTGCTCAACGGGTTAAAAGAAACCTACAACTCCCTGGGTGTACCCATCGGTTCTACCGTTCAAGCCATTCAAGCCATGAAAGAAGTGACCGCTAGCTTAGTGGGATCTGATGCTGGTAAAGAAATGGGCATTTACTTCGACTATATCTCCTCTGGCTTAAGCTAAGACCGATTTTAGGTGGGAGATGAGCGATCGCAATTGTGATCGGGAATCCAAAATCTAAACTCCATTCAAGGCCAGGGAAGTCTGGAGTGAGTGCTAGACCGCCAAAGGCTTGTCTGTCATCCTGATAAGTTTTAGCGAGCTAGTATTGACTTCTGACTCCCGGCCTTTGATCATTTAAAAATTGATGTAAAACTTGTTAAATTTCCCAGGAGAATCGAACCCATGCGGATGTTTAAAATTACAGCTTGCGTTCCTAGCCAAACTCGGATTCGCACGCAACGGGAATTACAAAATACTTACTTTACAAAGTTAGTTCCTTATGACAATTGGTTTAAAGAACAGCAACGGATCATGAAAATGGGCGGTAAAATTGTGAAAGTGGAACTGGCAACAGGTAAGCCAGGAACCAACACCGGATTGCTTTAATATATTTTGCTTTTTTAATCAAAGCGATAATCTTTAAGAGGTCTTTAGGCCTCTTTTTTTAGATTTTAAAAATGTCCGCTATGATAAGTTGAGATAGAGCGCCCAAGCGGAGGGCTGCTCACAAATTGCAAATCGCTCATATTGGCAGACCTGGGAAATGGCAAGTTGGGAATTTCTACTCCAAAAAGAAGGGGATAATAGTTGGCTTTCCTTAGAATCCCCAGATGTCGAAATCTTAGAAGGGCGGTATCGGATGGTGAGTCGGTCTGGCTACACCAACACCACCATTGCGGTTCGCATTGTTTATCAAGATCTCGATCAAATGCCTCCCGTTCAACAAGCTCAGACCCGCACTCTCACCACCAACTCCGATGGACTGATGGTGTTAATGCCCTTTACCTCCCTAAAACCGGGGCTGTGGCAATTTACCTGTAATCCTCAACTCAGTTCTGGCTTACTCACAACCGTTGGTCGTAAAAGCGTTCAACTGCGGGTTCTGCCTCAAGAAGCAGATGTGGATCATCCCTTCGATGAACCCCAGACTCCCATCCTTGAACCTGAACCCCTGCCAACGACACCAGAACCCACGGAAGAACAATCCGCTAAAGTTGTCCAATTTCCCACCGCCCGCCTTTCCACCCCTTCAGACGCCTCAGAACCGCCTCAACTGACAATTTCCCTTGTCCCGCCCCCCAGTCCCACTCCAGAACCTTCCCCAGAACCCGAAACGAACTTTGAGCTTTTACTCAAATCTCTTCAACTCACTCTAGAACAGGAATCCTTTGTCGCGAAGTTAGGTCAAGCCTTAATCGTTTCAGGACGGGTAGAACAACCCCCATCAACGCCTGAAAATCCTCAGTCTAACTATTCCCTGATTCCCGCACCTCAACTGCAAATTCGCATCTCTGACCCCCAAACGGGAAATCGATTATTCGAGGTCAGCCAAACGTTGGCACCATCGAGTTTGCCACTCTGCTTTTCCAGTGTGGTTTATATTCCCTTTGAATGCAAAACCCGTTTAATTTTGGGGGAAGTGGTGTTCTGCAATGATGGAGTTTCTGTCACCAGCCAATCTTTTAATATTGTTACTCAAGTAGAACATTTACTCGATGCCATTGATACCAACTTTGGGATAGAAGCAGAACAGGATGATTTTCCTGAAGTGTCTACCTTAGAACTAACCAACCTGGATTTACCCGAACTCACAGAAGCAAAACCAGTTCCTCAACCCACGGTTACCCCCTTATCCCCAGAAACTGTCGCTATTTTACCGCCCAAAATTCAATCTTCCTCCCCAGCTTCTCGTCCGGCGGCGGGTTTAAGTCTCCCCACCTTTGAACCTCGACCTACAACCCCAGAAGAGAAAACCCAACCTGTCCCGATACCACTTCAAACTAGCCCTTCATCAGAAGAAGATGCGACGACCCCTGGGGAAGAATCCACACCGCCAACCAGCCTTCCCACACCGTTGAAATTAGACCAACCCCCGAAACCTCAAGCGAGTCCTGAAGTGCAACAAGCATTTCAAGCGTTAGATTTGAATAATCGGTTTTGGTCACGGTTAAATGCCTTAGCCCAGGATCAGGAGTGGTCACAATGGATCAAACGGGCAAATACCCCGCCATTACCCGATCTTCCCTTTGCTGAAGGGGCGAGTAATCTTGTTAGACGGGCTGAACAACCTGCCGCAAGTTCAGAGGGAAATATCTCACCCCAACCCATTCCTCTGCCCTTAGAATCGGAAGAAATTGTGGTTGATGATGAACCCTTGGCACCGACAGGCGCATTTTTAGCAAAACGCAAACCGTTAAAAGCAGTTCAGCCCGAAACGTCTACAACTCATTCCCCCATTCCTTATCTTTTACCCGAAGATCAACCGATTCCTGAACCGCAACTTGAGGTATTAGGAACAGAAATTATCGCCGGACGCCCTGCAAAAGTTCGAGTCCGTTTACCGGATAATTTACCTCGGATTTATATTAAGATTTGGGTCTTTGATCGACAATCTCGCAGCGTTGTTGATGGCCCCCGTTGGTTAACAGAATTTTCTCCGAATGCCTTTGAACAAATTGAAACAACCGTTGATTTAGAAATTCCCTATGGTTCTTTGGAAGTGCAATTTGAAGCGATCGCTGTGGAAATGCAAACCCAACGAGAA
>JBMDYE010000268.1:0-22321 GCA_048595135.1 Planktothrix sp. | reverse complement strand
ATCTTCTGCAACCGTAATATCTCCAGTTCTAATAATTTCAATCAGGTTAGGGATAGCGGTTGTATCCCCTTCGGGAGTGAGGTAATTTACTAAACTAAAATCATAAGTTGGGGGAGGAACAATCAACGGTGTGGCGGCTGAAAACGGGGAACTTGCAAAGGCAGTATCGATTGATTGGACTGACCAATAATAGATTCCGTAGGGTAAATTTAACCTCCAACTTGTATTCTGATTTGTATTTCCTAACTGCACCACTTGACGGGTTCCATCCGTTAAAGACATGGATGACATCACATCAAAAGTAGTTGAGGTTGTACCCACATTTAAGTTATAATTTAAACCTGTAGATGGGGTTTGGGCATCCGTGGCGGCATCCCAACTAAATGTTACCGTATTTCCCGTAACAACCGCATTCAAATTAACGGGAGAAGTGGGTAAGGTATTCGGGGTGAGAATATTATTAGTATAAATTTCAGCAAAAGGGAATGAACCCGCATCAGTACCCGTCAGTAATAGATCTAAGTCACTATCTTGGTCATAATCTCCCCAATTGACTGACCCGTCATTGACACCCGCTAATTTAGCACCAATATTAGTAAAATTATTCGCACCTTCATTGCGATAAATAATAGACTGATCAGCATTTGTTACAACAATATCGAGATCGCCATCATTATCGTAATCTCCCCAAGCCACATCACCAATTGTACCGGGTAAAACAGTTGTTGTTGAAAAAGTCCCTCCACTATTATTATAGACTTCTAAGATATTGACATTGAAAAAACTCTCATACCCAGTGGCAACAATATCGAGAGCGCCATCATTATCATAATCTCCCCAAGCTATTTTTTGATTATAATAATTAGGAAATGGGGCGTTGATATCAGTAAGAACTCCTTGGTCATTGCGGTAAATTTTAAGATTAGCAGTTCCTCCATTTTCCCCAGTGATTAACAGATCTAAATCTTGATCGTTATCATAATCTCCCCAAGCCACATCCCCATTTGATAAACCGATAATTGTTGCTCCACTATCAACAAAAGTATTCGCGCCCTCATTGCGATAAAGTTGAGTGGTGGGGTTGCCACCATTACTTCCGGCAACAATCAGATCTAAATCCCCATCATTATCATAATCTCCCCAAGCTAAAGCACTATTAAAAAAAGCTGTTAATCCGGCATTAATATTCGTAAATGTACCGTTATCGTTGCGATAGATACCCGTAAAAGGGCCACCAGATAAACCTGTTGCAGCGAGATCAAGATCTCCATCATTATCATAATCCCCCCAAGCAATATCTCCTTGGGAAATACCAAATAATCCAACTGGACTAATTGCAGAAAAACTTCCAGCGTTATTTTGATAAAGTTCGATGAATGAGGTTAAGCTATTATCGTAACCTGCAACTAGCGCATCTAAATCCCCATCATTGTCATAGTCTCCCCAAATTCCATCACTAAAGCTAACCCCGGTGAGTCCAGCGTTGAGGGGTTCAAACGGAACAATACCCAACTTGGAAACGAAGCTATCTCTCAACCCATTACTGGTGAGGTTAGCTATGCCTGTACCGGGGTCAAAGTCTACAGTTTCAACAAAATATCCACTGGTGTAGACATTCCCGGTGCTGTCTATGCTGACGCCTTCCCCATAGTCATCACCACTCCCTCCCCAACTCTCAACCCAAATAAGATTACCGTTATTATCAAACTTGGAAACGAAGATATCGTTACCTCCATTATTGGGGAGATTCCCTGTCCCTGTACCGGGGTCAAAGTCCGTTGAATCAAACCATCCACTGGTGTAGACATTCCCGACAGCATCGACGCTAATCGCCTCAGCGTCATCTGTACCACTCCCCCCCAAACTTTTCGCCCACAGCAGATTCCCATTATTATCAAATTTGGAAACCAAGATATCATTACCCCCCTTATTGGGGAGAATCCCTGTACCGGGGTTAAAGTCCGTTGACTCAAACCATCCCGTGGTGTACAGGTTCCCAACAGCATCGACGCTGATACCATAGCCCAAGTCCCCACCACTTCCCCCCAAACTCTTCGCCCACAGCAGATTCCCGTTATTATCAAACTTGGAAACAAAAATATCGTTAATCCCCTGATTGGGGAGATTCCCTGTACCGATACCGGGGTCAAAGTCTATTGAATCAAAGAAGCCAGTGGTATAGACGTTCCCGATACCATCGACGCTGATGCCATAGCCAGAATCTTCCGCACTCCCCCCCAAACTTTGCGCCCAAACGGGATTACCATTAAGATCAAATTTAGACAGGAAGATGTCATTAGCCCCATTGTTAGGGAGAATCCCTGTACCCGGGTTAAAGTCAGTGGAAGTAAAAAATCCGGTAATATAGGCGTTTCCGTTACTGTCGATGCTGATGCTATTACTCGCTTCAGCACCACTTCCCCCCAAACTTTTTGCCCAAAGTGGATTACCGTTATTATCAAATTTCAAAACGAAGATATCTACACCCCCATTATTGGGGAGAATCCCTGTACCTGTACCGGGGTCAAAGTCAGTTGAAGTAAAAAGTCCGGTAATGTAGACATTCCCGCCACTATCTACATTGATACTATAAGCTTCATCATCACCACTCCCCCCCAAACTTTTTGCCCAAAGGGGAGTACCACTACTATCAAATTTGACAACGAAGATATCATTCGCACCTTGATTGATAAGATTTGTACCTGTACCGGGGTCAAATTCTGGGGAATTATAACGTCCCGTGATATAGACGTTACCGCTATTGTCTACGCTGATGCTGTAGGCTTCGTCATCACTCAACCCCCCAAAGTTTTTCGCCAAAATATAGTTGTTATTTTCAGCCATTGTGGTAGACTCCTGGGTATTTTTTTTAACTCTTTCTTCTGCCTCTTGCCTTCTTTAAGCTTGTTACCAAGGACTCCCAATTAACGTAAAACTTGCCCAATAATAAGGATGGGTTAAGTTGAAATTACTCAGGTTTTCTAATTCGGGAGGTAAGGCAATTTTAATTCCTTCTTCTGAAAGCAATAGGTGTCCTTCCTCAAATCTAACTTGACCGTTTAACAGGGCAATTTGCGCTTTTTGTAACGCTTCGGCTTTTGTGGTTGTTCCTTCTAAATGATGATAAAACTCTGTCATTAACGCTAACGTTCCCTCATCACTAATATACCAAAGACTCGCTAAACCGGATTTTGCTCCCGATGCGATCGCCAATCCTGCAAAGCCTAATTCTGCATTTCTATCCCCCAACGCCGTCCGACAAGCGGATAAGACTAATAAATCTGCTGTTGGATCATCCCATCCGATTTCCGGCATTTGATCTAACGTTAATTTAGTATCCCACAATTGAATAAAAGAATTACTAGGTTTTCCCGGTCTAAAATCAGCATGAGTCGCTAAATGAACAATCGGACTCGGTTGAGTGTTATATTGCTGTTTAAGGGTTTCTAAGGTAAACTCCTCATTCAGAAAATATTCTCCTTGACTGCGTTCTTGAGCAATAATTCTCACTTCTAAAGGCACACTAAATAAGGGAGCTTGTTCTTGAAAAATAGAGGCTCCCATTGTTAAAACCTCTGCCTTAGCGAGACGACGATAGCGGTTATCAACTAAACTAAAACTCGGAATTAAACTTAAGCTATATTGTTCTGCTAAAAACTGTTGACCATCATGTAAAGCCGGAAGGGGAATACTCCTCAATCCCCTATCCATAGAAAACATTAAAAGATCAATCTCTTGGTTTTGTAAAGTTGCTTTAATGGGTTCAATTATCCAGTTATAAAGTTTTTGAGATGAAGGTAAATAACTCTCTGAATTGAGGTTTTTGGGGTTTGCAGTTTCCTTGACATACTCCTTAATAACTGGAAATAAAGCAGCTTGATTAGCCTCTAAAATCCTCCGATGAATTAATCCTTCATTCTGAGCCGTAATCAGCAGAATTTCTAATTGTTCCGGTCTGGAATAAATATAAACAATCGCCGCTTTTTTGCCTGTTTTCTTTTCTAGGTTAGATAAAATAGTTTGAATTTCTTTTAAGTTTGGTTTCGGTGAAGAAATAGGTTTTCCTAAATAATTAGTATATTCAAGATCAACCATTTCTTCAAATTTTGTCACCGCCTGCTCAAAATTTCCAGTCTCCAAACTTTCGTTAATTTCTAATCGCGTTTGTTCAATAGAAGTTTGAGAGTCGGAGTTCTCAATCTCAATTTCTTCCAGCACAATTTGATTATTGTCATCCACTCTAACGATTAATTCTGTGTCTGCTTCGTTTAATCCATTTTCTAAACCTAGATTTTCAGTAGAATCAATCGATAAAATTCCTTGATTATTCCAAATCAGATTATTACCAATTCTGCTTTCTCGCTGTTGTATCAGTTCTATCTGTTGATCATTATTAACAGGTGGAAGAATCGTTTGTTCTACTGTCTGACGTAAAGACGGAGAAATAGTTGGTGTTGGAATTGGCGTCGGAATAGGTGTCGGTTCTATTGTGGGAATTGGGGTGGGAATAGGTGTCGGAATTGGCGTCGGAATGGGTGTCGGAATAGGTGTCGGAATTGGCGTCGGTTCTATTGTCGGAATGGGGGTGGGAATGGGTGTGGGAATTGGCGTCGGTTCTAGGGTGGGAATGGGGGTAGGAATGGGTGTGGGTTCTGGCGTAACAGGAATTACTGTTGTATTAATAGTAATATTTCCTTGGTTATAGGAAGCGGGAGGAACAGGAATAGAAAACACGGGAAAAATTGTTTCTGAACCTGTAGTAATTGCACCTGCGGTTCCATTTGTTGTTGAATTCCCCACAATAAACGGTGTATTTTCCTCGCCTCCATGTTCAATTAAAATATTACCTCCCCCTTCACGATCTGCGGAAGAAATACTGGCATTAATTCCATTAAAATTTGTTAAAGTTCCCTGAACGCGCAGAAAATTATCTGTTAAAAGGGTAATTTCCCCGCCATCAGAAACTAACGTTCCCGTAACGGTCAGATTTCCCGTTGCATTGAGGAAAATATTTCCTCCCGAACTATCAATTGCATCTAGTGTAATATTACCAGGAGATTCGATAATAACAGGGCCACCTGCGGTGGATATTTGACCGACAGCAATATTATTATTTGAGCTTTCATTAGTCTGAGCAAAAAAAGTATTATTAATCGTTGTAACCGCCGTTAAATTAGGAGGATTACTTAAAACCGTTAGACCCGACCGTAAAATTAAAGACGGACTATTTCTTAAAATTATAATATCAGGATCACTCAAATTCGTTAAACTAGCATCCGGTTGAGTAATAATAATATCGCCACCTTGAATTGAACCTCGTGCTTCTATTTTTAATGAAGCTCCGGTATAATCTCCAAAAATAACATTACCCTCAGAACTAATAATTGGGTCATATAAACTAACAAACGTTCCTCCATTTCCTAATAAGTCTAAAATCCTAAGACTTCCCCCCGCTACAAAATGAGCATCTCCCGAAATAATCCCATTACTGATTAAGTTTAAATCTCCCAACGCTTGAAAAGGAGTTTGGGAATGATTCAAGGCTAAAATATCAATAGTCTGATTCCCTTGAATGGTTAAATTACCCCCAGAAAAAGCTTGAAATGGGGTTTGTCCGTCCCGAATAATAACCGTATTTCTAGCTAAAAGATTTAAGTCTTCTGTGGTGAATAATTGACTTTCAATTAACGTTAAGTCATGATCAGCATTCAACGTTATAGATTCAGCCGTTAAACGGGGTGAAACCACGCCTAAATTGGGAAAAATTGCAATATCTCCTGACTGAATTCGTTGTCCGTTCGTTAAAATAATATCTCCTAACTCATTAACCTGAATTTCAGTCGCTTCAATTAACCCTGAACCTGTTAATAATTGCGGTAAAGATAAGGGATTAATTCCTGATTGTTCTAACGGTTGAATGGGAGAAATTTCTAAACTCAATAAATGACCGCTTTGGCTAAATCTAACTAAATTTTCCCCGGGTATGGTTTGAACTAAAATATTGCCCCCATTCAAAGAGCCTGTATTAACAATTGTTCCCCCAAGTAAGGTTAACTGCTGTTGATTTTGAACCGATAATTGACCGAAATTAACAATACTTCCAGGGGTGGAATGATTGAAAATAAAAGCTTGAGGCGTTCCCACTAAATTTCCCCAGTTAGCCTCCCCCACTGCATTGAACCATTGGTTATTTTCAAATCCGATACTATCAGCCGTTGTAACTAGAAAAGAAGCGGGAACATCTAACCGCGCATTCGCACCAAATACAATTCCCGCCGGATTCATTAAAAATAAATTAGAATTTCCCCCCGTGACTTGAATTAATCCATCAATAATCGAAGGGTTTCCACCATTAATTCTGCTTAAAATATTTTGAATATTGGGATTAGAAATAAAATTAGCGATTTGATGAGACTGTAAATTAAACTGTTCAAAACTATGGAATAAATTCGCCCCATCTCTTGACAGTTGACCCCCATTAATATTAATTTGATGAATAGAAGTTCCTGGGATAACATTTGGGGTGATTTGGGTTCCTGTCCCATCGCTTGAAGGAAGAATCGATTGTCCGTAACCAATCGTAGAAAAAATAATAGAATTTTGAATAATTATACAAAATAAATTAAAATATAGTTGAGCCTGGTTTTTCATGTTGTGTTATGTGATTCGGTTCAAAAACTAAAAAAGTTTAAACCGCATGAACATGATAGATTTGCATTGCTAAATATAATGCAGCAAACCTACCCTGTAAAGTCTTTTTTTCTATTTTATTTTTATTCCCTCTTTCCTGCCTTCGCTCAAACAAGTTACCCCTTACATTGGAACCAAAGAAACCTTGTTTCTAATGTCCTCCTTAAAGCGTTGCCGCCTCAAACGTATTACATTGGTTAGGATCTCCCGATTGGATTCCTCTGGTAAACCACCGAACTCGTTGGGCAGAACTTCCATGGGTAAAGGATTCTGGCGTTACATAGCCTCTGGATTGACGTTGCAGCCGATCATCGCCTATGCTACTCGCAGCATTCAGCGCTTCCTCAATATCTCCCTGTTCCAGAATTTGCCGCGATCGCTCGGCATTGTGCGCCCAAATTCCAGCAAAACAATCCGCTTGTAATTCTAACCGTACCGATAATTGGTTAGCTTCGGTTTTACTCACTTGACGCTGTAACCGTTGTACCTGATCAGAAATTCCCAGTAAATTTTGAACATGATGACCCACTTCATGGGCAATGACATAAGCTTGGGCAAAATCCCCCGGTGCTTGATAGCGATTTTGCAAATCTTCATAGAAACTCAGATCAATATACAGCTTTTGATCCAACGGACAATAAAACGGCCCAACGGCGGCTTGAGCATAGCCACAAGCAGACTGAACTGAGCCAGAAAATAACACTAAAGTCGGTTCCTGATAGGTTGCCCCCTGTTGGCGAAAGATAGCGCCCCAAGTATCCTCCGTATCCGCTAACACCACCGAAACAAACTCCGCCTGTTGATCTTCCACTGGAGAGGTTCTCCGTTGGGAAGAATCTGGGTAGGAATCATAACTTGATGGTTCTTGCTGCCAAACCACACTCGGATCACCGCCCAAAAATGCAATAATTAGGGAAATAATGACGGCACCAATCCCACCTCCCACCACGGGAGCAGAAACACGCGATCCCCGTCTATCCTCAACATTGGTACTTCTGCGACCGAATTCCCAGCGCATAATATTAGAGTCCCCCAACAACGAAATTTAACTTAATAAATTGAGATTGAATTCCCTTGAAATCTAACTTTTGTCGTCTTTACCCAGCATATTAACTCTTCCTTTTTAGCAGAACTTCTACCACAAGGCATGAGTTTAATAATCAACAACAGAAAAAATAGAAAATCTGCAACAACAATTAACACTCCCCATCTAACCCGATTCAAGCTGCGATCGCCCAAACCACAAGTTAATTCACCCACTCTTCCCGGTTCGATGAAATTAAACCGTTCACCTTGCCAGTCCTCAGTGGGATTGTTATCATAACTTAAGAAACATCTATCTTAAGAATTAAAAATTTAGAGAACGCAGGAGGCAGGCGGCAGGCGGCAGCACTTCGACAAGCTTAGTGGGACGCAAGTAAAAGATAAAAAGTAGAAAAATTAAAAACTAATTACTGATTACTGATTACTGATTACTGATTACTGGGATTGCTCAAATGCACAACTCAAGATTATCTGAATCCTCTTTTCATCCCACTTTATTAAACGAATCACCGTTGCAACCCCAGGCAGAACCCCCCCCTCAGCAAATAGCAGAAACTGGGATGATTCTTCAACGAGGCGATGGTACTATCCAAGCGTGTAATCCCAATGCAGCTAAGATTTTAGGCTATAGTATTGAGCAGATTAGTAATCAAACTACCTTTGATTTACTCAGGCATTTTGTTCAAGAAGATGGGTCTGCCCTTCCTCCCGAACGTTTTCCCGCAAATATTGTTTTAGAAACAAGGCAAGCTTGTTTAAACGTTGTTTTATATTTTTACAAACCCCAAGGGGCATTAATTGAGTTATTAGTCAATGCTGAACCTTTATTTCAAGGGAATGAAACGACAATTTCGGGAGTCATTATTACCTTAACCCAAATTAATGAATTAACGCTGATTAAAAGTTCATTTTTACAACAAACTCAGGAACAATTTCGCCACATTATTGAGAGTTTGCAAGATGTTTTCTGGGTGATCGATCCCCCCAATAAACAAGTTCTTTATGTCAGTCCCGCCTATGAAAAAATCTGGGGTTATCCTTGTGCTAACTTATATGCAAATCCTGATCACTGGCTAGTCGCCATTCATCCTGATGATCAAGAACGAATTCAAGAAGCATCGATTAAAACCCTCCAGTTCAACGGGGAATTTAATGAAGAATATCGGGTGATTCGTCCTGATGGAGAACTGCGTTGGATACGCGATCGCGGCTTTCCAATTCCTAGTAAAGATAACACCATCCACCGAGTGGCGGGAATTGCAGAAGATATTACCGAACGAAAAAAAACCGAAGAAGCCTTAAAAGTCACAGAAGCCAAACTTCAAAGTTTATTTGAAGCCAATATAATCGGAATTTTATTTGGGGATATTTACGGCTATATTAAAGGCGCAAACGACGAATTTTTAAGAATTGTTGGCTACAATCGAGAAGAATTAAAATCAGGCAGCTTAGACTGGCTCAATCTGACTCCTCCCGAATATTTACCGCTAGATGAATTTCAAATTACCATCGCACGAGAAAGAGGAGCTTGTGAAGCCTATGAAAAACAATATCTTCATAAACAAGGGCATCGAGTTCCTGTTTTAGTCGGTTATTCTTTGATCGGAGAACAGCGAGAAGAATTCGTTGCTTTTATCCTCGATTTAACCCAACAAAAACAAGCTCAAGAAGCGATTCGTCAAAGTGAAGAACGGCTCCGAGTTGCCTTTGATAGTATTCCTTATGTTATTGTTATTTATGATCCCCAACGTAGACTACAATTTGTTAATCAAGAAGGAATTCGACGCAGTGGGAAATCATTAATCGAAATGGTCGGTCGTCGCGATGAAGACTTATTTCCTCCAGAGATCACCGATCCCTATTTACCCACCCTTGAAAAAGCGATCAAAACCCGCACCACCCAAACCGTAGAAATCACCCAAACCTTACCCCCCGTTGGCACATATACCCTGATTGTTAATTATGTGCCGTTGTTAAATGAAATTGGAGAAATCCATCAAATTTTAGGGATTACTTATGATATTAGCGATCGCAAACGAGTTGAAGAATTTTTAGAAGCGAAAAATCGGCAAATTACCAATATCTTTAATAGCATTACCGATGGCTTTGTCAGTATCGATTCTCAATGGCGCTATACCTACGTTAACTCCAAAGCAGAACAACTGGTCGGAAAATCCAAAGACGAATTAATTGGAAATTCCATTTGGGAAATCTTCCCAGAATTAAGAACATCCCCCACCTATACCTATCTTCATAAATCCTTAGCCGAACAAGTGACCGTTGAATATGAAGAATATTTCCCGTTGTTTGACCGTTGGTTTGCTGTTCGGCTTTACCCTTCTTCTCAAGGTTTATCGATTTATTTCCTCGATATTACCGACCGTCAACAAGTGGCAGAAGACCTGAAAAACAGCGAAGCCCGCTTCCGTACTTTAGCCGAGTCTATGCCTCAGATTGTCTGGAGTGCCAACCCCGACGGGCAAGTCGATTACTACAACCAACGATGGACAGAATTTAGTGGCATTAGCCAAGCCAATGGTCAGGGGTGGGGATGGCAACCTGTTCTACATCCAGACGATGAACAACTTACCCTAGACACTTGGACAACAGCCGTTCAAACTGGAAACGTTTACGAATGCGAACATCGGCTAAGACGAGCCAATGGGGAATATCGCTGGTATCTGAGTCGAGGGATACCGGCTTTTGACAGTGAAGGCAACATTATTAAATGGTATGGAACCGCAACGGATATCCACGAACAAAAGCAAATTCAAGCAGAACGGCAAGCTCTACTGATTCGGGAACAAGCCGCCAGGGCGGAAGCAGAAAGCGCCAACCGCATTAAGGATGAATTTCTCGCCACCTTATCCCATGAACTGCGAACCCCCATGAATGCCATGTTGGGCTGGGCGAGTTTACTGAAAAGCTGCAAACTCAACCAAGCCACTACCGACCGAGCGTTAGAAACGATTGAGCGCAATACCAAGTTACTGAATCAATTAATCGAAGATATTTTAGATGTTTCTCGGATTATTCAAGGAAAACTTTCCCTCCATTGTTTTCAGGTTAGATTAATTTCTGTGATCGAAGAAGCTATTGAAACAGTACGTTCCGCCACCATTGCCAAAAACATTACACTGGTCAAACAAGGAATGGATTTACCCATCTTTGTTTGGGGCGACATGAACCGTTTACAGCAAGTTGTCTGGAATTTACTCACCAATGCCGTGAAGTTCACCCCCGAAGGAGGACAAATTACCGTTAAATTATCAGTAATTGAGCCAACGAATTGTCCTCCCCACTGTACCCCTTCTGCTCAAATTCAAGTCATCGATACGGGGGTGGGAATTAGTCCTGAGTTTCTGCCGTTTGTCTTTGAACGGTTTCGGCAAGCGGATGGTTCCACGACGCGATCGCATGGGGGTTTAGGCTTGGGATTGGCTATTGTTCGTCATTTGGTGGAAATGCACGGCGGCACTGTCCACGCTGAAAGTCCAGGGGTAGGACAGGGGGCAACCTTTACCGTGCAACTACCGTTATTCATGGGTGAAACCTTACCAACACCGGATCAGAAGTCCCCCTCGACCACCGCCGAGGCGTTATTGCTATCAGGATTAAAGGTGTTAATTGTGGAAGATGAAGCCGATACGAGAGAGTTAATTCGGCTATCTTTGGAAGAACAAGGCGCTATTGTCACCGATACCGCTAGGGGTCAACAGGCGTTAGAACAGATGCAGAAGATCGCTTTTGATCTGTTAGTCAGTGATTTGGGAATGCCGGAAATGAGTGGTAATCTTTTAATTGAAACCATCCGAACTTCCCCCTCCATCCTCAATTCCCAAATTCCAGCCATTGCCCTGACCGCCTATGCCAGTGCTAGCGATCGCGAAAAAGCCTTAAAATCAGGGTTTCAGATTCATTTAGCCAAACCCATCGACCCGTTTGAGTTAGTCAATGCGATCGCCAATCTGATCAAACAGTAATCAGTAATCAGTAATCAGTAAGAGTGCGTGGGAATCATTATTTTCTGGGTCAACAGTTGTCTGTGAGTTAATTGTTACTGATTGATTCAATAGCCCGATTAACTTAATCGTATTATTAAGTAGGATTCGGTAAAAGTAATTATCGAAAACTGCTATCAAACTAAAAACTAATAAAACCTGACTGCCCTACTGATTACTGATTACTGATTACTGATTACTGATTACTGATTACTGATTACTGATTACTGATTATGGAACCAAAATTTGAAATTCGTTCAATGACTCGAACTGAACTCAATCTAGCCGTAGATTGGGCCGCAAAGGAAGGATGGAATCCCGGTTTATATGATGCTGACAGCTTTTATCAAACCGATCCCCAAGGGTTTCTAATCGCTTGTTTAAACGATGAACCGATTGGAACCATTTCTGCTGTTACTTATAATGACAATTTTGGGTTTATTGGGTTTTATATTGTTAAACCAGAATTTAGAGGTCAAGGATGGGGATTTAAACTGTGGCAAGCCGCCCTGAACTATTTAGGAAATCAACGTAATATTGCCTTAGATGGGGTGATTGCTCAACAGGAAAATTATCAAAAATCCGGCTTTAAAATTGCCTATCGTCATATTCGTTATCAAGGCATTGGAGGCGGAACAATGCCCGATCAAGTGATTAATCTTTCTGACGTTCCTTGGGAAGACTTATTGGCTTATGATACGCAACATTTTCCCGCCCCTCGTCCAGTTTTTCTGCAATCTTGGATACAACAACCCGAATCTTTTGCCTTAGCCATTCAACAACAGAATCAATTAAAAGGGTATGGGATGATTCGGTTATGTCGTCAAGGGTATAAAATTGGGCCGTTATTTGCCGATGACCCCACTTTAGCTGAACTTTTATTAAACGGATTAATGGCAAAAGTTCCGGCGGTTCCTGTGTTTTTAGATATACCGGATATTAATCCCGCAGCGAAAGAATTAGTGCAAAAATACTCAATGCAACCCGTCTTTGAAACCGCTAGAATGTATACCCATCAACCGCCTAATTTACCCTTAAATCAGATCTTTGGTGTGACTACTTTAGAACTGGGGTAATGGAATGTTAAGTTGAACACACAAGCCCTAAGTAAACTGTTTATAATTAGAGAAGGAGTCAGAACTCACAAATTAAGACGATTAAGGATAATAGATTTTTGAAATCATCCCTTAATTTGTGCTTTGACGACTAGAGATTTTTGAGATGACTGCAACCCTTAAACTGATATTTTTCTGAGGGATATATTATGATGGATCGAGATCAGCGAATGATTTTGTCAGCCTTAGCCCATGGTGCTGTTTTTTTCAGTGCCTTTGTGGTCGCCTTGGGCATTCCCATCGCTATTTTATTTCTATCTAAGGATTCCGTCGTCAAAGCCAATGCTAGGGAATCTCTCAATTTCCATATTAACTTGTACATTTATGGTTTTGTTTTTACCGTTCTCGCTTTTGTATTGATTGGCATTCCTTTACTCGCTCTTTTAGTAATTTTTAGCTTTATTATGCCAATTATAGCGATTATTTCAGTGATTAAGAATCCTGATCAACCTTATCAATATCCGTTTATTTATAGGTTTCTAACGGATTATTATTAAATTTAGTAGAAGGAAGTTTAAGCATCGCCGTCATCGGATAATTTAAAATCGATGCTTAAACCGCTAGGTTTACCAGTTTCTAGATGCTACCTCGCCTATCACTGTTTATAGCTCGATTTTTTTCTCCTCTGAAGAATCAGATTGAACACTGGGAGAATTAGAGATTAAATTTTCAATATTAATGAGCATGGTTTGACAAATGGCATCTAACTGAAGGTCATTATCATCATAACCAAAGGGATTCTCAATTTGGCGGGCAATTTCTTCAATTCCAAACAAGGTAAAACTAATAATCCCAACAACTAATGCCGTCGCCAATCCTAAATTATTAATGAGTTGAAACGGTAAAATTAAGCAATAAAGTAGGAGAATTTGTTGTAAGTGGATTTGATAAGCTAAGGGAATCGGAGTTTTTAAAATCCGTTCACAAGCCCCTAAAACATCCACCATGGTATCTAAAAGTTTTTGTAACGCCATCAATTGATAAGTATGAATCGCATGGCGATGATGTTGACGTTGTAAATAATCACCAATCCAAAACGCAATTTCTAGGGGAGGATGATGAACCGCTTGCAGTTTAGCATATTGTTCAGAGGTGGTTAAATTGGCAATTTCTGAGTTAATTGTTTCTCCTCGTAAATGCAGTTTGATGGCGATCGCAAACGCCACTAACAATTTTAAAATAGCAGTTTTTTCAACAGTATCTTCACTCGTTTTAGTGGGAACCATTACCCAAATTTGACGGGAAAAGTTACGAACCGTATTAACTAAAGTTCCCCAAAGTTTCCGTCCTTCCCAAAAGCGGTCATAAGCACTATTCGTTCTAAAAACTAACAGTAACCCTAACACTAAATCAGGAAAAATTAACTGACTAAAATTTTTAGTTGGAAGGGGAAACCCATAAGTATTTAAGGCAGAAATTAATAATCCCAATCCACTGCACACAAGCACACGTGGCATAATCGCAAGAATCACTGATCCTTTCACACGAACCGCTAATTCAAACCAGTTTCTTTCTTTAATAGCCATCGGGAAGAATTAAGAATTAAGAATTAAGAATTAGGCAATAGTTACTCTTGCAATAGGGAAGAGATAAGAAGCACTGATGACTAACTACTGATTACTGATGACTGATTACTGAATTATCCTGCTGAAGATTTTAACTCAACCACTTTTGAGTTTTCCAGGGGGGAGGCGGAATTTTGAGCGGCGTTTAATTTTTGGTTAAGTTCACGAATACGACGTGACAATAACCGAATAATATTAATCGCAATTCCTGGGGTTTCATCAATCGCATCATAGAGTTGTAATTGGGTTAACATTAAACATTCACAAGATTCTAAAGTGGTGACTGTTGCGGATCGAGGTTCCGCATCAAATAACGACATTTCCCCAAAACAAGTGCCTTTTCCGAGTTCGGCTAAATCCCGATCGCCGATATGAACCCGCACCCGTCCTGACACTACAATATAAAGCGATCGCCCTTCTTGTCCCTCAGTAAAAATACTATGTTCTTCTGGAAAGGATAATTCATCCATTACAGAAGCCAGACGCACCAAAAAATCATCCCGTAATTCTTTAAAAATCGGGACACCCCTCACAAATAATAGGCGCTCAACGCTAGTTAACATAAGTCAATGCCAATTAAAAATTAAAGTTTTAAACTAGATTTACTTAACACAGTTCCCAGAGAATTTAAGCGTTTTTAATTCCCAACTGCGTCATCATTTGTTCCACCTGGGCTGCCACTAAACGATCGGGATCATTTTGCAGCATTGGCAATAATTCTATCAAAGCCCGTTGAGAAGCAACCTGAAGATACTCTAAGACCGCCTCTCGCACAAAACCCGTCGGGTGTCGTAAACACATTAAGGTTTGTTCTGCTGTCAGACTCCAACGGCAACTTCTGGCTAAGTGGAAACAACAAGCTAACGTCCAGTCAGAGAGGAAATGGCGCAATTCTAACAACCGACGTAAGCGATCGCTCGGTTTAAGGGGTTGATAAGTAAATAAATCGGTTAAATTATTTAACTTTTCGATCTGAGAATGCTGATCTAAAACACTAATTAACGCCCGTTTATTTGCAATATCAACGGTATTATCCAGAATTTCTAATCCTCTCGCCACGTTAGAAGAAGAATTAGACTGAATATTAAACGATGCGGCTTGAATCGAATTATGAGGATACAAAAACTTCATTAATAAGAAACAGCGCTCGATCGCATCAATTTCTAATCCTTGCAACGCTCGTCTTAAGAGTTGTTCAGGGGATTGAGTTTCCACTAAATCAAGGACAGTTGCAGGTTCGTTGTCCTCGTCTTCTTCCTCATCGTCGGTTTCCACAGGTCGAGGAGGTGTTAATGGTAAATCCAGCAGCGCGGCATAAATTTGACCAATGAACATTAATTCCTGTTCGATTAGGGTTTCTACCCCTGTGCGTCCCACCCGCTCTAACACCCCTTCAATCCCCGCATCATTAGGAATTTTGAGTAAAATTCTCATGATATTACGACGGGTAGTTCCCCAAGAAATCATTAATTCACTAACCAAAGTATCCAACGCTTCAACAGTACCAATTTCCCCCAACGCTGTCCAAGCTTGTAAGCGCACGAGATCTGGTTTATAGATATCACTGGCTTGTTGATACAACAACGGAATCGCTTCATTTCCTAACCGCACTAAGGCTTGTAAGGCCGCGTCGCGAGTAGACCGATAGAGCAGCGCCTTCATTAACGAAGGGTAATATTCTTCTAAATGGGTGGAAGCAATCACATCCAGTAATGCACAACGTACCCGCAACGATTCATCCTGTAATAAATCGTTAAGATACAGTCGCAATCCTTGTAAATAATCCGCTTCTCCTAACGCTCGAACCCCCATCACCCGTTCTCGTTCTTGGGTGGAGGTAATCATCCGGCGAATCGTATTGGTGGCAACGGCTTTTTGTTCGCGATCGCCCCGACGTAAAATTAAAGCAGCCGCCGTCCCTCTGACCACTGGATCAACTTTGGGCTGGAGATAAGGCCGTAACTGTTCCGTATCAGGATTCGATTCAATCAGCCAAATATAACGTAATGCCAACGCCAACACTTCCGGGGGTAACGGTCGCTGAGAAAAGGCTCGGACATCCTCTAAATAAGTGGGATTGGGGTGATTGAGCATAATTTCTAAGCTTTGACGCTGCAAAGCGGGGGGAAGCACATCTAATAACGGAACCAAGGTTTCGCCAACGTTTTTCGGGTCAAGCTGACTGAGCATTTCAATACAAGAGCGTTTATCGGCTTCTTCTCCTGGTTTTCTCAAGGTTTCCACCACATTGCGTTTAAACGCTTTCATATCCACGTCAAACGAGCCTAAACGTCCCCGTTCTGCACTGCGGATTAATAACCCCACGTATTGAGAGCGAATCAACCAAACCACGAACAGCCAAACCGCCGCCATCAGAATAATTAAGACATCGAAGACTAACCCTTGTTCATTCTGAAGTTGGGTCGCCGTTGAGGTGGGAAAGATGACGGTCGTTAACCACAGGACAATTAAGATTCCCACTCCGGTTAGCCCAGTTGACATGGGTTCAAATACCCCATTCACCAGGGATTGAATATCACTGCGAACGTGATCCGGTAGGGGTTGGAAAATGACGGCTCCGGTGCTTTCAATTAAGGTGTAATGGAATAATTCATCTAAAAACCGTAGGATCACAAACCCAATGAACACGGAAAAGAGTCCGGTTATTCCTCCCAACAATGATATTGTTCCTAAAAGAATCACCCCAAAGGGTAAAATCGTAGCGGTGACAAAGACTCCAGTACGTTCAATTAGGCGACTAGAACCAAACCACTGGGTTAAAACTTGGCAAATACTCAGAATTCCTTCAAAAATCCCTAAAAAGCTAACAATTCCACTAGCGCCCGTAGCATCATTTTGAAATTCCAGTTGGCTGAAAAATTGAAAATCGATTAACACATATAACGCTTCTGCCAACACAAAGAATGAAACCAAGGGGATGACATAGCCTAAAACAGGGCCTCTGAGGCTGCGGGTACTAAATTCCTGTTCTTCGTCTTCGGATATCCATCGCGAGGAGTCGGGGAATGATTGAGCGTAGCGTTCCGACAGATAAAATAAAATGCCTCCGGCTATTAAGACCATTAAGCCGGAGAGCAAGGTAACGTTATTGAGTCCAACGACTTTTAAAACTAGGGGTAGGGAGAAACCGCTAATCACACCCGCCACGAGAAAGCCGCTACTGATGATGGGATAGGTGCGCTTAATTTCTCGAATATTAAACAGTTGGTTAGCCGTGATGGAGTTATTGAGATCGTTGAGAACGTAACAAGCTTCCACCCATAGCCACATTAAAAATAAGGTAATAAATTGAAGGCTAATTCCCAGAATTTTGAAATTTGTCACCCCAATTCCGAAGCGGAACAAAAATAGGGGAACAGCCATCACTAGGAATATGACAACAATTGCCCGACGCAGCGGGAGGATTTTTTGCAACCAAGAATAGATAAACCCTAAACTGGAACCCATTCCAGCGCTTGCAATATAAATCCAGGGCAATTTATCTGCACCGTATTCATCCAGAAATAAGCCAACGGTGCTTAATTCCAGCCAAATTAACCCCACTGATGCCATTGTATAGACCAGGAACATCAGCAAGGTTCGTTCTACTTCTTCGGTACGGAGATTCAATCCCCGCAGCACCCTTTGTCCCACAATTGTGGAATTACTCATCGGTTTGTCCATGCGATGCCCAGACCCCAAGAACCCAATAATGTTCGACGATTAAACGTCTTGATTCATTACCAGTGTAGTCGATTGTTGGAGGCAGGAGGCAGGAGGCAGCTATGCAGAAGGTAGAAGGTAGAAGAACTATTTTCTCCCCCCGCTTCCCCCGCTCCCCCCGCTTCCCCTGCTCTTTTACTTCTTCGGAGAGAGCAACATCATCATGCTGCGACCTTCTTGTTTGGGTTCTTGTTGAACTTCGGCGAGTTCTTGTAAGTCAACCGCCATCCGTTGTAACAAATCTTTGGCGAGGTGGCTATGTTGAATTTCTCGACCTCGGAAGGTGATGGTTGCCTTGACTTTATCACCGGATTGCAGGAAGCGTTTGGCTTGATTGACGCGCACTTTGTAGTCGTGTTCGTCAATGATGTAACGCATTTTGACTTCCTTGACGTCAATCGTATGTTGTTTTTTCTTGGCTTCGCGAACTTTCTTTTCCTGTTCGTACTTGTATTTGCCATAGTCCATAATCCGACAAACAGGAGGATCGGCTTTGTCGCTGACTAATACCAAGTCCAGTTCTTTTTCTTCCGCCAGCCGTAACGCTTCACGGGGGGTGAGAATCCCAGCTTGAGAGCCATCTGCATCGATGACCCGGATTTTGGGAAATCGGATATTTTCGTTGATTTGAGGGAGGTTGCGATTGACTTTTTTATCCAGCACAGGCATTAAGGAATTTTGCAAGCTGTTAATTAGAAATTGAGATAGATCTACATCTAATCATTGTACTCATTCCGATCAGAATTCCGTCCAAACTTAATCTAAATTCTAGAAACGTTAACATGAGAAATTGTAAAGTTATGTTTTGAACGGAGGAAGTTTGGCAAGTTCCATCAGTTGGTCTGAGCAAGTCGGCTCTCAACGAAACTGGATCTGGCGAGGTTGGCGGATTCGCTACACCTTTATTCGCGCTCGTCTGCGGCAGAATTCTGTCCCCAAGTTTGATCCTGATCTTCCGAAGGAGACGACCGTAGCGTCCCCCTCTTCGACGTCCAGTTATCCGATGATCTTTTTACATGGTTTTGGTGCTTCCATTGGTCACTGGCGATACAATTTAACGGAATTAAGTCAATATCATACGGTCTATGCCTTAGATTTATTGGGGTTTGGTGCTTCGGAAAAGGCGATCGCATCCTATGAAGCGACCTTATGGGTGGATCAGGTTTATGACTTTTGGAAAACCTTTATTAATGAACCTGTTATTTTAGTGGGGAATTCCGTCGGTTCATTAATTAGTTTAATGGTCGCCGCCACTTATCCGGAAATGGTCAAAGGATTGATTTTAATTAGTTTACCTGATCCAGCGGCTCAATTTGAAGTGTTACCGCCTTGGATGATTCCGGTGGTAGAAACCCTGCAAAATATTGTTGCTTCTCCTCCTATTTTAAGATTATTTTTTCAATTAGCTCGTCGCCCCTCGTTTGTCCGTCGTTGGGTACAGTTAGCTTATGATAATCCGAATTCTATTACCGATGAATTAGTGGAAATTTTAGTCACTCCGGCTTTAGAACGGGGATCAGCTAGGGCGTTTTGTTCATTATTTAAAACCGTTGGTAGTCCTCGCTTAGGGCCATCGGTTAAAAGTTTGTTACCGAAATTATCAATTCCCATTTTATTAATTTGGGGTCAACAAGATCGGTTAGTCCCGATTAAGTTTGCTAATCCGAGCCAATATTTAGACTATTATGATCAGTTAAAATTAGTTGAATTAGAAAATGCCGGACATTGCCCCCATGATGAATGCCCAGAACGAGTGAATCAAGAAATATTAGATTGGTTGAAGCAAAGCCTCAATTAACGGGTTTTAATTGTCTATTGATTCAAAATTAAGAAAGACCATTTCTTTGATCAAAGAAACAGCCTTTCTTGGGTGTAAAGTTGAGAATTAAATGGTTTTAAAAAAAAGAGTTGATTAGTACGCTGAAAATTTTTATCCTATGGGTTGTTTTGTTGTTTGCGCTTCAACATTGAACCTGCACCTAAAGCACTAAAAGCCAATAATCCTAACATAGAAGTGGGTTCAGGAACGCTAGCTAGCGTGACATCTCCCGTAAAGGTAATTTGGTAATCTCCGTTGCTACCCCCCATCGGATTAAAACTCGTTTGAATTCCAGCCACCGCTTGCTCTTGACTGAAATAGAAATCAGAAATCGCGAGCTTGTATTGACCTGGATTTAAAAAGAGCGACAGATAAGAATCTAAGCCAGATATACTCCCGTCTGATAAAGCATCAGCCGAAAAGTTATCATCGTTACTGGTAATCCAATCACTAACATCTAATGATCCATCATCGTTGAATAGATGAAGATAAGAATCTAGTCCAGAAAACCCATTTCCAAAATCAATACTATAAGCCAGAACATTCATTGTTACTTGGCTTGCTGTATTCACAGTGAAATCCCAATAATCCACTGTAGTCGTCTGTTCATCTGGTTTAATAATCGAGCCTTGGACAATCGTAGCAGCTTCTGCTGAACCAACGCTTCCCAAAGCAATCAAGGCGGCTCCAAAAGTCATCATTGATAATTTTTTCAAAACAGTTAACACGGTCATGATTCTCTTGCCTCATAAAAGTTATTGTCCGAGTATCTTTAGTTATCTCCGTGTTTATACTGGAAATCAAAGCTAGATTTTTTCAGTAAAAAACAGATTTAAGTAAGATTACTGACTCTAGCTTGTAATCCAACTAACAGCGGGGTCAAGAGTAAACAGCCAACTTTACTAAAAAAATATATTTCAAGATAATTATTTAAAGATGATGTAAAGCTTCTCCGAATATTCCCTGAAAATTTTGGTATATTAGTAATTCTTATCTAATTAATGATGGAAAAGAGAAATTCTGATTGAATTTGCCATTTTTGCCCGTTATAAATTAATAGGGTTAATTGGGGTGTAGTCAATTCAAATTGAATCGAACGCTGTTAAAACTCTAACTATGCTGATTGAAACGCTTGAGGGGTTAAATCAGGTATTTTACTAAACCTTTATATTTATTCTAAAAAGTTTTACATAACTATAAAAGTGCGATCGCATCTAACTATGGATTTTTTAACAAAGGAAATTCTGTTTTAATATTCCACTTTTGCCCGTTATGAATTAATAACGTTAATTGAGGTGTTGTAAATTCAAATTGAATCGAACGCTGTTCAAACTCTGGCCATGCTATTTTAAAGGCTTGACGGCTTAAATCTTTAAACGCAACGGTCACATGAGGAGAAAACGGGCGTTTTTTAGACACTGGATCAACAATATTAAGATGTTTTTCTAAATAAGTTATTAAATCTTGCTGAATAGTTAATAATTCCGGTGTTTTAATTACATCCACATAAATAACACGGGGAGGAAAGGCATTAAATCCCGATAAGGTGATCGGAATTGACGAATAATTTTGAGCAAATAAGCTTAAATGTTGTTCTAATTGATTCAAATTTTCTGTTAACCATTTAAACGGAGGTTGCAAGGTAATATGGGGCGGTGACTTCAACGCATGGCGACTATTATAGTGTTCTGCAAAATAATGTTTAATCTCTGTAATCTGGTTTTGAATTTCAATGGGGGGAAGTAAGGCGATAAAAAATAGACGTTCTGAGGTTTTCATAGGAAAGATGCGATCGCAATTTTAATTTATTTTATCAATAAGATCCTAACTTTAAAAAGGGATATTTGAACCGGATTGATGAGTCAGGATTGATCAAGTGCATAGGTTCAATTGACGGAGATATAGGTTGATTTAGAGTTAGAGATGTTTTAAGTAACGGAGTCAACTATGAATAGTTTCATCACGATTAATCCTGATGATCTCATCAATCCTTCCCCTTTTCCTTTTCCTTTTCCCGGTCTTTTTGATCCGATTGTTTTATACGGAGATGAAGGAGATAATTTGCTGGAAGGAAGATTAGGAGGGGATAGTTTGTATGGAGAAGGAGGTAATGATTCGATTTATGGGGGTTGGGGAGATGATTATTTAGTGGGGGGTTTTGGTGAGGATTTTTTACAAGGAGATGAGGGGAATGATTCCCTTTATGGCGGGATGGGGAGTGATTCTTTAAATGGGGGAAGTGGAAATGATAGTTTAGATGGTTTTCAGGGTTCAGAATCTTTTCCCTTGGCATCGAGAGTTCAGTATGATAATTTAACGGGAGGGACAGGAGCAGATCATTTTATTTTAGGAAGACTTCAGCCA
>JBMDYE010000267.1:0-1855 GCA_048595135.1 Planktothrix sp. | reverse complement strand
CGTGCAGCAACTTTTTATGTTTCCACTGGCGACGGAAAAGTTGGAACAGTCAATCACACAACAGGAGTATTTAACCAAGTTTCTAGTGGCCCAACTTTTACTGACATCTCTTTATCTAATTCAGGAGAACTTTTCGGCATCACTTTCAGTGATTTGTATCGCATCGACACAACCACAGGTATATCCTCATACATTGGCAATCTGGGGAATTATTCCATGAACGGTTTGGGGTTCACTACCAGTAATGCCCTGTATGGAACAGGGGGGTCGGGTTTCTACTCCATCAACGCCTTAACGGGTGCTGCATCGTTAGTAGCTAATATTGCTGGCTTCAATAGCAGTGGTGATATAGTCTATGATCCTGTTAACAACAGATTTCTAGGTACATCAATCGGTGATAGCTTGTGGTCGATTGCTTTGGATGGCGCAGCTAGCAAAATCGGGAATATTGGTTTTGGTGGTGTCTATGGTTTAGCTTTTGATGATGATGGGGCTTTATACGGCTACACTTCTAATCGGCAGCAAATTCTTATCGATTTAGCAACGGGAGGAGGTACATTCAATCAAAGCGTTACAGGCGTTTCTGCTGAGATCTGGGGTTCCGCATCCCTGCCGTCAACAGGCCCAAAAACTCCTGTACCCGAACCAGGTACAGTATTCGGATTACTGGGAGTTGGAGCTTTGAGTGCAGGTTTTATGCTCAAACGCAAACAGCAAAAAAAAGCGACAGTAAAAGCATAATTTAACCTAACGTTGCTCGGCAATACATAAAGTTTAAATGCTTAACAGTTTAACTGCGCTCTAATGGAAAGAAGTGATAGGTATTTTCTCTGCCTATCACTTCTATTATTTAATTATTTGGATGATCAGAGTCGGGAAATATACATTTGCCTATTATAAAATGCTACCTAGCTCTGATTTGAATAAACTAAGGCTTTAAAACTTATGATTTACAAGTCCATTAAATCTTTTTATCTTTTGATGATGGTGTGTATATCACAAGTAAAATTAGGTAAATTCTATGTTACCAAAAGCTTTTTCTCTGCCGTTAAAACTGGATAACTTATTTAGGCTTTTTGTTGAATTCTCAAAAGAGATTGTAGTGATCTGGGAACAATATCATTATCAACGTATTCAAAATGAAAGTGAGTTAATTTTTCTGGATTTTTGTTTGTTGTGAGAGAGCCTAGTCTTTTCGCTTTCACAAAGTCATAATCAGGAAGAATTTTCTCAAACTTTTATAGGTTTTAATAGATTTTTACATTGACAAAGGATAATTATAATGTTGCCTTACGCTGCTACCTTGCTTTTTTTACTGTCTTTTATCAGTTTGAGTGCTCCTGTATTATCTAGTCCTCTTGCGAACCAGATTTTATCGCAAAGACCGCAAACACAAAAACCGGAATTAAGAAAGTTACGGAGAAATATACGGTTATGGGATGTGCAAAATCTCGTTAACTACAAATACACTTTAAGAAGAGATTGCTTTTGTGTGGGCGAAGCTAGAGGCCCTGTTGTGATAGAAGTGCGTGCTGGAAATACTGTTTCTATAACTTCTGTAGCCACAGGCCAGCCAGTCAATTCAGAACTTTTCAAGCAATACGATACAGTGCCTAAATTGTTTAATGTGATTAGGGACGCGACTGCGAGAAACGCAGCTAGTTTAGTCACAGACTACGATGCCAAAACGGGCTACCCTAAGTCAATTAATATTGATTACGATTATCAACAAGCTGATGAAGAATTAAGGTTAACTGTTGAGGATTTTCAAGTTCTGCCCTAAAATTTCCTTAAGTTAGGACAAGATTTGCAGTTAATAAAAAGGATGGGGAGAGCCAAAATAGTTTCATTGTTT
>JBMDYE010000266.1:0-4059 GCA_048595135.1 Planktothrix sp. | reverse complement strand
ATTGACGGCAGACACAAAACTCCCACAGTAAGGAGTATGAGCAATTGCCTCTTGAGGGTTTTGGCATACAAAGTGGTAGCTATGGACAAAATAAAAATCTTTACCTCTAGGAATTCCTTCAAACAAAGGTGAAGGATGATTAAAGATAACTTCATTCCAACCAACATGGGGACTTCGGGTATCCATTTCAGTAGGTTCTAGACGTTTAACTTTTCCTTCAATCCAGGCTAGTCCGTTCGTTTCTCCGCCCTCTAAACCCTGAGTAGCTAAAAGCTGCATTCCCAAACAAATTCCCAAAAAAGGAATACCGTGATTGATGACTTGTTCGTGCAAAATTTGGTCTAAACCGGAAGTTGAAAGATGTTTCATGCCCGTCGCAAAAGCTCCAACTCCAGGAAGAATGATATAGTGGGCTTCTTGAAAGTCCTGTGCTTTTTGGCTAATGACAGGATTGCCTCCACATTCCTGGACTGCCCGGGCTACAGAATCTAAATTGCCCATTCCGTAATCAGTAATTACGACCTTTTTCATAGGGATTACCTAATCAAGATTATCATAGTTGATCTTAGTCAGATTCCCGTCTTGATCTTTGACTAAATTTCCCCGGGAATCACAAACAAATAACTTTTTGTTTGTGAAGCGATCGCAAGTTTGGATAAACTCATCTAAAGTCATATCAACGTCTTTCAAGATTTCCTCAATATGACAACCAAGGTACACCCAAGGAAACTTACCATCGTGCATTCTGACTAACTTAATCGCATCTTGTCTCGACAATCGCCCTCTCCGAATATGCAAACAAGCTAAATCAGTTGCCCGCCCAAAACCATACTTTAAAAATTTAAAATAATCGTGAATTCCAGTTTGATAATTGTCTAGATTTTCGTAGTTAACTAAAGAACCTTCTACTGGCTTGTGATAAGTTTGAAAACCATGAGCTTGTGCATAAAGAGCATTCTGATAACCATCCCAAGGCAAGTAATAACCTAAAAACAAGCCAGTTAATCCTACCCTTTGCAAATCTTCATCGGAAGGATAACTATATTGAATCAGATGTTTTCGTTCAATTCCTTCCTGGCCAATCAAATCAGAAACCCTCAATCCTAACAATCCTCCAAACTCTTCTAACCATCTTCTGGTCAGCGTATTGTTTTCTGTGGCACTAGCAGGCCCGCCATATTCATTCTGAGGATTTTCTCCCCAAATGATTAAAGGAATATTAAATTGTATAGCAATCCGCACAGGAATAGTAAAGATAACAACGTGTTCAGGCCAAGAAATATCACCAATCTGAGTTAGGGCTAACTTATTAATGGTTCGTCGCACTGATGGGTTAACTGTCACCTCAACGTAGTCAACTCCCAAGTTTTTCAAGTTCTCAATATTACACCTTCCAATATCCGACAATTTATCTGTTGTGGAAGTTACACATAGTGGATTCATACCAAGTTCTAGCATCCTGATTACTTGAAAATGGCTATCCTTACCACCACTAACTGGAACAATACAGTCGTAGTTACTTCCATCTTTTGACCGATAGCGATCCAGTACCTTTAGTAACTCTTGTTTTCGAGATTCCCAATCAACCGCTTGCCGCTTCTCCATATTACGGCAGGCACTACAAACCCCTTCTGTATCAATGAACAAATCGGGTTTTGTTTCTGGCATTACGCAACAATTACAATATCGAATCATTGAAGTATCTCCTTTATGAAGTTTTTTCAAGTAAGAACCAAGTTAGATCGTCTTGAGGAAAGTGGTTATCCCGGTGATAGACGAATCCATAATTCAAAAGTTGCAAATTTTTAAACCGATCCAGCAGTTCACCGGCGAAATCTCGTTTAAATAACTTACTTTGATGACCTCTGTAAGTTACCTCAACAGGAGTAGGATTATAGTATTCAACGATACAAATATAGCGCTCGCTGCTTTCATACAATCGATCATAAACTTGTGTTAAAAAATTTGGGTTAATATGTATTAGTACGCCTTTGATTAGTACAAAATCCCAAACTCGTATTGGGTTGAAATCTAAAATTGATTGAGGGTAGATTTCTAACTCAATCCCTTCTATTTTTCTGAGTTCTTCAACTGCTAAATTGTTAATCTCAACCGCAGATACTTCTAACTCAGGTAATAGCTTTTTTATGGCTTCTATATTGAGTCCTCTATTGGCTCCAAATTCAATTAATGAATTTATTTTTTGAGTATGAGAAAAAATTTTACTGAATAAGGCTAAGTTCCGAGCAATTAAGCTATCTCCTTGATTCCGATGAGTATATTCATCACCAAACCCTTGGCTCCAAAATTTTTCCTGTTCCGTCACGAAATTCTCATTATCTGGTTTTGTCGATTTATTGATCATAGTTTTTTTGACTTACATGACTATTAATAATGTACCACTCTGGATACTTTTTTAGTAAACTTAGGCAATCTTCTAACGTGAAATTAGGTTTTCTAGGATAAATTGCTTCGATTATTTTCTGAATCAACTCAAAATCTTCGGGCGTATCTACTGTCCATCGATAGTGACTGCAATCTTCAGAATAAATAACATGACCCAAACTATATCTTGATGGTTGTCGATGAATAAAAGGGGTTACGTGCTCGCGATCTGGTTGTGATGTTGCTTCCCAAAAAGCTTGTTGCAATGTTGAAAAAGAAAACACTTCAGTATCCATTCCTCTGGGATAAGTTCTTTCTAAGGAGTTAGAAACATAATCATAGTTTGATTGATTTTTTAGATAACAATTAATCACCTCATCGATAACTTTAGGGTCAATTAAAGGACAGTCTGAAGTCACCCGAACCACTATATCTACTTTGTGTTCCGTAGCTACTTGATAATATCTTCCTAATACATCTTCTTCCGAACCGCGAAAGTAAGCAACATCAAGACAGTTACATAATTCAACAATGGGTTCATCTGTTTCATTAATGGTAGTAGCAATGACTATTTCATCTGCCAGCTTCACTCGTTGTAATCTTTCAATCTGGTATTCAAGCAAAGGTTTTCCCAATACCTGTTTAAGTACCTTTCCAGGTAAGCGGGTAGAGGTCATTCTGGCTTGCACAATAATAACAGTTTTCATTTAAGAATATCTAGAAGAACAGCTACAACTCTCTCTTGGTTTGATTTTGTTAAGCTATAGTAAATTGGAAGACTAATAGCTTCTTGATAATATTTTTCTGCTTCGGGAAAATGAGAAACTTTAAAACCTAACTTTTGATAATAAGGTTGAGTATGTACAGGAATATAGTGCAAATTTACTCCTATTTTTGCTGCTCGTAATTCCTCAAATACTTGTCGATGAGTTTTACCAATTTTATCTAGCTTCAACCGAATTACATACAGATGCCAACTTGACTCAGTATCAGGATGTTGCCCAGGTAAAACTAAGGGAAAATCTTGTAATAAGTTATTGTAACCTTCTGCCAACAGCCTACGACAGGCGACAAACTCATCTAGCCTTTGCATCTGATTCGCACCCAATGCTGCCTGAATATCCGTCATCCGGTAGTTGAACCCCAACTCTAGCTGCTGGTAGTACCACAACCCGTGAGACTCACCCTGCATCAACCCAGGATTACGGGTAATTCCGTGTGTCCGTAACCGAATCAGCTTTTCGTACAAATCCTCTCGATTGGTTACTACCATTCCCCCTTCCCCTGTGGTGATAATTTTCACAGGATGAAAGCTGAACACGGCTAGATCCGAAAATAAACAACTTCCCACAGGATGATCCTGATATCTAGCCCCAATAGCATGAGACGCATCTTCCAGAATAGTGAAACCATACTTTCGGGACAGAGCTAAAATCCTTTTCATCTCGCAAGATTGTCCCGCAAAATGAACGGGAACTAATACTTTCGGTAGTTTTCCCTGTTGTTCAGCACGAGCGAGTTTCTGCTCTAGCACTTCCACACTCAGATTGTAGGTATAGGGGTCAATATCTACAAAATCAATATCTGCACCACAATATAATCCACAATTTGCTGAGGCAACAAAGGTATTAGGTGATGTCCAAAGGACATCACCAGGACTTAAACCTGCTGCTA